>NZ_RAVW01000524.1 GCF_003611585.1 Corallococcus exercitus | reverse complement strand
GGCACGGGGCGTCAGGGGGACGGCGTCACCGGCTCCGCGGTCGCGATCCGCCGCTCCAGGTCCAGGCCCTCGCGGCGCACGCGCATGTCCACGTAGAAGAACGCGGACACCACGAAGCTCAGCGGCGTGAAGAAGGACTGTCCCACCACCTGCAACAGCTCCGCGGGGACGAGCAGGGCCTGCGGGATGGCCGCCTGGGCTGCCGGGTCCAACAGGTTGCCCCCATAGGCGAGCCGGACGATCCACGCGGGCAGGCCCGATACCAGGCTCACCGCGATGAGGATGCCGCCCACCACCGTGGACAGCACCATGGCCCGCACCGTGCCCCGGCCCATGAACCCCGGCTCGACGCGGCCCTTCAGCAGGGCTCCGGAGCGCTTGAACGCCGCCCACGCGCCCACGTCCTCCATCGCCAGCACCGGCGGCAGGAGCATGAAGCGCAGGAAGTACCAGAGCACCGCCGCCAGCGCGCCCAGGCCCAGCACGATGGCGCCGATGATAATCAGCGCGATGCTCAGCGCGGTGCTGCCGCCAGAACCCTTGCCGGTGACGGCCGCGACGACGCCCAGCCCCATGACCACGGAGCCGGGCAGGCACAGCAGGGCCGTCACACCCACGGACCAGAGGATCGACAGGAGGTAGGTCGCGGTCAGCGTGCCCAGGCGCGACGCCGCCCGCCGCAGCCCATCCGAGGGACGCACGGGCTCACCCAGCCGCGCGGGAATCACGTATCGGGCCGCCGCCGTGGTGGCGATCCAGAAGTTCCACACCAGGAACACATACAGCACGAGCATCAGCCCCAGCATGATGCCGGACTGGGTCAGCGCCTGCGTGGGATCCGTGCCCGCGGGGACCTTGCCCAGTCCGGGCAGCACCCCCACCGTGCGCGTCATCGCGACGGTGAACGCCTTGACCGCGATGTAGTTGAGCAGGTCGAACCCCAGACACAGCACGAACAGTGGCTTCAGGTGCGCGCGCCAGAACGTCGCCGCACGGTCGATGATTTCTCCGATGGCGAGGGGGCGCAGCTCAACGGAGGTCGGGGAGGGCGTCACGGCCGCGCAGCATAGCGCCGCCTTCACCGCGCGGGTTCACCCATCACGAACCCTGTCCAGGGCGCCTCACGGGCGATGGCCGAGGCAGGCCGGCTCCATCCGGAGCGCACCCGGTCACCTGCCGCTCGGGCTTCAAAGGCCTCGCACTCAGCCGTGAGGCGGCGCGCAAGCATCCAGCAGCGCCCGGGCCGCCGCGCGCGGATCCTCCGCCTCCAGCACGGCGGAGATGACCGCGACGCCCCAGGCACCCGGCACCTCCCGAGCACGCTCCGCCGTCATCCCGCCCAGCGCCAGGGCAGGGCAGGGCAGCCGGTCCACGAGCCCCCTGAACCCATGGGGCCCCAGCGTGTCGCGCGTGTCCCCCGGCTTGGAGCCGGGAGAGAACACCGGGCTCACCAGCGCCAGGTCCGCCCCCGCCGCGTCTTCCGCCTCGCGCGCGTCGTGCACCGCCACGCTCACGAGCCGGCCCTCCGGCAGAAACGGACGCACGTCACGCGGCGAGGGGCCCGACGCCGGCAGATGCAGGTGCGCGCCGACGAGCAGCGCGACGTCCAGCCGCCCGTTCACGAACAGCGCCCGGCCCCGGCACACCTCCGCCACGAGCCGCGCCTCCTCCAGGAACACCCGCCCGGAGGCCTCCGGATGACGGTGCTGCACGGCGACCTCCGGCCCCGCCTCCAGCGCCCGCTCCAGCGCGGTCAACAGCCGCGCCCGGGGCAGCCGCCAGTCCGTGATGACCACGAGGCGGGGCAGGGCCGAGGGCACCGCTACTCCACGAGCCCTTCGATGGGGCTGGACGCGGAGCCGTACGCCTTGCGCGGGATGCGGCCCGCCAGGTACGCGTCGCGGCCGGCCTCCACCGCCTTCTTCATCGCCACGGCCATGCGCACCGGATCCTTCGCGCCCGCGATGGCGGTGTTCATGAGCAGCGCGTCCACGCCCAGCTCCATCGCGATGGCCGCGTCGGAGGCCGTGCCCACGCCCGCGTCCACGATGACCGGCACCTTCACCACCTCGCGGATGAGCCGCAGGTTGTGCGGGTTGCGGATGCCCAGCCCGCTGCCGATGGGCGCCGCCAGCGGCATCACCGCCGCGCAGCCCGCGTCCTCCAGCTTGCGCGCCGTGATGGGGTCGTCGCTGGTGTACGGCAGCACCGTGAAGCCTTCCTTCACCAGGATGCGCGCCGCCTTCACCGTCTCCTCGACGTCGGGGTAGAGCGTCTTCTCGTCGCCCAGCACCTCCAGCTTCACCCACTTGCTCATGCCCAGCTCTTCGGCCAGCCGGCACGTGCGCACCGCGTCCTCCGCCGTGTAGCAGAGCGCCGTGTTGGGCAAGAGGCGCATCTTGTTGCGGTCGATCCAGTTCATCAGCGACGCCTCGCCCGTCGCCTTCAAATCCAACCGCCGCACCGCCACCGTGACGAGCTCCGCGCCCGACGCTTCGTGGCACTGCTTCATCACCTCGTGGCTGGGGTACTTCCCCGTCCCCACGATGAGCCGCGAGGTGAACGTCACCCCCGCCAGCGTGAAAGGCTTGTCCGCGATGCCGCTCATGACCGTCTCCTCTCCAGGGCCTGCGCTCACCCGCCACCGACGAAGGTGACGATCTCCACCCGGTCCCCGTCCTGGAGCCGGTGCTCGGGATGACGGGCGCGGCGCACCACCTCCGCGTTCACCTCCACCGCCACCCCCGGGCCGCTGCCCAGCTCCAGCAGCGCCAGCAGGGACGAAAGGGTGCTGCCCTCCGGCAGCGTCCGCGCTTCTCCGTTGACCCACACGTTCATGGCCTCACGGCTCCTTCCGGCCCCCCTTCGGACGGGACCCGCCGGTGCCAGTACAAGGGCGGTTCTGCCCTGTCAACGCACAGCCTCCCCCACGCAACAGGCCTGCTACAGCGCGCGGGAACGGATTTTTCGCGCTCGGATGCGTTTTGTTCCGCTCACCCAGCAGGCAGGGAGCCGTGCCCTCCCTCCCGCGCGGGCTACCCCTGGGCACTGCACACACCTTCGACAAGCGCTGTGCAGGTACGAGGTCAGCGACCAGTTTCTGCCCAACGCCGGGGAACAAATCACCGGCATTCAAGAACACACTCACAGGGGGCGGTCACATGCGGAAGCTCATGATTGCGGTCACGGCGGTGGCGGGGCTGACGATGGTCACCGGCTGCAAGAAGGATGACGTCCAGGAACAGCGCGAGGACGTCGCCGAGGCCCGTCAGGAAGCGGCGCAGGAGACGGCGGAGGCCCGTCAGGACGAGAGCAAGGAGCTGGCGTCGGCGCAGCAGAACGCCAACGAGGACGTCGCGGAGGCGCGTCAGGACGCGAACGAGAAGATCGCCAGCGCCAACGAGGACGTCCGTGACGAGGAGAAGGACCTGGCCGAGGCGCAGGCCAACCGCAACGAGGATCTGGCCGAGGACCGGGCCAACCGCAATGAGGATCTGGCCGCGGGCGGCTCCGGCATGGCCGGCACCACCGCCGCCGCCGCCGCGACCACCGTCAACGGCCGCGTGCTGTCCAAGTCCGGCGACACGCTGACGCTGGTGGACACGAGCAACAAGGAACTGAAGATCAAGACCAACGACAAGACCGCCGTGATGGACAACTCCAGCAAGGCGGTGAAGCTGGACGACATCAAGGAAGGCTCGCAGGTGCGCGCCTCCTACGTGATGGACGGCAAGGACATGGTCGCTCGCGACGTGACCCTGGTGGCGCCCATCAAGAAGATGGACAAGTAATCCCCGCGCCTCACGCGCACCTGTCCATCACGGACTGGGGAAATACTTGAAGGCGGCGGCTCCCACCCTCGCGGTGGGGGCCGTTTCCTTTTTAGTCGGGGAAACACCCGGTGGGGTCGGATGGGGATGTCTGACCCGGGTGGTAGGACGCGGGCGTGAGGTCTTCCTCATGCCTTCCCACCCTCGGGAAGCGCTTTTCCCGTCAGGAGCGTCAGCCACGATGGCCACCCATCCCCCCGCGTATTCCGCGTCCCGGCCCTTCATCCTCTTCTCCACCGGGGCCACGTCCTATGAGCTGGTGCGCTACCTGGGGTCGCGCGCCGGAGGGGAGCTGCTGCTCGCCCGCCGGCACTACGCGCGCACGCCGGGCGGACTGGTGCTCATCAAGCGCCTGCGCGACGTGACGGATGACGTGGCGCGGGCGCGGCTGCGCGAAGAGGTGAAGCTGCTCATGCGGCTGTCCCACCCGGCCATCGCGCCGGTGTACCTGGTGAGGGTGCACGACGGGGCGCCCCACCTGGTGACGGAGTACGTGGACGGGCCGTGCCTGGAGACGCTGTCCAGCTTCGCGGCGCTGCGGCGGCGGCCCTTCTCGGAGGCGTTCGCCGCGTACGTGGGCGCGGAGGTGGCGGACGCGCTCCACCACGCCCATGCGCTGGAGGACGCGCGCGGCCTGCCCGTGGGAGTGGTGCACCGCGACGTCAGCCCCCGCTCCGTGCGCGTGGACGTGCACGGGCGGGTGCGGCTGTCGGACTTCGCGCTCGCGTGGTCGCGGCTGCCCGGGCGCGTGGTGACGGAGCCGGGGCTCGTGCGCGGGGACGTGGCCTATGCCTCGCCGGAGGCGCTGGAGGGCCAGCCGCTGGATGGCCGCGCGGACCTGTTCTCCCTGGGGATGGTGCTGCTGGAGCTGCTCACCGGCCTGCACCTGCTGGACCTGGAGGACGTGGAGCGCGCCGCGCAGCAGGCCCAGCCCCTCACCGGGACGCGCGGGCTGTGCGCGGAGACGCCCAGCTGGCTCCCCGCGCCGCTGATGGCCGCGCGCATGGCGTGCCTGACGTCGGCGCACGTGGAGCAGGCCACGCGGGGCCTGTCGCCGGGCATGCGGGCGGTGCTCCAGCGGGTGCTCCAGCGCGACCGCGACCTGCGCTTCCAGACGGGCGCGGAGCTGCGGGACGCGCTCCGGGGCCTGCTGAACGCGGAAGGACGGCCCTATGGCCCTCCCGAAGCGCTGCGCGAAGTGGCGGAGGTGCGCACGGACGCGCTCGTGGGACCCCTGGGGGAGGCGGAAGCGGGGCTGCCGCTGGAGGACGACCTCTGGGACGGCTGCGACGACGACGGCGCGGAATGGACGTGAGCCTGGCTTCCGGACGTCCCGGGGTGCTTGTCATCGCGGGAGGCCGTGGCGAAGACTGCTGGCATGGGTGACGTGAAGGAGCTGCACCGCCGCTGGTGCATCGCGGACGGGCACGCGGATTCGCTGATGTGGAACCGCGACCTGTGCGAGCGGTCGACGGAGGGGCACGTGGACTTCCCCCGCCTGCGCGAGGCGGGGGTGAAGCTGCAGTGCTTCACGCTGGTGACCCGGGGCTTCCCGTTCATTGGCGGCTTCCCGCTGTTCGCCGCGTGGCGCAAGTGGCCCCGCGAGGCGCGCGGCGGCGAGTGGTCCCGCGCGCTCTGGCAGATTGAGCGGCTGGACGCCTTCTGCGCCCGGTCCGGGGACACCGTGCGCGTCGCCACCACCGGGGCGGGGCTGGAGGACAACCTCGCGAACGGGCGGCTGTCGGCGGTGCTGGGCGTGGAGGGCGGCCACGCGATTGAAGGCCAGGTGGAGCGGCTCGCGGAGCTGCACCGGCGCGGCGTGCGCTTCATGGGGCTCACGCACCTGTCCAACAACGATTTGGGCGGGTCCTCCTTTCCCATGATGGGCAACCGGGGGCTGACGCCGCTGGGACACCAGGTGATGGAGGAGATGGCCCGCCTGGGGCTGAGCGTGGACGTGGCGCACGCGTCCGAACAGACGCTTACGGACCTCTTCGCGCACCCCACGGTGCGCTACTTCTGTTCGCACACCGGCGTGCGCGAGGCGGGCGGCGGCTGGCGCAACCTGTCCGACGCGGCGCTGCGCACCATCGCCCAGCGCGGCGGCGTGGTGGGCATCATCCTGGCGCCGGTGTACCTGGGCGGCGACACGTGGGACGACGTGGTCCGCCACGTGGAGCACGCGGTGGACGTGATGGGGGCTGTCGCTTATACACATC
>NZ_RAVW01000523.1 GCF_003611585.1 Corallococcus exercitus | reverse complement strand
CCCTTCCCTCCCCGCCTCGCCCAAAAGCTTTGAAGCCGCGTAAGGCAGCCACACCTTCCGGGTGTGGCCCTCGCGGATCAGGTGGCGAAGCTAGGCACCCACCCCGGGACTGCCAACCGCCTCACCGTGGGAAAAACAGTGGAACTGCCCTCCAGAACGTCCACTGGTTGGCACCTCCTCCGCCCACGACAGCGGAAGACTTCAGAATTTCGGAATCCGCAACGTCTTGCTGATCATCGCGCTGCCGCTGAGCACGTAGAGCAGCGCCAGCGGGTGCAGCTGGAGCGGCCCCAGGTTCCACACGCCGCCCCACAGCGCGTCGCCAATGCGGCCCTGCCACGTGGCCACCGCCAGCACCATCACCAGCACCAGGCTGGTGGGGATGGGGGTGCCCTCGAAGTACTTCACCTTGCCGGTGCCGTCGGACAGCTCCGCGGAGGTGACGTTGAAGCGCGCCAGGCGGCTGATGCCGCACGCGACGAAGTAGAGCAGCGCCGCCACGTCCAGGTTGCCGCGCAGGCCCACCGCGAACGCCAGCGCCGCGGGCGCCATGCCGAAGGAGATGACGTCCGCCAGCGAGTCCAGGTCCGCGCCCAGCGGCGACTTGCGGAAGCGCCACCGCGCGATGCGGCCGTCCGCCACGTCCATCACCAGCGCCACCGGCATCAGGCAGAACGCCACCCACAGCCAGCGTGGGTTGCTCGTCGCCAGGGCCTGCATGGCCGCCAGGATGGCCCCGGCGCCGGAGAAGCCGTTGCCGAGCGTGACGAAGTCCGCCAGCACGAAGGTGCGAATCATGGAGAAGTGGCGGCGCTGGCGGCGGGCCGCGGGCGGCGACGAGGGCTCGGGCGTCATGGCTCCCGTGTAACACACACCGTCTTTCCGGCTTTCCCAAACCCACGACGCAATGCATCCGCACGTTCCGGCTGGGTGGAAAAGTCAAATCCCAGAAACATTGACCGGCGAATCGCCACCTTCCTAGTCTCCGGGCCGCCATGCCCGAGCACATCCCCGACAATTCATCTCCTCGCGGAGGGTCCCGTGCTGTCCGGACCCGCCGTCTTTCTTTCACCCTCCTCGCATCCCTGGCGTTTGTCGCCGGATGTGACGACAAGGATCCGGAGCCCCAGAATCCGCCTCCGGCCGCCCCGAAGTACACGGCGAAGATCAAGCGCACCTCCTTCGGCATCCCGCACATCACCGCGGACAACTACGGCAGCCTGGGCTTCGGCCAGGGCTACGCGTTCGCGCAGGACCACGTCTGCACGCTGGCGGACCAGGTCCTGAAGGTGCGCAGCGAGCGCGCCCGCTTCCTGGGCCAGGGCGCGGGCAACAAGAACGTGGGCTCCGACCTGGCGTATCTGGCCATGGACGTGATGGGGCGCGCGCAGGCGGCCTTCCCCACGCTGTCGCAGGAAGTGCAGGACATGCTCACCGGCTACGCGGCCGGCTACAACAAGTACCTGGAGGACACGGCCCCGGAGGCCCGTCCCACCGAGTGCGCCAACGCGCCCTGGGTGCGGCCCATCACCCCGGTGGACCTGCTGGCGTACAACACGGACCTGACGCTCATCGCGGGCATCAACGCGCTGGCGCTCACCATCCCCGTGGCCACGCCCCCCACCGTGAGCGCGCAGTCCGTGGACCCGAAGCAGGCCGCGCTGCGTCCCCAGATGCCCGCCCTGGAGGAGCTCCAGAAGCTGAAGACGGCGGACTTCGGCAGCAACGGCTGGGCCATTGGCGCCGAGCGCACCGACAACGGCAAGGGCATGGTGATGGCCAACCCGCACTTCCCCTGGGAAGGCGAGCTGCGCCTGTGGGAGAGCCACCTGACCGTGCCGGGCCAGATGAACGTCTACGGCGTGGGCCTCATGGGCGTGCCGGCGGTGCTCATCGGCTTCAATGAGAACCTGGGCTGGACGCACACGTTCTCCGCCGGCCAGCGCGCGACCATCTACCAGCTGCAGCTCGTGGAGGGGAAGCCGACCGTCTACAAGTACGGCAACGAAGAGCGCGCCATGACCTCCAAGACCTTCACCATCCTGGTGAAGCTGCCGGAGGGGTCGCTGACGAACTACACGCAGACCATCTACTTCAGCCACTACGGCCCGATGATGGCCATCCCGGACTCGTCCCTGCCGCAGGGCGTCCCCCCGGGCGCGCTGGGCTGGAACACCAAGACGGCGCTCACCATCCGCGACGCGAACATCGACAACACGAAGTTCCTGGACCAGTTCCACGGCATGAACAAGGCCAAGTCCCTGGCCGAGTTCAAGGACGTCTACGCCACCCAGCAGGGCCTGCCCTGGGTGAACACGATGTACGCCGACAAGGAGGGCAACGCCTGGTACACGGACGCCACGCCCACGCCCAACCTCACCCCGGACGCGTACAAGAAGTGGCTCACCGACGCGACCACGCCCGGCCTCACCGTCTCCTACCTCATCTACCAGGCCCTGGGCTTCGTGGCGCTCAACGGCAGCGACCCGGCCAATGAGTGGCAGGTGTCCCCGAACCCGGCGCGCACCCCGGGCCTGGTGGCCTTCAAGGACGTGCCGCAGCTGGACCGCAAGGACTTCGTCTTCAACGCGAACGACAGCTACTGGCTGGCCAACCCCGCGGCGCCCATCACCGGGAAGTCCCCGCTGCACGGCCTGGAGGGCGTGCCCCAGTCGCCGCGCACGCGCATGAACGCCAAGGTCCTCACGGAGGTCTCCGCGACGGGCGCCTCCGGCGCGGACGGCAAGTTCACCTTCGAGGAGCTGAAGACGGCCGTGTTCAGCAACCGCAGCTCCCTCGAGGAGCTGGTGCGCGCGGGGCTCGTGGAGCGCTGCACGGGCAAGACGACGGTGAACTACAAGGACTCCAGCGGCAAGGACAACGCCGTGGACATCAGCCAGGCGTGCGCCGTGCTGCGCGACTGGAACGGCCGCTACGACGTGGAGCAGAAGGGCCCGTTCGTGTTCCGCGAGTTCCTGGGCGCCTACCCCGGCGCGAACCTCCTCAACGCGGGCGCGCTGTTCTCCGTCCCGTTCGACGCGGCCAACCCCATCGCCACGCCCAACACCCTGACCCCGGCCCCGGCCACCGGTGACGACCCGGTGCTCACGAAGCTGGCGCAGGCCGTCTTCACCATCAACCGCTCCGGCAACACGGTGGACAAGACGCTGGGCCAGGTGCAGTTCACCACCCGCACCGGCGCTCCCATCCCCCTGCAGGGCGGTATGAGCCGCGAGGGCATCACCAACGTCGTGTCCTTCGGCGCCGCGAAGACGACGCTGTTCGACTTCTCCCAGCCCCACTCGGCCACCTACAACAGCACCACCCTGCTGGCGAAGGAGGGCTACCCCATCAACAACGGCAGCAGCTTCGTCATGGCGCTCCAGTTCACCGACGCGGGCCCCAACGCCAACGCCGTGCTGACCTACAGCCAGTCCGGCGACCCGAAGTCCCCGCACTACGCGGACCAGACCCAGCTGTTCTCGCAGAAGAAGTGGCGCCCCATCCTCTTCACGGACGCCCAGATTGCCGGCGACGCGAGCGCGGTGGAGACCACCGTCTCCGGCGGGTAGTCCCCACCGTCTGACGGCCTGAAGCCGCTGGAAGGCCCCGGGAGCCACCGTGCTCCCGGGGCCTTCTTGTTTTCATGGGGAGTCGCCGTTGAAAAGTAGCATTCGCATTGGAATAACCAGACAGGGGTGACGGCCCTGGCGTCTGGGTTCAGCATCCGCTAGCGGACATCCAACGGGCCCGCGAGGCGAACACACAGTCCGTGACGCCGTCAGGGGTTGGCGGATGTGTCGTCTCAGCAATGTCAGCCTTCGGGGCTAGTTTCTTGACCGCGGCTGAAGAGCAGGATGTCCCCCAGGCCCAGGGAGAAAGCCCGGACGCGTATCGACCGGGACGGCCGCTGGGTCCGACACGAAGGAGTCGCGAACGCCATGGCACTTCCGGTCTACAAGACAGACGTCATCGACAAGGTGTTCTTCCTGCGCTGGGACGCTCCACCGACGCCGGAAGAGATTCAAGCGGTGTTCCAGAAGATGCAGGCCGCCTACCAGCAGCACCAGCAGCAGCCGCTGGTGCTCGTCACCATCGCGGGAGCCAAGTCCGCGGTCCCCAACAGCGAGCAGCGCCGGCACCTGTCCAACATGCTGTCGGACGCGCGGGCGCTGTTCTCGGAGATCCACGTCATCATCGAAGGCAACGAACTGCAGCACAACCTCCAGCGCGTCATCGTGTCGGGGATGCTCATCGTCACGCGCACGTATGACGACCAGTTCATCCGCGTGCACAAGAACGCGGACGGGGCGGCGGGCTTCATCGCCCGGCGGCTGGGCGTGGATGGAACCCAGGTGGTGAACGAAGCGCGGTCGCGCGGCGTGGTGATGTAGTCCCCGGGGGGATTCGGGGGCCCTGTCGAAGGGCCCCCGGCCCCGGAATCACGCGCGCGGGCTGCTTTCAGCCCCGGGCGCCCTGCCCCACCGGCCGGCCCGGACGGGCGGCGCTGACGGAGCCGCGCACGTAGCGGTGGTCGAAGAGGTCCACGTAGAGGTACTCGGGCCAGGACACCATCGCGCGAGCCCCCAGCATCACGCCCCGCATGATTTCACTCACCATCAGCCCCGCGGCGGTGGTGGCGCCAATCACGCACGTGGGAGCGTGGCCCTTTCCCTGGTAGCAGGCGTCCATGTACTCCTGGAGCATGTAGCTGCCCAGGTGCGGGATGATCTTCGGCAGGTCGATGCGGCCGTCCGGGAGGATGAAGAGCTCCTCGTAGAGCGGCGCGTCCGGCTGGAAGACGTGGAGCGCGGCGCCAAAGCCCAGCATCAGCCCGGTCATGATGGGGATGCCCAGCTGCCGGCACGTCTGGTGGAGCGACTCCTTGGCGCGCGCGCCCGCGATGTCGATGACCTCCACCACGTAGTCCACCGGCGGCAGGCCGCCCAGGCCCTTGAGCACGTCCGCCACGTTGGCGTCGGTGATGCCCTCCTTCACCTTGTGCACGCGCAGGTCCGGGTGGATGTCCCGGCACATGCGCTCCACCACGTCCACCTTGTACTGGCCCAGGGTGCTTTCGAAGCAGCCAATCTGCCGGTTGATGTTGTGGCGCTCGTAGACGTCGAAGTCCGCGAGCGTCAGGCAGCCGAAGCCCAGACGCGCCAGGTCCACCGCGCACTGGCCGCCAGCGCCGCCCACGCCGGCGACGAGCACGTGGGTGCTGGCGAGCTTGTCCATGGTCTGCGGGTGGAGGACGCCCAGGTTGCGCTGGAAACGGGGGTTCACGTTCGTCATTGGAGGGGCTCCCTACTTGCGCATGCAGACGTAGAAGTTCTCGCCGTAGTAGTCGTCACCGTCGGCCACCAGCGCCTCGCTGAAGCCCACCTTCTCCAAGAGGCGCACCGCCTGGTCCGTATCCAGGAAGGTGACCATCTCGTTGGGGTCCGTGGTGAGCTTCTGGGCACAGGTGCGGTGGTGGTTCACCGCGCGCTGGAGCGCCTCCGTCCAGCGCCCCTGGGACTCCCATTCCCGGATGGAGTTCTTCAGCACCAGCTCCAGGTCGGGCCGGGGGCGCTTGTTGCTCGTCATGCACAGCACGCCGCCGGGCTTCAGGTACGCCCAGGTCTGGCGCAGCACGGCCTCCGGGTCGCGCACGTAGAAGAGGACGTTGTTCATCACCACCGCGTCCGCACCCTCCTCCACCTCCACGGGGAACCGTGTCACGTCCCCCGGCAGGAGCGTCCAGCGGGCGCGCACCGCCTCCGGCTCCTTCGCGCGGCGGCGCACCGCCAGGGCGAGCATGGCCTCGTTGTTGTCGAAGCCGATGACGCGCTGGCCCCGGCGCACCAGCGGCTCGCTCACGAGCCCCGTGCCGCACCCCGCGTCGATGACATAGGCGCGCTCCCGGGTGTCGCGGAGGATCTTCTCGCGCTGCCGCTGGTAGCAGGGCAGCTCGGGGATCATCTGATCGTAGCTGTGCGCGAAGTCGTTCCAGATGTTGTCGACAAAGACGGTCTCGGGCATGGGTCCTCCCCCTCGCGGGGAGTCAGGGTGTGCCCTGGTGTTGTCCCC
>NZ_RAVW01000522.1 GCF_003611585.1 Corallococcus exercitus | reverse complement strand
CCTCCCGCCAGCCCGCCACCCGGGCGCGCTCCCTCGCCTGCTCCAGCCGCTCGCGCGCGTCCGACACCCGCCCGCCGGCCACCAGCAGACGCCCGGCGTTGAAGTGGATGCGCGCCACCTCCTGGGCATCCCCGCCCTGCTCGGCCAGGGCGAGCGCGCGCTCCAGGTCCGACAGCGCCTGGGCCGGCTCGCCCGCGAGGACCCGCAGGCCCGCGAGCTGCGACAGCGCCCGCGCCTGACCCACCGCGCTGCCCACCGACCGCGCCTGCTCCGCCGCGCGCGTGAAGGCCACCCGTGCCCGGTCCAGCTGCCCCAGCCGCTGCTGAAGCCGCCCCAGGAGGAGGTAGTGCTCCCAGAAGAAGTCCGCCGACTGCGGCGTCCGGTTCCCCATGCGCTGGAAGGCCCGCGCCAGCAGCTCCACCGCCGCCGTCGTCTCGCCCTTGGCCTCGCGCACCCTCGCGAGCTCGCCCAGCACCAGGGCCTCGACCTCCGGATCCGCGCCCGCCGGCCCCTGCGCCATGCTGAGGCGCACCTCCGCGTCGTCCACGCGCCCCAGCTTCAGCTCCGCGACGGCCAGGCGCCGCGCGGCCTCCGCCCACCTGCCGGGCGTCTGCATCACCGGCACACGGTCCAGCCACGGCGTCACCAGCCCGTCCACGGCGGCGGGGTCCGTCTGCGTGAGACATCCCGCCGCGCGCGCGAGCACGTCCAGCTGCCAGCGCACCACCGTCGCCGTCGCGCCGGGCGTGCGGCCCAGGGCCCAGCGGTAGAAGTCCACCGCCGCGCGCCACTCGCCGCGCGCCGCGAACCAGTCTCCCGCCCGCTCGCACGCGGCCGGCGCGCCGGAGGCGTCCGCGCCCAGCAGGTGATCCGCTACCCGCACCTCGCGGGCCGGCTCCTGCATGAAGGCCTCCTGCTCCAGCGTCTCCGCCAGCTCCTGGTGCGCGCCGCGCAGCTGTGGGGGCGACAGGCGCTCGCGCAGCACCTGCCGCGCCTCCTCGCGTGTGAAGCGGAAGACGCCGGGCTGCTGGGGCACGGGCACCACCCACTCCGTGTCGTCCAGCACCTCCGCGCCATCCGGGGCCGTCAGCGACGCGCGCACCAGCTCCGCGGAGAAGAGCGAGCCCTCCACCGCGGCCCGCTGGAGGAAGCGCAGCGACGCGGCGGGCAGCAGCTCCAACCGCGCTCCCAGCGCCTGTCCCAGCCCCTGGGGCAGCAGCGCGGCGGTCAGCGGGCCATTGGCCTGGAAGCCGCCCTCCGTGCGCTGCAACACGCCCACCGCCACCAGCAGCCGCACCAGCGCCAGCGCATGCGCGGGATTGCCGCGCACCCGGTCCGCCACCGCCCGCTCCAGCGAGGGCGACAGGGCCATGCCCAGACTCGCGGTGAGCAGCGCGTTCAGCTCCGACGGTGACAGTCCCTCCAGCACCGTCACGGGCAGGGACGCCAGCGCCGTGGGCACCGCGTCCACGTCACCCGTGGCCACCAGCGCCACGCCCGTGTCCTTCGCCGCGAGCACGCCCGCGAGCAGCTCCAGCGACGGGCCGTCCACGCGGTGCACGTCGTCCACCAGCAGCAGCAGGCCGGACGGCTTCGCCACGCGCTGGAGCGCGTCCACCAGCGCCCCGTCTCCCGCGGGCAGGTGTCCGCCCACCGGCGCGCCCCGCGCAAGCCTCCGCCAGAGCGCCGCGGCCTCCGGTTCGGAGAAGCCCAGGCCCGACAGCGGCGGCTGCGTCGCCTCTCCGCCCGTCGCGGCCCGCGACAGCGCGGCGAACACCGTGCGCCACAGCCCCAGCGCTCCGGCGGAGCGGGGGTCTCCGCCCCACGCGTACACCACGCGCGGCGACGTGCCCGTGGCCAGCTCCGCCACCGCCTCCAGGAAGCGGCTGCGTCCCACGCCCGTGGGCCCCACGAAGAGCCGCGCGCCACCCTCGCCCTTGCGCGCCGAGTCCACCACCGCCCGCGCCTGGGCCAGCGCCTCGTCGCGCCCCACCAGGGTGTCCACGCGGGCCGCGGGCACGCCGGACTCCACCCGCCACGCCGTGCCGCCGGGCAGCTCGCGCGCCACGCCGATGCGCACCCCGCCCGCCTCCACCAGCAGCGCCTTCACCGAGGCGCCCACGAGCAACTCTCCCGGCGCCGCCGCGTCCGCCAGCGCCTGCGTCCGCTCCAGCCCCAGGCCAGACAGCCGGGGTGCCCCGCCCTCCGTGTTCACGCGTACGCCGCCGGGCTCCAGACCGGACGACCGGGGCGCTCCAGTCTCCGCGCTCACGCGGACCACGCCGGCCTCCAGGCCGGACGGACGGGGCGCTCCAGTCTCCGCGCTCACACGGACCACGCCGGACTCCAGGCCCCGCCGCACACCGGGCCCGGCACTCCCCAGGTCTTCCGCGCACTTCAGCGCCCGCGTCGCATCATCGGGACGCGCCTGCGGCAGGCCGAAAGGCAGACACCAGCGCGTGTCCGACAGCGCCACCGCCTCCACGTGGTGGCGCACCGCGGCCTGCGCCACCGCCTCGCGCAGCCGGGCTGCGTGGGCCGGCTCGCCCACGACCACCAGCAGCGTGAGCCTGCGCATCTGCGCCTGCGCGTCCATCGCGCGGATCTTCACCGTGGGGCCCGGGGCCTCGTCTCCCAGGGCCGGGGGCCCGTCGTCTTCCTCGGAGGACGGTGACGCCTCGGCCAGGGCGGCGGCCAGCGGCGCGGGCACCTCCATCGTCGGGTCGGTGGGCGGCTCGTGCACGGCGCCGTCGTCGCGACGGGCGGCGGGCGCCTTGGCCGTCGGCGCGTCCGGGATGTCCTCGTCGCCCAGGTGCACGGGCGGCTCGCGCAGCACGGGCATCCTCGCCAGCTTCGGCGCCGGGGCTCCGGAGACGGGCGTGAGCGACTTCGGCGCGGGCCCCCCGGACGCGGGCGTGAGCGAGTTGCCGCACGCGGGGCAGAAGCGGTTGGTCGCGCTGGTGGATTGGCCACAGCGCGGGCACGACACGCTGGAGGGCTCGCGGACCTGGGGCAGCCCGGGCTCTCCGATGGCCGCGTCACGCAGCCGCGCGAGCACCGTGTCGCCCACCAGCCGCGTCACCACCGCGGAGACGCTCTCCCCCGGCGCCTCCGGCACTTCATCCAGATAGGACTGGAGCGCGCGCGCCACGTCGGAGCACCGGGCGAAGCGCTGCGCGGGCGCGCGGTGGAGCATGCGCAGGATGATCTGCTCCAGCAGCGGCGACAGCCCCTCCACGAACTGCGAGGGCCGAGGCACCGCCGCCAGGGCGATTCTCCGCATGGCCTCCGCGGGGTTGTCCGTGTCGATGAACGGCCGGCGCGTGCACAGCTCCCACAGCACGACGCCCAGCGCGAACTGGTCGCTGGTGCCGGAGACGGGCTCGTTGCGCACCTGCTCCGGCGACATGTAGCGCAGCTTGCCCTTGAGCACGCCCGTGCGCGTGCGGCTGGCGCGGATGGTCGCCTTGGCCACGCCGAAGTCCACCACCTTCGTCAGGCCGTCCAGGCGCACCATGATGTTCTGCGGGCTGATGTCCCGGTGCACCAATTCCAGCGGCGCGCCCTGGTTGTCACGCGCGTGGTGCGCGTGGTCCAGCCCCAGCGCCGCGTCGCGGATCATCTGCGCGCAGACGCGGTGGGGCAGCGGCGTTCCGGCCCGCTGCGCCGCCTTCGCCAGGCGGCCCAGGTTCTCGCCCTCGATGTACTCCATGGCGATGTAGAACGTGCCCTGCCACGCGCCGACCTCGTACAGCGAGACGACGTTCGGGTGGTTCAGGTGCGCCGCGACGCGGGCCTCGTCGAGGAACATCTCCACCGAGCCCTCGTGCTCCAGCAGGTCCGGCAGCAGGCTCTTGAGGATGACGGGGCGCTCGAAGCCGCTCACGCCCACCTGACGTGCCAGGAAGATCTCCCCCATGCCCCCCACGGCCACGCGGCGCAGCACCGCGTACCTGCCGAAGATGAGGGAAGACGAAGCACCGGACACCATCGCCCTTGCACCGTACCCAGCGATCCCCATCCCCCGCCAGTCCCCGGCGCCCCGCTTTCACACCGGCAAGCATTCACCCTTCGCGCCGCCGTGTGGGGTCCTGACGCACCGGGCGTGACGGGTGGGGTCCCGGACGCTGTTCAGACGTACCAGGTCAGCCGCCCCGCCTGCTCGGATGACCCGGGCGCGAGGGTCAGCGGCGACACATACAGCCCGCGCCGCTCCCGCTTCCACCAGGCCCCGGTGCGCTGGCGCTCCTCCGGGGACGTCATCCGGTAGTCGTGGAGCACCGCCCGCACCATCCGGGGCGGACGGTCCGGGAAGGGGTTGGACGCGAACAACTCCAGCACCTCCGGCGAGCCCTCCAGCAGCCGCTCCAGCAGGGCCAGGAACCACGAGGGCGGCGACCCCAGCGCGGCGAACCACATCTGCCAGTCCAGCCGGGGCTGGTGCGGGGCCACCTGGCGCGGAGGCTGGTCCACCGCGGAGGTCTTGTAGCGGAACGGGTACGCCACCCAGTGCACGCCGTCGTCCGAGCCCTCCACGGTGATCTCCGGCCGGTCCACCGTCATCACCGCGAACAGGCCGTAGGCGTTCACCGAGTGCAGCGGCACCATCCGGTCCTCCAGCCAGTCCACCGCCCGCACCAGGCGCTCCGGGCCGCGCGGCCACCACCCCATCCGGCGCAGCAGCTCCACCGTGCCCAGCGTGAGCACCGGCACCGCCGTGACCGTGGACAGCGCCGTGTCCAGCACCGACGGCCGCCGCGCGGGCTTCGCGTCGCGCCACAGGCCCTCCGGCAGCACGCGCCGCAGGGCCGCGTCGTCCAGCAGCCACAGGCCCAGGGCCAGAGACTGGACGTTGAAGAAGCCGTAGTTGCCCGTGGCCATGATGGCCGCCTGCAACGCGGAGAAGACGCCGAAGGCGGCCTGCCGCACGCGCCGGGGACCGAACGCGAGGAAGGGCACCGCCGTCTCCGCCGCCAGCACCGCCGCCGTGCCCGCGTGGCGCACCGAACGTGGAAGCTGGTGCGCGGCCCAGCCTCCGCGCGTGGGCAGGGGCGCGGTCTCGAAGTACACGTCGCACGCGCTCAGCTCGCGCCACGTCCGGTCCCCCGAGTGGAACTTGCTCACGCCCGACCCGAAGTAGAGGCGGAACACGAGCATCCGGAAGAGGAACACCTCCAGCGCGGACACGTCCCGCTTGCCCAGCCCGGGCCGCACGCCGCCCGGCGCGGTGAGCGTGCCCAGCAGCCCCATCTCCAGGAGCAGCACGTCCCACTGGAACGACAGGAACTCGCGCCCCAGCGACACGTAGGACAGGTACAGGCCCCACAGCGCGCCCGCGCTCAGACGCGGGGCCACGTTGAGGAGCAGCGCCAGCGACAGGCCCTGCCCCACGCGGCAGCCGCGCACCAGCGCCGCGTCCGACGCGTCCTTCCAGAACACGGAGGGACGGCGCCACCGGCCCTGCGCGGCATAGCGCTCGGACTGCGCCACGTCGCGGATGGGCCGGATGCCCTTCTCTCCGTAGAGCCCCAGCACCTGCTTCCCCAGCGACGTGAAGGCGATGAGGAACGTGCCGCCCAACAGCCGCATGAAGGCCCAGCGCACCAGCCGGTGCTCCGCGGGCTCCGTCACGCGGCTGAACAACCACGTGTCCCAGCGCGACGCGCGCCGGCGGTTGTGCGCGATGACCGAGTACACCGCGCCCGCCACCTGCCGCACGCCGGGCAGCAGGCCCAGCCGCGCCGCGACGCGCGTGCTCCAGCGGGGCGACCAGGCGAGCATGCGGAAGACGGCCTCCGCGCCGGACGAGCGGCGCCCCGACGGCTCCACCAGCTGCATCGCCCGCCGCATGTCCTCCTTCGGAATGCCCAGCAGCGCGCGCAGCCAGCCGGTCCCCGCCGCGAAGCGCACGCGGCCCCCGGTGTCCTGGCGCCAGCGTGCCACCCAGCGCTTGCAGAAGCCGCAGTCCCCATCGAACAGCACGAGCGGTCTCGACTCGCCGGTCGTCGCGCGCATCAGGTGTCTCCTTCGTCCGAATGACAAAGGTGCGCGCGGCGGGCGGGATGCGAAGGGGGTGGCGG
>NZ_RAVW01000521.1 GCF_003611585.1 Corallococcus exercitus | reverse complement strand
GACTTCGGCTGCGTGGGGGCGGTGGGGGTGGCCGGGCGCTTCGCGGGCCCGCGGTCGAAGGTCGTGACCTGGCCGGTGGTCTGGTACGACGAGTAGCCCCCCATGCCCTGGGGCGTTTCGAGCTTTCCGTTCGCCCCACGCTGCAGGGTGATCTGCTTGCCGGACGCCGGGTCGTTGGCCATGTACTTGCCGTCGGCCGTCTTGCCGGTGACGAGGATCCAGTGGTCACCCTGGCCGTCGTGCCCGGGCTTGCGAGCCCCCTTCGGGCCGGTCTTGTAGTCGACCTCCATGACCACCGGACGCCCCGCGGCGAGCTCCTGGTCCACCCGGTTCGCGGTCCAGATTTCATTTTTCGGCCTGCGGGTGACGGTCACCGGAGGCGTCGTCAACGCGCCCATGGAGCTCCACCCCTTGCCTTCGAGCGCCCCTCCGGCGGTGAACCCACCCACCTTGTTGACCTGCTTGTTGCTCTGATCCGGCGTGATGGTCTGACCGGAGATGCCGCTGATCCCCATGGTGACGGCCGTCATCGCGCAGCCAATCGCGCCGACGTTCGAGCTCCCCATCGGCAGCTTCGCCCAGGGCTCGTGTTCGCCAGCGGTCTTGTTCTGGGAGTACAGCGGGTAGCCGTTGCTCGAAGGGAACGTGCGGCCGTTCTTCGTGAAGACGGCGGCCTGGGTCTGCTGCGGCGTCTGCGCCTGCTGGGTGCTGCCCGCGTCGAAGCCGTCTCCCGGGTTCGCCACGGTCTTGGGCGTCACCGCGGGGCCGTCCGTCTGCCCCTGCTGCTGCGGCGCCACCTGTGGCTTCGTCGCCGGCTTCGCTGCCGTGAAGGTGTCCTGAGACACGATCAGCTTCTTGCCGGCGATGATCTTGTTCGGGTCCTTCAGCTGGTTGAGCTTCGCGAGCGTCTCCACGCTGGTGTGGTGCTGCTTCGCGAGCCGGCCGAGCGTCTGGCCCTTCTGGATGGTGATGGTCGTCAAGTGCGTCCCCCTTGGCGTAGAGGTCGCGCCTGTCCGGATTGTTTTGCATTCACGGCAAAAGAAAGCGGCCGGGCCCCTTTCGGGAACCCGGCCGCTTCTTCACGTCAGAGCTGCCTTGCTGACTACTTCTTCAGCTTGGAGGCCATGACGTCGCCCAGGCGGGCCTTGGAACCCTCGGCCTGCTTGCGCAGGTACTCGCGGTAGTCCTCGCCCTCGCCGATGAGCGCCTTGATGGACAGCGCCACCTTGCGGTCCGGAGTGTTGATGTCGATGAGCTTCACCTCGACATCCTGGCCCTCGCTCACCACGTCGCGGGGGTTCTCCACGCGCTCTTCCTTCAGCTCGGAGACGTGGACGAGGCCCTCGATGCCCGGCTCGATCTCCACGAACGCGCCGAAGTCGGTGACCTTGGTGACCTTGCCCTTCACGCGGCTGCCCACGGGCAGGCGCTCGGAGAGGGTCTCCCAGGGGTCCGGCTGGAGCTGCTTGATGCCCAGGCTGAAGCGCTCGTTCTCGACGTCGATGTTGAGGACCACCGCCTCGACCTCGTCGCCCTTCTTGAACATCTCGCCCGGGTGCTTGATGCGCTGGGTCCAGGAGATGTCGGACACGTGCACCAGGCCGTCTACGCCCTCCTCGACGCCGACGAACACGCCGAAGTCGGTGACGTTGCGGATCTGGCCCTTGATGACGGAGCCGATCGGGTACTTGTCCTCGAGCAGCGTCCAGGGGTTCTGCTCGATCTGCTTCATGCCCAGCGCGATGCGCTTGGCCTTCGGATCGATGTCGAGGACGACGGCCTCCACCGTCTGGCCGACCTCCAGGATCTTGGACGGGTGCTTGAGGCGCTTGGTCCAGGACATCTCGGACACGTGCACCAGGCCCTCCACGCCCTGCTCGATCTCGATGAACGCGCCGTAGTCCGTGATGGACACGACCTTGCCGGCGACGCGGGTACCGACGGGGTACTTCTCGTCGGCGCGGTGCCACGGGTCCTCCTGGATCTGCTTGAGGCCCAGGCTGACGCGCTCCTGCGCGGGGTCGAACTTGAGGACGACGACGCGCACTTCGTCACCGACGTTGAACATCTCGCTGGGGTGACCGATGCGGCCCCAGGACATGTCGGTGATGTGGAGCAGACCGTCGATGCCGCCGAGGTCGATGAAGGCGCCGTAGTCCGTGAGGTTCTTGACCACGCCCTTGAGGACCGCACCCTCCTTGAGGTTCTTGAGGGTCTCCTTCTTCATCTCCTCGCGCTGCTTCTCCAGCAGCACGCGGCGAGAGAGGACGATGTTGCCGCGCTTCTTGTTGAACTTGATGACCTTGAACTCGAATTCCTTCGAGATGTACTGGTCAAGGTTGCGCACAGGGCGGATGTCGACCTGGGAGCCGGGGAGGAACGCCTTCACGCCGATGTCGACGGAGAGGCCGCCCTTCACGCGTCCGACGATGGTGCCCTTGACGATCTCATCACGCTCGCACGCGGCGGAGATCTCGTCCCAGATGCGCATCTTGTCGGCCTTCTCCTTGGAGAGGACGACCATGCCGGTGTCGTTCTCGCGGCTCTCCAGGAGGACCTCGACGGGGTCACCGGACTTGACGGTGACTTCCCCGCGGGGATTGGTGAACTCGGAGATCGGGACCTGACCCTCGGACTTGTAGCCGATGTCCACGATCGCGAAATCCTTCGTCACCTGCACGACCGTGCCCTTGACGATCTCGCCTTCCTTCAGGATTCCGTCGCCGCCACGCTCCTTGAGCGAGGCCTCGAACATCGCCGCGAAGTCTTCGTCACCGCCGTCGATCTGCTGGTTCACGTTCTGCTGCATGAAGTGGAAGTCCTTGGAACGGTACAACTGCCCCCTGTTGAGATGGGTGCGCGGCCGCCTGCGGGGAGCGACGGGAAACCGCGATTGTCCCTCGAACAGGGACGCAAGGCTGGTTGGAAGCCGCGCACCCTAGACACCTGGGTTTCCGGGAGTCAAGTGGGGCGCCGCGCCATGTGGTGATCCGTGTTCTATGAACGGCCGGCCGGGTCCGCATCTGTCCTACCCTGCCGCCGCCCCCTGCCCGCTCGCCCTATGTGGGACAGGCGGAGCGCTACCCTTCGCGCCGGAATGTCTCCCGCGCGATGACCATCCGCTGCACCTCGCTGGTGCCCTCGTAGATGGTCTGCACGCGGGCGTCCCGGAAGTAACGCTCGACCGGGAACTCGTCGATGTAACCGTAGCCACCGTGCAGCTGCACGGCCTTGTCCGCGACCTTGTTGCTCATCTCGCTGGCGAACAGCTTCGCCATGGAGGCCTCGCGGGTGAATGGCTGGCCGGCCTCCTTGAGGGCGGCGGCGCGCAGGGTGAGCAGCTCCGCCGCGTCCAGCTGTGTGCGCATGTCCGCCATCATGAAGCGCGGGCCCTGCATGTCCGCTACGGCCTGACCAAAGGCCTTGCGGTCCTTGGTGTACGACACGGCCGCCTCCAGCGCCGCGCGGCCCGTGCCGCACGCCTGCGCCGCGATGCCGATGCGCCCGCCGTCCAGCGCCATCATGGCCAGACGGAACCCGTCGCCCTCCTTGCCCAGGAGGTTGGCCGCCGGGACCTCGCAGTCCTCGAAGGTGAGCCCCACGGTGTTGGACGCGCGCAGGCCCATCTTGTCCTCGTGCTTGCCCACGTGGAGGCCCTTCGCGCCGCCCTCCACGATGAAGCAGGACAGGCCCTTGTTGCCGGACTGGCCCGTGCGGGCCCACACGACGATGACGCCCGCGTAGGCACCGGAGGTGATCCACTGCTTGCTGCCGTTGAGCACGTACACGTCGCCGCGCTTCACGGCGGTGGTGCGCATGGCGCCGGGGTCGGAGCCCGCGTGCGGCTCGCTCAGCGCGAACGCGCCGACGATGGCCTCACCCGACGTGATGCGCGTGACGTACTTCTCCCGCTGCGCGTCGTTGCCGGCCGCGTGGATGAGCTCCCCGCACATGTTGGTGACGGCCATGGCCACGGACACGGAGGCGTCCGCGGCGGCCATCTCCATCATGGCCAGGGCGTAGGACACGACGCCCGCTTCCGCGCCGCCGTACTTCCCCGGCAGGTTCACGCCCAGCAGGCCCACTTCGGCCAGGGCCTTGAAGACTTCCGGGTCGAAGCGCTCCTCGCGGTCCGCGGCGCGGGCGTGCGGGGCCACGCGCTCGCGGGCGAACTTGCGCGCGGTGTCGCGGATGAGCGTCTGGGTCTCGGTGAGGTCGAAGTTCACGGGCGAGGTGTCCTGGTCGCTACTCGATGGCCTTGAGGTTGAACGGGTACTCGATGGGGTGGTCGCGGCCGTCCGGGGGCTTGGGGAAGTCCATGGACGACAGCACCGCCACCACGCAGTCGTTGAGCCCCGCGTCCTTCAGCGTGCTGCCGTGCTTGTCGATCTTCGCGCTGCGCACGGTGCCCTCCGCGGTGATGGTGAAGGTGGTGCGCAGCAGGCCCTCCACCTTCTTGTCCTTCTCCACCATGTGGTCCTCGTAGCATTCCTGGATGCGAGGCATGTGGTGGGCCATCACCTGGCGGATGGAGTCCGGGGTGAAGGGCAGCTTGCTGACGTCCAGCCCGTCGTCCTTCTTGGGGGCCGTGGCCGGGGTCTCGGCCGCCGGAGCCTTGGAGGCCGTGGCGGACGTGGCCTTCTTCTTCGACGACGTGCCCTGGGCGAGCACCAGCGGAGACGCCAGGCCCAGGGACAGGAACAGCACGGGGAGGAGCGCGCGCTTCATACCGGTGACTACTCCTTCAGCAGGTTGGCGGAGATGACGATGCGCTGGATCTCGCTCGTCCCCTCGTAGATTTCCGTGATGCGCGCGTCGCGCACGTGGCGCTCGGCGTCCATCTCCTTGCTGTAGCCCATGCCGCCGTGGATCTGCAGGGCCTTGTTGGCCACGCGGCTGGCCATCTCGCTGGCGTACAGCTTGGCCATGGCGCTCTCCGGGCTGTGGCGCACGCCCTTGTCCTTCATCAGCGCCGCGCGCCACACGAGCAGCCGGGCCGCGTCGATCTCCATCGCCATGTCGGCGATCATGAACTGGATGGCCTGGTGGTCGCGGATGGGCTTGCCGAACGTCTTTCGCTCACCGGAGTAGCGCACCGCCTCCTCGAAGGCCGCGCGCGCGATGCCCAGCGCCTGGGATGCGATGCCGATGCGGCCGCCGTCCAGGGTGGACATGGCGACCTTGAAGCCCTCGCCCTCCTTGCCCAGGCGGTACTTCTCCGGCACGCGCATGTCCTCGAAGAACATGGAGCAGGACCAGGCGGCGCTGATGCCCATCTTCTTGTCGGGCTCCGCGCGGGTGAAGCCGGGGGTGTTGGTGGGCACGAGGAACGCGGTGATGCCCTTGTTGCCCGCTTCCTTGTTCGTCATCGTGATGAGGACGATGGCGTCGGCCTTGGGGCCGTTGGTGATCCAGTTCTTGGAGCCGTTGATGATGTACTCGTCGCCGCGCTTCACGGCGATGGTCTTCTGGGCGGCGGCGTCGCTGCCGGCCTCCGGCTCCGTCAGACCGAAGCAGCCGATCTTCTGGCCGCTGGCGAAGGGCTTGAGGAACTGCTCCTTCTGCTCGGGGGTGCCGAACTTGGACACCGGGTCGCAGTAGAGCGAGTTGTTCACGCTCATGATGACGCCGGTGGAGGCGCAGCCGCGCGAAATCTCCTCCATGGCGATGGCGTAGCAGACGTTGTCCAGGCCCGCGCCGCCCCACTCCTCCGGCACGGCGATGCCCAGCAGGGACAGCTCCGCCAGCTTCTTCACCGCGTCCGTGGGCCAGGCGTGCTGTTCGTCCCACTTGCGGGCGTTGGGGATGAGTTCCTTGGCGGCGAACTCGCGGCACAGCCGCTGGATCTCGCGCTGGATGTCGGTCAGCTCGAAGTTCATGGTGGACCTCCCATAGTACGGGGTCCGCCCCGGGGCTACTCCGAAGACGTCCCCCCGTCCCCGGGAGGAGGAATCCGGGTCCCAAAGAACATCGCCAGCGGCACCGTGACGTCGAAGGACACGTCCGTGCGAGCCCCAGCGTCCGTCCACGCCCTGCGCACCACCACCGACACCGTCCAGGGTTGGGTGTCCCGGTGCCGTTCAATCAGGTCGTAGGTGAGCCCCACCCCGGCCACCC
>NZ_RAVW01000520.1 GCF_003611585.1 Corallococcus exercitus | reverse complement strand
TGCTGGCCCATAACGTCAGCCGGCTGCTCACTCGCAGCCGGCTTTTCTGCGTCTTCGTCCTCCTCGAGGCCCCGGCTTCTCCCCCTGCCTCCCAGCCGGGCTGAGCCGCTATTCTGCGCAACCCTCCTGTCCGACAGGTTCGGAGAACCGCAGCGTGGGAGGCGTCCGTTCCAGCCGAACCGCGGAAACCTGCCCGACTGTCGGACAGGTTTGGAGAACCGTAGCGTGGGGGGCGTCCCCCCAGCCGAGCCGTGGAAACCTGCCGGATTGTCAGACTGGTTCGGAGAACCGCAGCGTGGGAGGCGTCCGTTCCAGCCGAACCGCGGAAACCTGTCCGACAGGTTTGGAGAACCGCAGCTTGGGAGGCGTCCGTTCCAGCCGCGTCGCGGAAACCTGTCCGACTGTCCGACAGGTTTGGAGAACCGCAGCGTGGAGGCCGTCCGCTCCTGCCGAACCATGGAAACCTGTCCGATTGTCCGACAGGTTTGAACCATCCCGGCTGGCCCCCGCGCCGACGAAGGGACTCGGGCTTCCCATCGGGCATGCATCCTCAGCCGCCGCGACTGGGGAGCGTTCGCCTTGGCCGAACCGCGGAAACCTGTCCGACAGTCGGACAGGTTTGGACGACAGCTCCGCGCGGAACGTGTCCCTCATGGATGCCCGGCGATGAGGCAGCACTTTGAGCTCAGCGCTTCAGTGCCCCCTGCGTCGCTGTGCATGAATGGCTGTCCGGGCCCTGGCGTCTCGGCATCACTTTGAGCTCAGCCCTTCAGCGCCCCGTGCGACGCCGTGCACGGGCGCGCGCGGCTTCCAGCGCGGAGTCCACTCCGGCGGGCGGTTTCGGCGGTTCGGGCTTCGGCTCCGGGGGCTCCTCCGGGGCGGGGCTCGCCGGCGCCGTGGAACGCTTCGCGTCCGTGACGACGGGGGCGGCCGTGGGCCCTCGCGCGATGGACTTCTTCACGGGCCGCTCCCGGGTAGCCTTCATGCGGGGCGCGGAGAGGAACCGGCGCACGGCCACCTCCGCCAGCATCGCCGCCAGCGCGAACGCGACCAGCCACGGTGCCAACGCCACGCGGCCTTCTGACTCCGGCGCCTCCGCGAACAGGCCCGTCATCGACAGCCGCTCCTGCCCTCCTCCCACCGCCGCCAGTGCTCGCAGGACCTTGAGCCCTTCCTTCGCGCTGCCCGGTTCGAACTCCGGCGCGTAGGGCAGCACCACCGGTGGCGCCCTCAGCACCCGTCCGCCCCACTTCACCACCGGGTGCCAGGTGCCACTGCCCGACAGCGGGTACTCGACCACCAGCCGGTCCTCGTCCTCCCAGTGCAGCGGCTTCTCCGCGCCGGAGCGGCCGTCGCCCGACAGCAACACCGCCGTGGGCAGCGCGCCCGGCATCGGTTCACCTGGCGGCAGGTCCAACGTCACGCGCAGCAGGTTGCCCTGACGCTCGGAGCGCACCACCGCCTCCTCCTTCGGCGTGGCCCGCCCCATCGACCAGCGCACCACCGCCTCCAGCGTCGCCCGCAGCGCGCTCCACTCGCGCAGCTCACCCGTGTACTTGCCGTCCACCTCCGCCGTGAACGCCACCGTGCGTCCCGCGCCATGCGGCCACAGCGCCAGCACCGGCGCGGCGTTGGTGTCCAGCGTGCGCAGCGCCACGTTCGCCCGAGGCTTCAGGTAGGTGAGGTTGTAGCCGCCCACCTGCGGCAGGCCCGTCGTCGGCAGTGGCCCCAGCAGCGGCAGGTCCGGCGCGGCCTCCATCGACGCAGGCTCGTCCACGAACGTGGCCCTCGCCACCGCCAGCGTCTCCTGGCTGAAGATGCGCGGCAGGCTCATGGCGTCCTCCGCGAAGTAGATGCGCCCTTCGCCGCGCCGGGCCACCTCGCGCAGCAGCTCCGCGTCCGGATCCGTGGGCTTGCCCAGGCCGATGACGGACACCGTCACGTTGGCCTCTCGCAGCGCGGCCAGCGTCTGCTGGAAGTCCCCGGGCTCCTCGGAGTCCGCCGCGTCGGAGAACAGCACCACGTGCCGCGTGGGCTTGTCGCTGCGGAGGATCTCCTTGCGGCCCGCGCGCAGGGCCGTGCCCACGTAGATACCGCCACCGCCGCTGAAGCCCCGCGCCACCTGGCCCAGCGGCAGGCCGTCGCTCACCGGGCTCAGCGGGAAGACCTCATGCGGCTCCGTGTCCACCATGTGCACGGAGGCTTCGTCGTTCGCGTTGAGCAGCGTGAGCGCCGCCGTGACTCCCTCCGCGGCCAGCTCCATCTTCGTGCGCCCATCCGGCACCTGCACGCCCATGGAGCAGCTGGAATCCATGAGCACGCTCATCGCCACCGACGCGCGCCGCTGCTCCTCGCGCATCTCCAGCGACACGGGCAGCAGCGGTTCCACGGGCGAGCGCCGGTAGCCGCCCTCGCCGAAGCTCGAACGCCCTCCCGTCATCACCAGCCCGCCGCCCGCCTGGTCCACGTAGTCCGCCAGCGCGTTCAAGCCCGCCTCGCCCAGCGCGTTGGCGTCCACGTTCTCCAGCACCACCACGCCCACCCCATCGAGCGCCTCCAGCGACAGGTGGAACGGCGCCTTCACGTCCAGCTCCATGCCCGTCGCCGACAGCGCCTTCGCCAGCGTGCCCGAGGGCTGCGTGGTGAGCAGCAGCACGCGCGGCGGGCCCTCCACGCGCAGCACGCCCACGCCCACGTCGTTCTCCGGGACGCCGTCGCCGGGCACCTCCACCGTGAGCCGGTAGTGCACGAGCCCCGGCGCCTCCAGGAGGTCGCGCAGGGGCAGCAGGTTGGGGCCGGGCTTGAAGTCGAACGGACCCTTCACCAGCACCTTCCCGTCGCGCTCCAGACGCACGGTGCCGGTGACGGCGGAGGTGGCCTGCACCACGGCGGAGAACTGGAAGGGCTCGCGCACGGAGACGGTGGCGGGCACGTCCAGCGACACGACGGCCACGTCCAGCGCGGGCTCCGGACGGGACACCTGCCGGTAGTCCACCGCGATGCCCCGCGCCGCCAGCCGCCGCGTCGCGCCCCGAGCATCCGCGCCCGTGGCCCGGCCATCGGAGACGACCAGCACCCGGCCCGTGCGCTCGGGGGGAATGAGCGCGCCCGCCGCATCCAGCGCGGCAGACAGGTCCGACGCCTCCGAATCCACCGGCCGTGAGAAGCCGCCGAACCGGCCCACCTCCGACAGCGGGGACTCCACCCGGGCCTCGCGGCCGAAGGTGATGACGCCCACGCGGTCGCCCGGCCGGCGCTGGGACTCCACCAGTGCAATCAGCTCCTGCGCCACGCGGTCCACGTCCAGCGGCATGGAGCGCGAGCGGTCCACCACCACGGCCACGTCACTGCCCGCGTTGGCCAGCCGCAGCTCCGGCCCGGACAGCGCGCCCACGCCTAGCACCAGCAGCACCCATCGCAGCACCATGGGAGGGCCGGGCCTCCGGCCGTAGCGCCACAGGAAGAGGCCCAGCGGCAACAGCAGCAGCCACGCCTGGGGAAGGGTGAAGGTCATGCCTTCCTCGTGACGTAGAAGTCCGCCAGCAGCGCGGCCAGCAGCACCACCAGGGGCCAGCGAGCGCGCTCCTGGCCGCCGTTCCCTTCCGAGTCCTCGCCCGCTTCCTTCGCGGCCACGTCGGCGCTGCCCCGGCCGCGCAGGTCCGACTCCCGCGCATCCAGCGCCAGCACCTCCAGCGAGTCCACTTCGCGGCCGTCGCGCTCCAGCACGTAGCGGCCGGGGCTCGTGGGCGCGGGCAGGCTCAGCGCGCCCGCGCCGAACACGGGCTTGCGCCCCGAGGGCCCATTCAGCGCGTAGCGCGCACCGGCCTCGGTCACCACGGAGAGCGCCTCGCCCAGGTTGAGCTGACGCCGGGGGAAGCCTTCCCGCAGCCGCCGCGCTTCGCGCACCACGTTGCCCAGCAGCACGGGCCAGGCGGTGGTGCGCTGGAGGTTGGAGCGCGCCAGGTCCACGTTGAGGTGCAGCCGCCCACCCTCTTCTTCCGACACGAGCACGGCCTCGCCCGCGGTCATCAGCGGACGGCCCGGAGGGTTCGCGCCCGCCGTCCACCGCACACCCGCGAGCTGCACGTCGTCCATCAGCGTGCTGCCCTTCTCCGTGAAGAACGGCCCCACGAAGGTGCGCAGCGGTCCCTCCGCGCCCAGCGTCACGCGGGCCTCCGCGCGCGCGGGGCCCACGGACAGCACCGGCGCACCGGGGACAGGGGGGCCATGCGCCACGTCGGGAGACACCGCCAGGAAGCGCTCCAGCGCCTGCTTCGACGCGGGTGACAGGCCCTCCGTCAGTCCCACCGCCACCGGCATCAGGGGGGACGGGGGCAGGCGCACGTGCCCGTCCTCGGGCAGCGCGTCGTCCGGCAGGGACACCTCCACGTCGCCGGCCTCGCGGAACGTGAGGCGCACCGTCGCGGCGCCCTCCTCTGGCAGCGCGATGCGCTCCGTGCGTTCGGTGCCTTCCCGTGCGCCCGGTCCAGGTGCCGCTCGCACGCGCGCTTCGACTTCCGAAGGCCCCGCGCCGAAGCGAGCGATCCGCAGTGTCACCGTGGCCCGGCCGCCTTCGTCGCGTCGCTGCGCGGAGACCAGTGCCACGTTGCCCTGGGAGCGGCCCAGCGCCGTCCAGCGCACGGAGGGAGGCACGGCCGCGTCCGTGGAGGGCGGCGCGTCGGTGAAGAAGTGCACGCGCTTGCCGGGTCCGGCCAGCTCCTGCGCCCACAGGAGCGAAGCCGTGGCGTCATGGTCCGGCCCGCGCGCTTCGAAGGACTCCAGTGCGCCCAGGGCGCGCGAGGCCTCCGCTTCCGGTCCAGCGATGACCTGGGGCGACACACCGCTCGTGAGCACCGTGACGTGCGTGGCGCGCTCAGTCTCCACGCGCTTCGCGGCCTCGGTGCGCACGTGATCCAGCACCGTCCTGCCATCCGGAGTCCGAGCCGACATGGACAGGCTGCCGTCCACGACGAGCACGAGGTGACGCCGGCGAGCAGCCTCGCCCAGTCGCACGTCCGCCAGGTACAGCGCGGCGGCGAGCACGGCGAGCGCCTCCAGCAGCAGCGACGCCTCGCGAGTGAAGCGCTCCCACCGGGGTCCACCCTCCGCGCGAGGACGCGGCGTACGCCACAGGAACAGCGCGCTCACCACGACCGGCTTCTGCCGGCGGCGCAGGAAGTACGCCGCGACCAACGGAACCAGCGCGCCCAGCGCCACCAAGCCCCAGGGAAGCCCGAAGCTCACGTCCCGCCTCCCGCGACGCACCGTACGCAAGTGCGACCGCCATCAAGCACGCTGGTGCTCCATGCCTCGCGCTCCACGCTGCTCGAATCGAAGCTCACGCCCCGCCTCCAGCGACGCGCCGCACGCGAGTGCAACCGCCATCAAGCGCGTCGTCGGTGCTCCACGCCTCGCGCTCCACGCTGCTCGCATCGTCGCCATCCACGACGCACCGCACGCGAGAGCACCTGCCATCAAACACGCCGGTGCTCCACGCCCCGCGCTCCATGCTATTCGCGCCGGAGGTCACGCCTTCGCCTCCCGCAGCGCACCGCACTTGAGCGCGTCTGCCATCAAGCACACCGGTACTCCACGCCTCGCGCTCCACGCTGTTCGCACCGAAGCTCACGCCCCGCCTCCCGCGACGAACAACGCGCGCAGCGGTCCCGCCACCTGCGCTCGCAGCCCTTCCGCCGCGTTCACCGTGAGCAGCGTTCCCCGCGCTCGCACCGCCGCGCTCCGCAGCGCGCGCTGGTGCTCCGCGAAGCGGCGGGCGTAAGCAGCCAGCACCCCGTCCGTCAGCAACTCCTCCAGCGCCACGCCGCTCTCCGCGTCCACCAGCCGCGCGCCCTCACCGCCCGTGGGCTCCAGGTCCTCCGCGTCCAGCACCTGCACCAGGAACAGCGCCGACGCTCCACGCGACAAGCGGGCGCACAGCGCTTCCAGGTCCGTCTCGAAGAGGAAATCGCTCACCACCACCCGCAGGCCACACGGCCGCAATGGCGGCAGCCGTCCCAGCGCCGACGCCAGATCATCCCGCGCCTCGAACTCCGTACCCCGCAGCGCCGCGCGGCACGCCGGCCCCTGCACCCGCTCCGACCGCGCCCCGCCCCACAGCAGCG
>NZ_RAVW01000051.1 GCF_003611585.1 Corallococcus exercitus | reverse complement strand
GCGCGGTGCCGGGCTCGTCATGGGGCGGCCGGGTTTGGCGACGTCGGTGCTCTCGTCGTCCGCGTCGTCGATGTCGGGGCGCGCGGCCATGAGCGAGGAGCCGGCGCCCTCGGTGGCGTCGTCCTCGCCGGAGCCCGGGGTCCAGCCGGTGTTGCCGGCGGCGGGCAGGCCCGTTCCGCTCTTGCGTGAGGGCCGCTCGTTGGTCGTGGAGTCCTCACTGCCTGCGCCAGGAGTCCAGCCCGGGCGCGAGGGGCGGTTCTGCATGGGTGAGTCCTCCGGGGCCGGGGGGGGCCCCTCACGATGAAACGCTCGAAGGTGTGTAACGGAGTCTTCCGCGTCCGGGCCCGGATTCCAATCCGGCCGAGACGGTTGTTCGGCCGGGGCCTGCCTGCCCGGAAGGGAATCCGCGGCCTCCCGGGTCCCCTCCCCCGGGTCGGTGGTGTCCTCGGAGCCCGGACCGGCCGGAGAGTCCAGGTGGGCGGGAGGCTCGCGAGGGGTGGGCTCGTCCTCGCCCGGACCGGGAGTCCAGTGCGCGCGAGCCGCTCCGGACGCGGGCTCCGCACCCTCGAGGGTGGAAGCAGCCGCGGGTCCCGGCATCCGCTCCGCGAGCACGTCGCGGGTCACCGGCCCCACGCTCCGCGAGGGGTCCGCACCGAAGGCGGTGGCGTCCTCCCCACCCGAGCCCGGAGTCCACGAGGACTGTGATGCCTGACCAGGCGCGATGTCGCTCGGCGTCCTCGCAGGCTCCGATGCCTGTCCAGGCGCGGTGGTCTCTCCACCGCCCGTGCCGATCTCCGGCGTCTGGCGAGAATGCCCCGGCGCGGTGGCCTCTCCACTGCCCGAGCCCGGCGTCCACGCATTCCGTGGCGAGTGTCCTGGCGCGGTGGGCTCCGCGGCGCCGATGCCCGGCACCCAGGCGTCCTTGGTGACCTCCTGGTTGTGCAGCCGCACCGGCGGCGCCTTGCGAGGCAGACCGGACTCGTCGCCGGGCTCCATCCAGGGCCTCTGCGCCGCCGCCGCGCGCAGCGCCTGTTCAACCTTCGCCGCATCCAGCGCCTCGGTCCGCTCACCCACGCTGGCGTACTCCGACGGCGGCTTCGCCGCGTCCAGCGCCTCGGTCCGCTCACCCACGCCGGAGAACTCCGCCTGCCGCAGCTTCGCCGCGTCCAGCGCCTCCGTCGCGATGTCCTCCTGCGCGCGGAGCGCCTCCGCCACGTCCTGCGCCCCGGGCGGCATGAGCACCGACGGGAACTCCTGCCGCGTGCTCGCGCGCTCGGGCTGCTCGCGCAACAGGTCGTCCAGCACCTGCTGCTCGATGACCTTCTCACGCGGGAAGGCCGCCGACATCAGCCGCACCAGGTCCTGATCCGTCACGTTGGGCGCCAGCTTCTCCTTCAGCGCGCCCAGCGCCTCCGCCATGGCCGTCGCCGTGGGGAAGCGGTCGTTCGGCTCGGACGCGAGCGCTCGCGCGAGGAACGCGTCCACCGCGCGCGGCAGGTCCGGCCGGTAGCGCGCCGCGGGCTCCCACTGCGGATAGGCCGCGCGCCGCCAGCGCTCCAGCGGGTCCCCCCGCTGCGACAGCGGCTTCCACGAGAACAACTCCCACAGCACCACGCCCACCGCGTACAGGTCCGCTCTCCGGTCCACCGTGCGCTTGCGGGCCTGCTCCGGCGCCATGTACGTGAGGTTGCCAATCACCACGCGAGGCGCCGTCTGCTGCTCCTTCAGCGTGGACTGCGCCGCGCCGAAGTCGATGATCTTCACCTCGCCCGCGTAGCTCACGCACACGTTCGCGGGGGACAGGTCGCGGTGCACCAGGTGCAGCGGGTGCCCCTCCTCGTCCGTCGCGTCGTGCGCGTACGCCAGGCCCTCGCACAGCCGCTGTCCCAGTTGAAGCAGCGGCCCCAGGGGCATCATCCGCTGACGCTGCCGCAAGCGGTACGCGAGCCGGCTGAGCGTCTTGCCCAGCACGTACTCCATCGCCAGGAACAGCTGCCCGTCCACCTCGCCCATCGCGTACACGCGCGCGATGTTCGGATGCGCCAGCCGCACCACCACGCGCGCCTCGTCGCGGAAGCGCCCCACGAACTGCCGGCTGTCCACCAGCCCCGGCAGCACCTTCTTCACCACGACCGCGCGCCGCACGCCCTCCTCGCGCGCGAGGAAGACCTCCCCCATCCCCCCGGCGCCAATGCGGCGCACGAGGGTGTAGGGGCCGAAGCGCACGGGCCCGGTCAGGGCCTCCGGTTCAACGGGCGTCGCCAAGCGCGCGGAACGCCTTGCGGGCCGCGGCGAGCACGTGCGCCACCTCCGGCTCGCCGATGGCCAGCGACACGAACGCCGCCTCGAACTGGCTGGGCGGCAGGTACACACCTTCTTGCAGCATCGCGTGGAAGAAGCGCCCGAACTTCGCCGTGTCCGCCTTCTTCGCGGACGCGTAGTCGAACACCGGCTCCGCCGTGAAGAACACCGTGAGCATGCTGCCCACGCGGTTCACCGTCACCGGCACGCCCGCCGCCTTCGCCTCCGCGCGGAAGCCCTCCTCCAGCAACAGGCCCAGGTGCTCCAGCCGCGAGTACGTCCCCGGCGCCGCCAGCGCCTTCACGCACGCCATGCCCGCCGCCACCGCCACCGGGTTCCCGGACAGCGTGCCGGACTGGTACACCGGCCCCTCCGGGGCCACCTTGGCCATGACGTCGCGCCGGCCGCCGTACGCGCCCAGCGGCATGCCGCCGCCCACCACCTTCGCCATCGTGGTCAGGTCCGGCTTGAGCCCGTACAACTCCTGCGCGCCGCCGCGGGCCAGCCGGAAGCCCGTCATCACCTCATCCAGCACGAAGAGCGCGCCGTGCTTCTGGCAGAGCTTCTGCAACCCCTCGAGGTAGCCGGGGCGAGGCACCAGCACGCCCATGTTGCCCACCACGGGCTCGATGATGACGCAGGCGATGTCCTTGCCCTTCTCGTGGAAGATGCGCTCCACGGCCTCCAGGTCGTTGAAGGGCGCGGTGAGCGTGAGCGCCGCCAGCGCGGACGGCACGCCCGGAGAGTCCGGCAGACCCAGCGTCTCCACGCCGCTGCCCGCCTTCACGAGGAACGGGTCGCCCGCGCCGTGGAAGCAGCCCTCGAACTTGAGGATGTAGTCGCGGCCGGTGAAGCCGCGCGCCACGCGGATGGCGGCGACAGTGGCCTCCGTGCCGGAAGACACGAGGCGCACCTTCTCCACGGAGGGCACGGTGGCGCAGAGCAGCTCCGCGAACTCCACTTCCGCGGCGACAGGAGCGCCGAAGGTGGTCCCGCGCCGGGCGGCCTCCAGGATGGCCTCCACGATGGGCGGGTACGCGTGGCCCAGGATGAGCGGGCCCCAGCTGCCGACGAGGTCCACGTAGCGGTTGCCGTCCACGTCGGTGAGCCACGCGCCGGAGCCCTCCTTGAAGAAGACGGGGTCGCCTCCCACGCCACGGAAGGCACGCACCGGAGAGTTCACGCCACCCGGGATGCGCGCCTGCGCACGGGCGAAGAGGGCCTGGCTTTGAGCGTGTTTCATGGCGGGTTCCATAACACGCGGTCCGCCGTGCCTCGCCGCCGCTCTTCGTCCGCCTGGCCGCTATCGAACCCACATGACGTCCAGGCCCTTGGGGCACGGCCAGGCATGGGGCACTCCTCCTCAACTTTCATCTGGACACTATTTTCACTTCAGAGTGAATCTTCATTAAAAATGAAGATGCTGACTTCAACCCATTGACCTTCCTTGGCTTCCACAAGCCGCCTTGAGTGAAAGATGCCTGCCATCCTCCATCTTCCTCCCAGGCTGATTCCCTGGCTGCCAGCGCGGTCCTGGCTCCAGGCGCGCGGCGCATCCCGCCCCTACCTGGAGCTGGAGGGTCGCGAAGTGGCGACGTTCACCCTGCTGGAAGCCGCCCCCGGCCTCCGTGTGGACCAGCTGCCGCTGCTGCTCGGGGCCCACCGTCCCGCGACGGCGCGACGGTCCCGGGACCTCCCGTTCGTCGTGGGTCCCTGGCTCAAGAAGGACGTTCGCGAAGCGCTGGAAGCGCAAGGGGTGGGCTATCTGGACTCGCGTGGCCATCTCCACCTGCGTGCCCGGGGAGTGCTCCTCCACTTCGAGGAGGACCGCACCGTCGCTCCCGAGAAGACCGCGGGCTCCGCGACCCTCGGCGTCCATGGCGTCCGAGCCGTACAGGTGCTCCTCCAGGAGCAGCAGCCGGTCTCCGTCTCCCGGTTCGCGGAGCAGGCCGCTGTGTCATTGGGGCAAGCCCACAAGCTCCTGACCTGGCTCGAGCACCTGGAGCTGGTCCGCGCGGAGGGACGGGGTCCCGCGAAGCGGCGCACCGTCCGGGACCGGACCGGACTGCTCGACTGGCTTGAGCGACAGGCCCGCGCCACGCGATGGGAGCGCTCCCTGCAAGTGGCCCTCTACGCGCGGCGTCCCGAGGAGCTCTGGCAGCAGACCAGCACGCGGCTCGGCAAGGCAGGCATCGCCCATGCATTCACGGGAGCCGCCGCGGTCAGCATGTTCGGCATCGGGCCCACCAGCGTCCCCATGTCGCGCATCCGCATCTCACCCGAGGTGCCCCTGGCCCAGGCGGCGAAACACCTGGATGCGGAAGTGACGGAGCGCGGAGCGAACCTCATGTTGATCCACGACACGGGCAAGGTCGGCAGCTGGGCATCCACGTCCCGGGATGGCGTCCTGCTGGCGCCGCACGTGCGCATCTACCTGGATGTCCAGTCGGAGCGCCGGGGCGAGGACCTCGCACGGCGGTTCCGCGAGGAGGTCCTTGGTTACTGAAGGCGGACACCTGGGCGAGTACGACCCTTCGGTCCGGTCCGCCCTGCTCGCGGAGGCCGTGCATGTGGTCCGTGCCTTCGGCTTCGCGGGCGCCCACGTCGTCATCATCGGGGGCCTCGTTCCTTCCCTGCTCGTGCCAGAACCGGGGCCCGGCCTCGAGCCCCACATCGGCACGCAGGACCTCGACCTCTGTCTGCGGGTCGCGCTCGTGGAAGGCGAGGTAGGCCACTACGAGCGGCTGGAACGCACCCTGAAGGCCGCGGGCTTCCGCCCCCTTCCTCGTTCGAGCTGGCGCTGGACGGGGGGCGTCACCCATCCCCTCACGGTCGAGTTCTTCTGCCCCCTGGCCCCCGGACGCGAGGCAGGCCGGTTGTACCGGCCAGGGGGCGTCGTGGGAGGAAGGCTCTCCGCGCTGGTCCTGTCCACCGGGACCCTCATCGACCGGGACTTCATCGAGAAGGAGGTCGTCGTCGAGCTTCCGGGAGGTGGCGGCCGCACGCATCAACGGCTGAGGATCGCTGGTCCCGCCGCCTATCTCGCGGCCAAGGTGGATGCCCTGCGGAACCGGCCCAAGAACAAGGATGCCTACGACATCGTCTGGATGGTCGAGTCCTGGCCCGGAGGACAGGCAGGACTCGCCCCGGTCATCCGGAAGAGCCCCATTCATGCGGATCCCCTGTTCCAGCAGGCCCTTGTCGCCCTGGCGCAGGAATTCGCCGACCTCGATGCGGCGGGCGCGCGGAAGTACGCCCGCTTCGTAGCGGCCCCGGGTGTCGATGCGGATCAGTCCGCCCGGCGTGCCAGCGGCGCGGTGAAGAGGCTGCTGGCGGAGCTCGTCGCGCCGCGGTTATAGCCACCGCATGCGCATCCTCCACACCATGCTCCGGGTCGGCGACCTGGAGAAGTCGCTCGACTTCTACACCCGCGTGCTCGGCATGAAGCTGCTGCGCCGCCAGGACTACCCGGACGGTCGGTTCACCCTCGCCTTCGTCGGCTACGGCCCCGAGGACACCCACCCCGCGCTGGAGCTCACCCACAACTGGGACACGGCGAAGTACGAGCTGGGCTCCGCCTACGGCCACATCGCCCTGGGCGTCAGCGACATCCACGCCACCGCCAATGCCATCCGCCAGGCCGGCGGCAAGGTCGTCCGCGAGCCCGGCCCCATGAAGCACGGCACCACCGTCATCGCCTTCGTGGAAGACCCGGACGGCTACAAGGTCGAGCTCATCCAGCAGAAGGCCTGACCTGGCCCAATCCCTGGCGCCCCAAGCAACCAGGGCGCCGGGGGCCACCAGCACGGGCGGCATGGGCAGGCAGGCCCGGGTCCCCGGCGGACTCTGGGGACGGATGAACGGAACAGGCAGGCGGACGCGAATTCCTCGCGATGTTTCGCGCCTTCCGCTCGCCGCGCCCCCGGCAGGGGTGTAGAGAGGCCCGCGCGCGATGCATCGCGGCGCGCACCCTCCCCCTCTTCTTCCGAGGCCGTCACCATGGTGGAGAGTCCCCAGAGCCAGAACGCGCTGTCCCCCGACGAGCTCCACGAGGCCTGGGCGGTGCTGTCCGCGGACGAACGCCTGGAGGGGTTCCGGCTGCTGCCCCCGGCGGTGGCGGACGACTTCTTCCTGGGCCTCACCGCGCGCGAGCAGGGCGAACTCATCCTCAGCCTCCCCCCCGGCGAGCGCCGCACCTGGGTCCGGCTGCTCCCCCCGGACGACCTGGCCGACCTGGTCCAGGCCGTGGAGCCGGAGCAGGTGGACGCCATCCTGTCGCAGCTGGACGACGCCAGCCGCCGTGAAGTGAACGTCCTGCTGGCGTACTCGGAGGACGACGCGGGTGGCCTGATGAACCCGCGCTTCGCCCGCGTGCGCCCGGACATGAGCATCGACGAGGCCATCGGCTACCTGCGCAAGCAGGCGCGCGAGAAGGTGGAGACCGTCTACTACGCGTACGTGCTGGACGCGGAGCAGCGGCTGCAAGGCGTGCTGTCCCTGCGCCAGCTCTTCCAGGCCGCGCCGGACAAGCGCGTGGCGGACGTGATGATTCGCGACGTCATCACCGTGGCGGAGAACACGGACCAGGAGGCGGTCAGCCGCACCTTCTCCGAACACAGCTTCATGGCCATGCCCGTGGTGGACGAGCAGCGGCGCATGAAGGGCATCGTCACGGTGGACGACATCGTGGACGTCGTTCAGGAAGAAGCCACGGAGGACATCCAGAAGGTCGGCGGTATGGAGGCCCTGGACGCGCCCTACTTCGACGTGGGCTTCATGGCGATGCTCAAGAAGCGCGCCGGCTGGCTGATGGTGCTCTTCCTGGGGGAGATGCTCACCGCCACGGCCATGGGCTACTTCGAGCACGAGATTGCCCGCGCCGTCGTGCTGAGCCTCTTCATCCCGCTCATCATCAGCTCGGGCGGCAACTCCGGCAGCCAGGCCACCACGCTCATCATCCGGTCGCTGGCGCTGTCGGAGATGCGGCTGAAGGACTGGTGGCGCGTGGCGCGGCGGGAGCTGACCACGGGCCTGGCGCTGGGCGGGGTGCTGGGGGCCGTGGGCTTCCTGCGGGTGATTGCGTGGCAGGCGCTGTTCCACAGCTATGGCGACCATGCGCTGCTCATCGGCATGACGGTGGGCGTGTCGCTGGTGGGCGTGGTCATCTTCGGCACGCTGTCCGGCTCCATGCTGCCGTTCATCCTGCGGCGCGTGGGCTTCGACCCCGCGAGCGCGTCCGCGCCCTTCGTGGCCACGCTGGTGGACGTGTCCGGACTCGTCATCTACTTCACGGCGGCCAGCCTCTTCCTGCGCGGCACGCTGCTGTAGTCGGCGACGCTCAAGGCTCCCATGATTCCCACCACCCGCCGCCGCACGCTCACCCTCGCGGCGCCCGAAGCCCCGGGCCGTCCCGCGCACGTCTCCGCCGCCAGTGGCCTGGTGCGCGCGGGGGACTGGCTCTACGTCGTCGCGGACGACGCGCTCCACCTGGCCGTGTTCCCCGCCGTGGGAGACGCGCCGGGCCACACCGTGCGCCTCTTCCCGGGAGACCTTCCGGACGAACACGCGGCGCGCAAGGCGGCGAAGCCGGACCTGGAGGCGCTGTGCCGGCTGGGCCCGTCCGCCTCGTTCGCGCACGGAGCGCTGCTGGCCCTGCCCTCGGGGTCCACGCCCACGCGGCGACGGGCGTCGGTGCTGCCCCTGAACGCGGACGGGACGCTCGCGGGTGAGCCGCGCACGGTGGACTGCGCGCCGCTCTACGTGCAGCTGGAGCGGGAGCTGGTGGCGCTCAACGTGGAGGGCGCGGCGGTGGCGGGCAAGCGGCTGCGGCTGCTCAACCGGGGCAACGGTGAAGGCGGCGTGGACGCGCTGGTGGACCTGGACCTGGACCGCGTGCTGGCCAGCCTGGACGCGGGCGTCATGGGGCCGGAGGCGGTGCGCACCGTGCGCCGCTGGGAGCTGGGCGAGGCCAACGGCGTGCGGCTGTCCTTCACGGACGCGTCACCGCTGCCGGACGGGCGCGTGGTGTTCACCGCCACGGCGGAGGCGTCCCGCGACCGCGTGGCGGATGGCCCGGTGGCGGGTTCGGCGGTGGGCGTGCTCGCGCCGGACGGCACGCCCGTGTACCTGGACGCGGTGGACGTGCCCGTGAAGCTGGAGGGCGTGGACGCGCGCGTGGAGGGTGGCCGCGTCCACGTGCTGCTGGTGGCGGACGCGGACGACCCGTCGGTGCCCGCGCCGCTCCTGGAAGCCGCGCTGCCCGTGCCGGGCTAGCTAGCCGCCGCGCTTCACCAGCAGCGGGCCGAAGGCCTGCACCACCGGCATCATGGAGATGACGTTGATGTTCACGTGCGCGGGCCGCGTGGCCACCCAGTACACCGTGTCCGCGACGTCGTCGGGCGTGAGCGGCTGGGTCCGGTCGTAGAGCGCGGCGGCCTTCGCGTCGTCGCCGCGGAAGCGCACGTTGGAGAACTCCGTGCCGCCCAGGAGGCCCGGCTGGATGTCCGTCACGCGCACCGCGGTGCCGTGCAGGTCCGCGCGCAGGTTGAGCGTGAACTGATGCACGAACGCCTTCGTCGCGCCGTACACGTTGCCACCCGGGTAGGGGAACTCGCCCGCGATGGAGCCGATGTTGATGACGTGCCCCCGGTCGCGCGCCACCATGCCCGTGAGCGCTTCGCGCGTGCAGTACAGGAGGCCCTTCACGTTGGTGTCCACCACCACGTCCCAGTCCTCCAGCCGCGCCGCCTGCGCGGGCTCCAGCCCCAGCGCGAGCCCCGCGTTGTTCACCAGCACGTCCACCTGCGCGAAGTCCGCCGGCAGCGACGCGAACACCGCCTTCACCGCCGCCTTGTCCGTCACGTCCAGCGTCACCGGCAGGAGCCGCTCGCCCAGCTCCGCCTGGAGCGCCTCCAGCCGGTCGCCGCGCCGCCCGGTGGCGATGACGCGCGCACCCTCCTTCACGAAGCGGCGCGCGATGGCCTGCCCGATGCCCGCCGTGGCCCCTGTCACCAGCACGTTCATGTGAATGTCTCCCACGCGAGAAGTCAGTCGCCGCGGTCTCGGGCGGCTTCCTCGGCGCTGCCGCCCATGGCTTCCACGGAGGTGCGCGCCTGCTTGCTGCGGTCGAACGCCACCTCCTTCTTGCCAATGCCCTCCACCGTGAGGTTGGCCAGGCGGCGGCGCGCCCGCGCGATGGCGTCCTGCACGAGCGCCGGATCCGGGTGCGTCTTCAAGCACTCCACCCAGGTCTCGATGGCCTTCTCGTTGTCGCCCGCGTCCGCGCGCAGCTTGCCCATCTCGAAGAGGGCGTACGGCGCCAGCTCCGAGTCCGGGAAGCGCGAGCGCAGATCCGCGTAGGTGCGCAGCGCTTCCTGGCGCTTGCCCTCCACCATGGCCAGCGCCTGCGCCTGGAGGAAGAGCGCGTCGTCCACGTAGGGGCTGGTGGCGAAGCGGTCCGGCAGCTTCTTCGCCTCCAGCTCGCACTGCGGATAGTCCTGGAGCTCGAAGTACGTCTTCGCCACCTGGTACTGCAGCTCCGCGCTCTGCGGCGGGTTGCGGTGCAGCGCGGCGGTGAGCTGATCAATGGAACCGCGCAGGTCGCGGTAGTGCACCCGCAGCAGCTCCGCCAGGATGATGCGCGCGTCCAGCGCCTCCGGGGACTCCGGGCACTGCTGGATGAGCTGGCGGTAGACGCTCACCGCCTCCTTCACCTTGCGCTGCTCCAGCCAGTACACGTCCGCGGCGCCCTTGAGCGCCCGGGCGCGCATCACCAGCGCCTCCGGGGACTCGTCGCGCAGCAGCAGGTCGTACGCCTTGCGGTACTCCACCAGCGCTTCGTCCGGACGCTTCTCGAAGATGGCGTCGCGGGCGCGCTGCATGTGGTCCACCGGCTTGTCGCGGCAACCCGTGACGGCGAGCGCCCCCACCGCGAGCACGCAGGCCCATCGCGACAGCCCGCGCGTCATTGGCACGACTCCGGGATGAGGCGCACGCAGCGCGTCTCGTCGCAGCGCACGCACTCGCGCTCGGAGGAGACGTCCGTCACGCACACGGAGACGCGCGAAGTCCGGGGGCAATCCTCGGACGTCACGCAACGGTAGAGCCCCCCGTCGGTCCGGGTGATGTCCACCGACGTCGAGCCGCAGTTCTCCAGGTCGTTGCATCCCAGGAGCCCCGCCGCCACGACCGCCATTGCTGCCACCAAGGCGCGTTGCACGGCCCGGGTTCTAGCCAACTTCCGACCCCGGGTCACGAACCGTGCGCCCGCCTGCCCGCCTGTCATGCTAGCCCTGTCGCGTCGCGCCCCTTCCTCCACCTCCCAGGAGTCCTGAAACCATGAGCCTTCCCTCTCGTCCTCGCGCGGTGGTGACGGGCGCCGGCAGTGGCCTTGGCCGTGCGCTGTGTGAAGCCCTGGCGGCCCGTCAAGCGCGGGTGATGGTGTCGGACGTGGACCCGGCCAGCGCGGAGGAGACCGCCCGCCGCGTCACCGCGCTGGGCGGCGAGGCGCGCGTGCACCCGTGCGACGTGACGAACGCGGACGCCGTGGAGGGGCTGGCGCGCGCCGTGGATGAGGCGTTTGGCGGCGTGGACCTGGTGGTGAACAACGCGGGCGTCGCCACGGGAGGCGCGGTGGGCGCGCTGCCCCTGTCCGAGTGGAAGCGCGTACTGGACGTGAACCTGTGGGGCGTCATCCACGGCTGCCACGCGTTCGTGCCCAGGCTTCGCAAGCAGGGCTCCGGACACGTGCTCAACATCGCGTCCGCGGCGGGGCTCGTGTACGCGCCGAACCTGGCGGCCTACAACACGTCCAAGGCGGCCGTCGTCGCGCTGTCGGAGACGCTCTACGCGGAGCTGCACCCGCTGGGGCTGGGCGTCACGGTGGCGTGCCCCACGTTCTTCCGCACCAACATCGCCTCGGCGGCCGCGCCCTACTCCGACCCGGAGACGCGCCGCATGAGCGTGAAGCTGGTGGACCAGTCGAGGATTGGACCGGAGTGGGTCGCCGAGCGGCTGCTCAAGGCGGTGGACCGGAACGCGCCGCACGTGCTGCCCATGGCGGACGCGCGCTGGTTCTGGCGGCTGCGGCGGCTGGCGCCCGGCATCTTCCTCCGGGGCGTCATCGCGGTGGAGAAGCGCATGCGCGAGCGCACCGCGCGCATCCCCGGCTAGAGCCGCTGCATTTCAGTTGCTGCGCTGCCGCGCGGGCACCTTGCCGGAGGTCAGCACGGAGGTGTCCACGGACGCCATGGAGTTGCGCTGCTTGAGGGTGCGCGCCTTCTGGTTCTGCTTGTCCTCGTGCGCCAGGATGGCGGCCATGTGGGCGTCGGACACCTTGCACTGGATGGCGCTCACCTCCTGGTGACGCCGCCCCAGCTCGTTCCACATGGCGAGCCGTCCCTGGCTGCCCATGAGCCGGTCCTCGACCGCGTCCAGGGCCTGGTCCATCTGCTTGCCCTCGGCCTCCAGGGCCGCGAGCCGCGCTTCGGAATCCTCGGGGGACTGTCCGCATCCCGTGGACACGGCGAGCCCCACCGCCACTGCCAGTCCGAGCCACATCCGCCGCATCCCCACGTCGCCTCCCTCGTGTCTCGGGCCGCACACACCGGCCGTCAGGCAGCGCAAGGTAGGAACGGGCCTGGGGAGCGACAACCCGGACTGACGATGGGGAAGCAGGCGTTTCCAGGAGCGAACGTTTGGGCATCTTTCCCGTCCCACCGGTTTGACGGTGAGGCAGAAGGGCCCCGCATCCGCGCGTTGCACACGCCCCGGGCCTGTCCCAGGTTGGGAGGGTCATGCCCACGGGAGGAACGCGATGAAGGATTCTGCGAAGCCCGACACCCCGCGCTGGATGACCGGCGCCATCGCGGGTGCGGCGCTGTCCCTGGCCTCGGTGGATGCGCACGCGGACGCGCCCGCGAAGGCGCTCGTGCCCACGCGGCTCACGTTCAAGGATGACGGCAAGGTGCCCAACAGCCGCTTCCCGGTGCTGGTGTACCGCGCGGCGGTTTCACGCGAGGGCGACGTGGCCGCCACGTTCGAGCAGCGCTTCGAGGCGAACGGCTGGCCGCCGCAGTGGCGCTCCAGTGTCTACGACTTCCACCACTACCACTCCACCGCGCACGAGGTGCTGGGCGTGGCGAAGGGCAGCGCGAAGCTGATGCTCGGTGGGGAAGCGGGACAGGTCGTCAGCGTGCAGGCCGGTGACGTGGTGGTGCTGCCCGCGGGCACCGGGCACAAGCGTGTGGAGTCCAGCGGCGACTTCCTCGTCGTGGGTGCCTACCCGGAAGGCCACGGCCAGTGGGACCTGCAGCGTCCGGACGCCGCCACGCACGATGATTCCGTGAAGCGCATCGCGCAGGTGCCGGTGCCTCCAAGCGACCCTGTCAGCGGGAGGGACGGCGCACTGGTGCGCGACTGGAAGTAGCCGTCACGGCGTGGACCTCGCCACCCCGCCGTCCGGAGGCGGCGGATCCCAGAACTTGAGCTCGAACGTGTAGGGATGGTCCTCCGCATACCATCCGAAACGCTCCCCCTCTTCCGGGCCGTACTGCGTCGCCTCGATGTCGCGGATGGCCTGCGCGAGACGCGCGTTGCTGACGGTCGGGTCCCACGAGATGGCGCGGCACTGCTCCGCCCGGCCCTTCTTCGTGATGACGCACTTCACGGTGGCACGTCCCAGCGGTGGCGAGTCAGGCTCCTTCGGCCCCATGATGCTCGCGCACCCCGCGAGGCTCAGGAGCCCTACGCACCACATCCCCTTCTTCATGCGGTGCTTCCCCCTCGTCTCTTCACGTCACGGCGCGGAGCGCGCCCGGTGCTTCAGGATGAACTCACACACCTCGCGCGCGGCGCCGAAGCCCGCGGCGCGCTGGGCCACGTAGTGCACCTGCGCGCGCACCTCGTCCGGGGCCTCGGGCACGGTGGCGGAGAAGCCCACCGCGTTGAGCAGCGGCAGGTCCACCACTTCGTCACCCATGTAGCCGCAGTGCTCCGCGGACACGTTGAGGATGCCGAGCAGCTTCTCGAAGTGCGCCACCTTGTCCTGGCTGCCGAAGTGCACGTGACGCAAGCCCAGCGACTGCATGCGCATCTGCGCGGAGAGGCTGTCGCCGCCGGAGATGGCGGCCACCTCGATGCCCGCTTCCTGGAGGCGCTTGATGCCCATGCCGTCGCGCACGCTGTACATCTGCGTCCAGCCGGAGTTGGGCACCCAGAAGATGCGGCCGTCGGTGAGCGTGCCGTCGATGTCGAAGATCATCACCGACAGGCGCGCCACGCGCGCCTTGAGCGACTCCAGGTCCTGGTTCATGCCGTGCCTTTCGCTACTTGGGCACGGCCTTGAGCGAGGCCTTGCCGTCCTTGATGACGACCTTGAACTCCACGGCCTTCGCGTTGTGCTGCTTGAGCAGCTCCGGCACCTGCTTGCGCAGCGTGGCGGCCACGGACTCGTAGGACAGCTTGGACGTGTCCTCCTGGCAGCGGCGCTTCGCGGTGACGTACGCGTCGTACACCGCGCGCAGCTTGTCGTCGGACATGCCGCCACCGGGGCCCGCCGCCGCCGGACGGGGCGGCGCCGCCGCCGGAGCCGCCGGACGCGCGGGCTGCTGCGGAGCCGGAGCACCGGGCGCCTTCGCGGCCATGCCCGGAGGCACCGCCGGACGTCCCGCCGCCGGAGTCCCACCCGGAGGCACCACGGGCGTCACGGACGGCAGCTTCGACGTCCCCACCGCCGGAGTCCCCTTCTGCGGCGTGCCCCCCACGGGAGCAATGGACGGCAGCCCGCTCACGGGGGCCACCGCCGGAACACTCTTCGCCGGAGGCACCAGCCCCGCGGGCGTGCCCCGGGGCGCACCGGCCGGCGGCGCCGCGACGGGCGCCACCGAGGGCGTGCCCCGGAAGGGCGTTCCGCCCGCGCCCTGCTCCGCCAGGTACTCCGCGGCGAGCTTCGGCTCGTTGATGGGCCTGCGGCCGGTGAGCTCCTCGATCTCCTCGAAGTCCATGTCGTCGACTTCTTCGGTGAGCTCCACCACGCCCTTCTGGCGCTCGCCAGTGGCACCGGGCTGCTTCGCTCCGGCGCGGCGGCGGGCCTTGGCCAGGTCGCGGCGGTAGGTGCCGGCCTCGATCTCCTGGAGCGTGCGCACCCACAGCCGCTCGTAGGTGAGGAACTTGTTGTGGAGGCTCTGCACGCGGAACTTCACCGACGTGCTGCGGATGAAGGCCCCCTTGAGCTTCAGCATCCGCTTCTTCAAATCCTCATGCGCGCGGATGGGCGCCTGGCGCTCCATGCCCAGGAAGTACTGCTCGTAGCTGTGGCGCAGCTCCGCGATGGCCGCTTCCAGCTCCTCACATTCGTGAAGGGCGGCTTCGCTGGAGGAACTGGCGTCCTGCGCGGGCCGGCCCCCACCTTTGGCGGCGGGCCGTGCGTTGTCGGGCGGCGGCATGTCCTGGGAGTGTCCCCAACCCGGGCGCGGCTCGCAACCTCAGGCCGCCGACGGTGTCGGTCCCAGGCCAGCCGACTCACCCGCCGGCCGGTGGCGCGCCATCAGCAACGCACCGAAGGTGAACATGCACAGGGAGATGAACTGGCTGGTGGACACGTTGTACCAGGCCTCCAGGGGCACCGCCCCGGCCAGCCCCTGGGCCCCCAGCGACTCCAGCAGGCCGTGCAGGGTGCCCCGCTCCACGTCGCCCCGGAACAGCTCCACCGCGGTGCGCAGGACGGCGTAGGCCATCAGCCACAGGGCGAAGATGTGCCCGTGGAAGCGGCGGAAGCGGCGCGCGTACAGGAGCGCCACGAAGAGCACCAGCTGCCCCACGGACTCGAAGAGCTGCGTGGGGTACACCGGCAGCGTGGTGCCGTGCCGGGCCACCCAGTCGGAGATGCGCACCGCGCCCGGCGCCGCCTGGTGGAGCACCTGCCCGGTGGCCTCCACCACGAAGCGGTCATCCCCGGCCTGCGAGCCATACGCCAGGCTGGACGCGCCCCCCAGCCGGCCGAACAGGTCCTGGGCCAGCCCGGAGCCCGGGAAGCTGACGCCCGTGTGGGAGTGGCTCCCCGCCATGTCGCCCCAGCAGCACCCGGCGGAGAAGCACCCCAGGCGCCCCAGGCACTGCCCCAGCGACACGGTGGGGATGCACACGTCCGCCAGCCGCAGGAAGTCCAGGCCGTGCCTGCGGGCGAAGAGGAACGCCGCCCCTCCCGCGCCAATGAGGCCGCCGTAGAACACCAGCCCGCCGCCCAGGGAGAAGGCCTGCGTCCAGTCGCGCGCGTAGTCCTGCCAGTTCACCAGCACGAACAGCACGCGGCTGCCCACGAGCCCGCCCACCAGCACCCAGAACGCCAGGTCCATCACCTGCTCGCGCTTCTGGGGCCCCTCCGTGTCCACCCAACCCCGGCCCTCCACGAAGGACACGCGGCGCCACTCGTCCTGCGCCAGCCGGCCCGCCACCGACACCGCGGTGACGAAGCCCGCGGCCAGGAGCACGCCGTAGGTGTGCAGCGGGATGCCCTCGCCCCTGCCGCCAGGGAAGGCGTCCGCGGGCAGCGCGTACATCAACCCGAAGTACGCGAGGAAGCCGCCCACCACCGCGAACCCCGCCGCGCGCAGCAGCTTGTCCTGGAGCGGCACCGGCCCCTCCTTGCCCGTCTTCGCGTCCACCGGCCCCAGCGTGCCCTTCCAGCCGTTGACGGCGACGGAGGCCACCACCCCCACCGCGGCGGCGTACAGCAGGAGCTGCATCCACAGGCTGGTGAAGGTCAGGCGCAGCAGGACGGGGAGCATGGGGACCTCCGGGCCTTCACGAAGCCTTCGCGGGAGCGGAGGGCGCGGGCTTCTCCTTGCGCACGAAGGCGTCCACCACGAGCATCCCCACGCCGACGCAGATGGCCATGTCCGCGACGTTGAACGACGGCCACGCGGCCTTGTCGTACCAATGGGCCTCCAGGAAATCGATGACGAAGGCCCGCGCCACGCGGTCGATGTAGTTGCCCAGCGCGCCGCCCAGCACCAGCGGCAGGCCCCACAGCGCCCACACCTCCGCGGGGTCCGTGCCGGACAGCTTCCGGAAGTAGAAGACGATGAGCAGCACCGCGCCCAGGCTCACCAGGTGGAAGAGCGGGCCGCGCACGTTCGGGGGCAGGTTGCGGAACATGCCCCACGCCGCGCCCGGGTTCTCCGCGTAGCGCAGGCGGAAGAAGTTCTCCGCCACCTCCACGTGCGTCTTCGGCTGGAAGTGCAGGCCGCGGAATTCCGGGCCTTCCGCGGGCGAATAGAACGCGCCCAGCCTTTCCGACAGCGTGGTCGTCCCGTCGAAGCGGGTGGTGAGGTCCCGCACGACCAGGTACTTCGTCCACTGGTCCAGCACGATGACGCCCAGCGTGAGGGCGAGGAGGATGGCGTATTTGCGCGGCACGGAGTGGGCTTATACCAGCCCACCCCCGCGCGTCACGGCTGAGGGCTGCTGCCCTGGGGAAGCGGCGGCGTGGCCACGGCCTCCGGCCGGCGCAGCGAGTCCAGCAGCATCAGCGCCACGCCCACGCAGATGGCCGCGTCCGCCACGTTGAACGTGGGCCAGCGCATGCCCGGCTGGTTGCGCCAGTGCCAGTCGATGAAGTCGATGACGTAGCCCCGGATGAGCCGGTCCACGAAGTTGCCCAGCGCGCCGCCGGTGATGAGCGCCAGCGCCACGCGCACGCCCTTCTGCGACGGCTCCGTGCGGCGGTACAGCACCAGGATGAACGCCAGCGCCGCCAGGCTCACCACGTGGAAGAACGCCTTGCGCGCGGTGTCCGGCAGGTTGGAGAACATGCCCCACGCCGCGCCCGGGTTCTCCACGTAGCGGAAGTGCCAGTAGTCCTCGATGAAGCGGTACGGCCGGGTGTTCTTGCGGAACACGCCCTCCACCGGAGGGTCGTTGTCCAGGTTCTGCTCGCTGAGGAAGCCGGAGACGCGAGCCAGACCGCTGCGTCCGTCCAGCGCTTCCGTCAGCCGGGACACGGCCAGGTACTTGGACACCTGATCCGCCGCCAGCACGGCGAGGACCACCACGAGGAGGAGGCGGAGGGAGGCTTTCATGCGGTGCCCGAACCTCTATCGTGCCCCCGGGAGCCCTGACAACCCGGACCCGGGCCGGGGCCCGCCAGCCCGCCTGTCCTCTCCCTCCCGGAGGCCCCCTGTTTCGGGCATGGTGCGCCCATGGCGCCTGTTGAGCCCGACGTGAAGAACCCTGCTCCCGACATTGCCCCACCCGAAACCACCACGACCCCGGCGGCGAAGCCGTCGCTGATGGCGCGCTTCAAGGCGCTGCTGGTGGACTACGGCCCGCTGGCCATCGCGGTGAACTACCTCATCTTCGGCCTGGTCATCGTGGGCTTCTGGGCGGCCATCCGGGCCGGCTTCCAGCCTCAGGGGACGGGGGCGAACGTGGGCGCGTGGGGCGCGGCGTACATCGCGTCGCAGGCGGTGAAGCCGCTGCGGCTGGCGGCGGTGTTCGTGCTGACGCCGCTCATCGCGCGCATCCCGCCGGTGGGGCGCTTCATCGCGAAGAACAAGCACAAGTGGAGCTTCTGAAAAAGCGACGGGCCGGGCACCGGGGATTCCCGATGACCGGCCCGCGTGACCCGCGCGCCTTCTAGAAGTTGGGCGTGACGTACGTCTTCACGACGCCCATGTGCTGCATGCTGGCGGCGCCGCTGTCGCTGGACAGTGCCGGAGAGATTTCGGAGATGGGCGTGTAGACGCGGCTGTCGAGCACGAGCCCGCCCGCGAAGGTGCTGTTGCCAATGACGGTGGACACCTGGAACTGGCGCAGGTCGTCGTCCACGAGCACGTGGTCGTACGGCTTGCTGCGGCCGGCATTGGTGCCCCCGTTGCCGTTCTTGTCGGCGGGATAGGGGCTGGCCGTGTTGACCACCTGCTTGAAGGTGGTGAAGCAGGCCTCGGAGCGGCTGTCGGTGTTGAAGTCGCCGCCGATGGCCAGATAGTCGCTGGTGGGGATGTTGGCCTTGATGAACTTCACCAGGTTGGTGGCCTCCGTGTTGCGGACGCCAGAGCCACTGGTGAGCAGGTGCACGCTGACGACCCAGAGGTCACGAGGGCCCGGGATGTTGATGCGCGCCCAGGCGAAGTCACGGTTGGAGACCTGGGTGTCCGTCCACTCGCCCGACTCGATGATGGGGTAGCGGCTGATGACGCCGTTGGGGATCTGCGCGCCGGTTTCGCGGTAGTAGAAGAAGCCCGTGCCGAAGGCCGTGTCGACCATGGCGCGGATGTCCGCGGCGGAGTTCGACTTGTAGTTGAACTCCTGGATCATCACGACGTCGGGATCCACGCCTTGCATCAACCGGATGCCGTGGCCCGGGTCGTAGCTCTGGCCGTTGCCGCTGGTGAGGTTGGCCGCCATCAGGCGGATCTGCGTGACGCCGCCATCGGAGTCCGGGCCGTCAATCGTGCCCGCGTCCGTCGCGGAGCCCCCGTCGGTAGAAGAGCCCGCGTCCGTCGCGGAACCCGCGTCGGTCGAAGTGCCCGCGTCGACGGTCGAACCCGCATCCACCGACGTGCCCGCGTCGACCGCGGTGCCGGCATCATCGGAGCCCGAGTCCACGTCGGAGCCAGCATCCACGGTGGTGCCCGCGTCGTCCTCGACCGTGGGCTGACCCGAGTCCACGGTCTCGCCCGCGTCGGTGCGGGTGCCAGCATCGGCCGAGGTTCCCGAGTCAGGCGGAGCGATGGGCTCGTCACCCTCGCCGCAGGCGAGCGCCAGGAAACCCAGCGCCACGAAGGGGCGGAGGAACGGGGGGAACTTCATGGCCATACAGGGACCTGGATCCTTGCTTCCGAGGGGGTCGAGGGGGTGTTCCACCGGCTTCGGCGCGCCGACTGACGCGTGATTATAGAAGTTTGCAGGAAGGCTGTCCCCTGACGGCCCGTGAGGATTGCCTTCTCCGCCCTTCAAGAATCCGAGAGTTCCACCGCCCCAAAGCTGGGGAAGGCTGGGATTCGAAGGAAGGCATCACGGAAACGGGCCACGACGCAGCAGGACGTGAGGAGTCCAGGATGTCGGCACGGCAGCTCACGGTGCGGTTCCACGGCGCACTGAACGATTTCGTGGCACCGGAGCGCCGGGAGCGAGCGTTCACTCACGTGCTGCAAGGCAGCCCTTCGGTGAAGGACCTCATCGAGTCGCTGGGACCGCCGCATCCGGAAGTGGACGTGGTGTTGGTGGACGGCGAGCCGGTGGGCTTCGGGCACCGGGCGGAGGCGGACACGACCGTGGAGGTGTACCCGGCCTCCGTGCCGGTGCCGCTGCCGGAGCTGCCGCGCTTCATCCTGGACGTGGGCTTGGGGCGGCTCTCGGGCTTCCTGCGGATGCTCGGCTTCGACACGCTCTGGCGCAACGACTACGCGGACGACCTGCTGGCGCGCCTGTCCCACGACGAATCGAGGGTGCTGCTGACACGGGACCTGGGCGTGCTGAAGCGCTCGGAGGTGGTGCAGGGCTACTACCCACGAGCCACCGACCCCGCGCACCAGCTGGTGGAGGTGGTGCGGCGCTACGGCCTGACGTCACGCATGCGGCCCTTCTCCCGCTGCATCGCCTGCAACGCGCCGCTGTCCACCGCGACGCCAGACGAAGTGCAGGGCCGCATCCCCGAAGGCGTCGCCGAACGCCACAGCCACTTCCAACAGTGCCCCGGCTGCAAGCGTGTCTTCTGGCCCGGCACGCATCACGAACGCATGCAGAACCTGGTGGACACGCTGCGCAGGCTGGAACAGTCCAGCTAGAAAGCAGACGTCTGGAAATAATTTGAAGGCAAAGCTCAGGGATTGAGCTGGGAAGCGTCTGGACACCTGCAATGCCAGACCCCCACTCAGAGGCCAACACCCTCAGCATGAAATTGCACCTTCGCGATTCCCTTATCTTTGGACTTGCATTCCTCGCAGCCTGCACAGCGCAGGACGCACCGCCTGAAGAGGCTGTCCTTCCTCCGCAATCGATGCTCCAACGGCTGGACACGCCAGCGAGTCGAGTCCTGGCCGTTCCCAAATGGGTGGGCGTGCTGAAGGCCCGAAGCAGGACAAGCGGCCAGTGGACGACGCCCCAAACCACTCACCAGTGGAAGGGAGACCTGACGTACTTCGCCCCCATCGAGATCACCATGCTGGAGGCGTCGAACTTCGCGTTCGTCGACATCAAGCGAGGCTTCTACAACTTCAGCCGGATCGAGCAGGACACCTTCCAAGGACAGACCTACGCAACGTATGCGGCCCGGTGCTCGGACAGCACGGCCGCCCGCACGTCTACGATGGAGTTCCCCTCGGACAGTACCTACAAGATGCAATTGACCCCGTTCAGCAGCATTCCGTGCAAGGGGACAGGAACCCAAGACGGGACCACGGCCGACACCACGTACTACTGGTACGCCCTGAGCCCCTTCCAGTTCGGAAGTCACTTCGTCTTCGACCTTCCCGCAGTGGATGCCCCTCTGCGCATCCACGGGACGAAGCACCTCATCACCAGCGACTCTACCGTCCTGACGAGCATACCGGACCCCGTGCCCTACGGTGTCACCCCCGTGGAGTGGGACATCGAGTGGGACCTCAGGCCTGCGAGTGACGCTCTGGATCTCGTCTTGAGCGCGGAGAACCACGATGACTGGCTGCCGCTTGCCAAACTCGAACCCGTCATCGGCTCGTCCTTGACGGCAGGTTCTCCGGAGCCCGGCTCAACCCTGGTAGTGACGGCCAAGGCAGTTCCCAAACCTGACTCCTCGTCGACGCCCAAGCTGAAGCGAATCACCTTCTATCTCAAATCCTCCAACGTCCCGGGCATTGCAATGAACACGCCCTACGAAAACACGCCTCCTTTCGGAGACGTTAACCGGGACCTGCAGTTTGAGCAGGAGAAGAACGCCCTTCATGGGCTGGACTTCATTGATATCGCGACGGTACAGACCCCTGAAGGCGAGTACATGGAAGCCGAGGCCGTTGTCTCCTCCTTCGACTTTGGTGGATATGGAGAAATCGTCGCATGGGGCGAAACCGAAGACGGTGACTCGGTCATGTCGATGCTCGAAAACCCAGGGAGTACGCCTGGTGCTCCCCTTCCCCCGATTGAGGGACCGCTCCTCTTGCCAAAGCGCGCGTCAGGTTCCTTCATCGCGGACAAGTGGAAGGCTGACACGAATAGCCTGTCAAAAGCCGATCTAGACGACAGTGACATTCTGGGCGAAGGACGAGGAGATCCCGGCTGCCCAGGAGACGGACTGACCCTCTATGAGGAGTACAGAGGCTTCATCCTGAACAATCAGCACATCCGGACCCACCCTGCTGACGTTGATTACTTTCTCAACAACAAAATAGGAGGAGCCGCCAGTGGCGGCATCAACCTCTTCAGCAGCCTCACCGGAATCAAGGTGCATTTCGCAAGCGCAGATGACTTCGAAACATCAACCCGCATCATTAATTCTGCTTACGACAAGGCAACCCATCAGAACGACCAGCATCTCGTCATTCTTCAGGAAAAAGCAGGCACCAACGGGACATCCAAGACATATGGAGGCCCTGGCAACCCACGCAAAATCCAATACATCGGCATTGCAACCGGCACTATCAACGACGTTCCTGAGGAAGGGCGCACCTCTATCATCGCGCATGAACTGGCACATTCCGTCAATGTTCCCCATCATGGAGAAGGGGGGATTTTCATCGCGACCATTACGGGCAACGGAACACTCAGAAAAGAGACCCCGGTCGACGAAACCCTCTCGCCGGGAGGCGTTGAAGTCTACCTGGAGTCGCTGACCCGGGATCAATCTCCCCGAGAATTGGCTACTGACCCCAAATACCTCATCGCGACGCGATGTTCTCAGGATGGAACCCAGAGCGTGTTCTCTGGGGCGCATGACTGCATCATGCGTTACCGAGCAGACGTCATGGTTCATTTGACTCCTGTGAATGAACGCCACAGGCGCTACTTCCTCACAGGGCATAATCCGGAGCCTTACGGAAACACGCTCTGCTCAACCAAATACGGCACTGGATTCAATGCGGGCCCTAACGGTCGTCATCTTGGCGCCGCTGCCGGTCGTGGCGAGTGCATCAAGAAGATCTGCGCCAGTGACAAGTACACCCTCCCAGCATGGCCCGAGCCTCCGTGCACGCCCATCCGAACTGTGACAACCTACTCTGAATGATTGAAGTGGTAGGGGCACGCCATCGCGAGCATGTCTCGCGGTGGCGTTTCTTTCCGTAGCCTCAGCTCAATGCCTCACGGCATTTAAGACAGACATCTTCACCCCGCCCCATTGCTTCGGAATACACCCAGCAGCGAGGGCACTTCTGGCCGTGAGCAGGCAACACTTCGACGGAGAGCGACGCGCCGTCACCGAAGGCCTGTGAAACATCCAGGGCCTTCGCTGACTCGGACGGAACCTCCGCCAGCTCCACCTGGCTCACGATGAACAGCCCGGGCAGCTCCGCGAGCTGCGCCTCCAGCACCTCCCGCACCGTACCCGTGGCGCTCACCACCACGCGGGCCTCCAGCGACGCGCCGATGCGCTTCTCCCGCCGCGCCACCTCCAGCACGCCCTGCACCGCGCTCCTTACCGCGAACAGCTTCGTGTAACGCGCCTCCAACTTCGAAGGCATCTCGGACTTCACCTCAGCGAAGCCCGCCAGGAATACGCTCTTCGCGCGCTCTCCGGGCAGGTGCTGCCAGGCCTCCTCCGCCGTGAAGCTCATCACCGGTGCCAGCAGCGGCAGCAGCACCGTGAGCATTTCGTGCAGCACCGTCTGCGCACCCCGCCGCGCGGGCCCGTCCTGCTTGGCCGTGTAGAGCCGGTCCTTCAGGATGTCGAAGTACACGGCCGACAGGTCATTGGCGCAGAAGTCCACCACCGTCGCGTAGACGAGGTGGAACTCATAATCCTCGTAGGCCTGACGCACCCGCGCGGCCACCTGCGCCAGCCGGCCTCGCGCCCACTGGTCCAATGGCAGCAGCGCATCCGGGGCCACCGCGTCCTCCGCCGGGTCGAAGTCGTGCAGGTTGCCCAGCGCGTACCGCAGCGTGTTGCGGATCTTCCGGTAGCCCTCCGACAGCCCCTTGAGGATGGCGTCCGACAGGCGCACGTCGTTGCGGTAGTCGCTCGCGGCCACCCACAGCCGCAGCACCTCCGCGCCGTACTGCTGGATGACCTTGTCCGGCGCCACCGTGTTGCCCCGGCTCTTGGACATCTTCTCGCCCTGGCCATCCACCACGAAGCCATGCGTGAGGCAGGCTTTGTAGGGCGCCACGTCGCGCGTGCCCACCGACACCAGCAGCGAGGAATGGAACCAGCCCCGGTGCTGATCACTCCCCTCCAGGAACAGGTCCGCCGGCACGCGCTGCCGCTTCTCCAGCACCGCGGACGCCATGCACGCCGAGTCGAACCACACGTCCAGGATGTCCGTCTCGCGGTGGAACTCCCCCTTGCCGCAGCGCGGACACGTGAAGTCCTGCCCGAGGAACTCCTTCACCGGCGTGCGGTACCACACGCCCGCGCCCTCCTTCTCCACCGCCGCCGCCACCCGCTCCATCACCTCCGGAGACACCACCGCGTCGTCGCAGCCGTCGCAGTACGCGATGGGGATGGGCACGCCCCAGCTGCGCTGGCGGCTGATGCACCAGTCCGGACGGCCCTCCAGCATGCCGCGGATCCGCGACTGCCCCCACGAAGGCACCCACTGAACCTTGTCCACCTGCTCCAGCACCACCTGCCGGAACGTCTGCGTGCCGTGGAACGGCGCATCCATCGGGATGAACCACTGGTAGGTCGCCGCCTGGATGACCGGCTGGTGGCAGCGCCAGCAGTGCGGATAGCTGTGCGTGACGGTGTCTGATTTGTCATTAAGCAGCGCGCCCCGCTGTACCAGCAGGTCCAGCACCACCGGGTTCGCGTCGAACACGCGCCGGCCCGCGAGCACCTCGCCCACCGTGTCGTCGTAGCGGCCGTCCGCGCGCACCGGGTTGTAGATGTCCAGGCCGTACTTCAGGCCGACCTCGTAGTCCTCCTGGCCATGCCCCGGCGCCGTGTGCACCAGTCCCGTGCCGGCATCCAACGTGACGTGCTCACCCAGGACCACGCGGCCCTGCCGTTCGTAGAACGGGTGCTGATACGTCACGTGCTCCAGGTCCTCGCCCGTCGCGTACGCGAGGATGCGGGACGGATCCACCAGCGCCGGTGACGACACCTCCCCTGTGGGGAGCTGCACGTGCTTCACGGCCAGCTCGTCCGACTTCACCTCCGCCAGCACCTTCGCCAGCAGGTCCTTCGCCACGCAGAGGACGCGGTCCTCCAACTGGTAGAAGACGTATTCGAACGTGGGGTTGACGGCGATGGCCAGGTTCGCCGGCAGCGTCCACGGCGTCGTGGTCCAGATGACGAAGGACACGCGCTGTCCCTTCAGCTGCGGCAGCCGCTCCACCAACTCAGGGCCCGCGTCGAAGGCCACGTACACGGACGGCGACGTGTGCTCCGCGTACTCCACCTCCGCCTCGGCGAGCGCGGTCTGGTCCTGGAGGCACCACGCCACGGGCTTCTTGCGCCGGTACAGCATGCCCCGCCGCGCGAACGCGGCCAGCTCGCGCACCTCCTGAGCCTCGTAGCTGAAGTCGAGCGTCCGGTAGGGCGCGTCCCACGTCCCGAAGACGCCCAGCCGCTGGAACTCCGCGCGCTGGATGTCCACGAACTCCAGCGCGTACTCGCGGCAGCGCTCCAGGAGCGCATCACGCGACAGCGTGCGCTTGTCCAGCTTCTGCTCCTTGAGGCGCTTCTCCACGGCCTGCTCGATGGGCAGACCGTGGGTGTCCCAGCCGGGGATGAAGTCACACGGGCGCCCGGAGAGGTTCCGGAACTTCACCACGATGTCCTTCAGCACCTTGTTGAGCGCATGCCCGGCGTGCAGGTGGCCGTTGGCGTACGGAGGCCCGTCCGCCAGCACGAAGGGCTCACGGCCCGCGTTCTTCGCGAGCAGCTGCCTCCACACGTCCTGCTCCCGCCACCAGGCGAGCAGGCGCGGTTCGAGCTGGCCCAGGTTCCCCTTCATGGGGAACTCCGTGCGCGGCAGGTGGACGGTGGCGTCGAGGTCCTTGCGGGAGGGGGCGTCGCTCATGGCTTGAGCGCCCGTAACACCCTCCCGCCGGTCCTTCAATCACACGCGCGAACTCACTCCTCGTGGTCGTCGTCGCCGTGGTCGTGCGTGTGCGGCTGGGGCGTGGACTTGCCCTTGCCCTTGGGACACTTCTTGGCGCACTTCGCCTTCGCCGCCTGGAAGGCCTTCGTGCACTTCTCATTGCACGACTTGTCCTTGGCGGGGCACTTCCTCACACAGGCCTGGACCGTGGAGCCGGCGCTGATGGAGCACTTCTCGTCGCACGTCTGCGCAAGCACCTGGGGCGCCACCAGCACCGCGCCCAGCGCCATCAGTCCCAGCCAGCCCCGCACCGCGATTCGCGTCTTCATGTCGGTCTCTTGTTCCTCGTCCCGCTGGCGTCACTCGCCCGGGGTCAAACCATCGTCCGGCGCCACTGCCCGGCGCACCAGCCGCACCGCCACCGGACCTTCCTTGGTGACGCCCAGGTTGAGCGAGACCTCTTCCGTGGAGGACTTGAACACGCGGGGCTGGATCTCCTTGAAGCCCGCCTTCGTGAGCGCCTCGCGGTAGAAAGCCTCCACCTCCGCGGTCGTCTTGCCCGGCACCGAGTAGCTCACCGTGCGCGCCCCCTCCGTCTCCGCCGTCAGGACCCGGGAGCCTCCCGGGAAGACGGGCAGTCCGGCGGGCTGCGGGGCCTTCGCCGCGCCCAGGTTCGCCTCGCCCAGGAATACCGTGGTGGTGCCGTCCGGGTTCACCTGGAGGATGGCCGTGTAGGAGATGAAGTTGCGCGTGTCGATGCCCGTCACCATCGGCTCGCGCAAGAGCTGCGGCTGCTTGTACGCCTCCGGCACCACGAAGCCCCAGGAGAGCCACCGGTCCACCACGCTCTGGAGGATGACCTGCGCCTTCTCCTTGCTGCGCACCGCGAGCAGCTTCACCGGCACACCGTTGGCGTCCACCTGGCCCGGCACGTCCACCACGCTGACGGTCTTCGGGATGTCCCAGGTGAAGTTGGCCCGCTGGGCCCACACAGGGGAGGCGCCCGCGAGTGCCAGCACCAAGGCCCAGCGTCCGAACACACGCTTCATCAACGGTTCCTTCCTACTGCCGGTGCGAACGCGCGGCCTTGACCGACTTGCCCGACTTCGGCCCCGAGTCAACTTCCGGCTTGGGGCAGCGGGCCTTGCACTGATTGAACTGGGCCTGGAACTTCTGCGCGCAGCGCGCGGAGCAGGCGCGGCTGCTGTCCTTCGCCGACCCCGGGCTGCTGGGCGCCGGGCAGGCGGTGATGCAGGCGCTGAGCGTGTCCCCGTTCTTCGTCGCGCAGTCGGTGTTGCATGAGTTGCTGTCCGCGCGCGCGGGAGCCGCCGCCAGGCACATGCCCAGCACCAACGCCAGCCCTCCACACGACAGCAGGCTTCGCATCTTCATCTTCAGCAATCCTTTCCAAGGAAACAGCCGCGACGGTCCAGATAGCCCAGACCGTAATGGGGCGTGGTGATGCCAATCAGAGCGCCAGGCGACGTGTTCCACAGGTTGCCCAGGGGCGACACCTTGAGCCAGGCCTGCATGAATTGACTCTCCTCACCCGCCGCGCTCATCCAGAAGGTGTTCTCCCGCTGCATCAGCACCAGGGGCGGCAGCGGGTTCATGAAGAGGGCGTCCATGGCCAGGAAGCTGGCGTAGGTCGGGATAGGCAGCGTGGTGGGCTCGTAGACGCCCTTCGTGGCCGCGTAGAACGGCCCGTTGGTGCACGGCAGCGCCATGTCCTGGAACAGCAAGCAGACGGAGGATTCGATCTCGTTGGACAGCCCCCAGTCGTCCACGAGCATGGAGAAGCGGCCCGGGCAGGTGCCCCCCACCGCGCGGCCGATGCCACACACCTGGATGTTGGCGTTGGCCGCCTCCAGGTGCTGCTGGTTGTACAGCCCCGTCTCCGGCGTCTGGTCCAGGAAGCGGCTGGGGATGTTCCACGCGCTGAGGTTCGCCTGGGACGTGCACGACGTGCCGCCCTCGTCGCGGTAGATGAGCCGGGTCAGCACGGGACCATTCCAGCCCAGGCCTCCATTCTGGCTGCAGCTCACGCGCAGGCCCGAGCCCTGCGTGAACACCTGGGTGATGGTGTCGCCGTGGTTGACGGACGACAGACCGTTGAAGTCCGCGTAGCGCGCCTGCGCGTCTTCACCCGCACGCTGCATGGAGTCGTGCGCCGCGCCGTAATCCACGGGGATGTCATGCATGTCGCCGTGCGTGCCGTTCCACAGCGCGGACACCGCGGCCTCCTGCACCTTCAGCGACAGGAAGCCCACCTCCGCGAAGTGGATGCCGAACACCAGGATGGTGACGAACAGCGTGACGCCGAGGGCCGCCTCCACGATGGATTGGCCCCGCGCCTGCCGGTGACGACGAAGATGGCTGTTCATCACTGGAACCCCTTGAAGCCCACGCGCCGCAGTTCCTGGATGGTCGCGGCGGAAGCCGGAGAGCTGGTGCCCAGCGCGCTGATGGCGTCATCCAGACCCGAGTCGTCCGTATCCACCGGCACCAGCGTCGCGCGCCAGTAAGGGTTGAGCAGGTTGGGCGGCTCGCTCCAGTGGGAGATGCCCAGGCTGCGCCCACGGTGGTAGTACGCGATGCCCGTGGACAGCGCCGTCTGGATGCCCAGCGGCGTGCCGTCCGCCATGGTGGCGCTGCGGTTGTCGAACTTGCCCGCGTTCGGGTTCGGGTTGCTCGCCTCGAAGCGGAAGCGGAACGCCAGGTTCCACGGGTCCTGCTGCGCCGCCGGCATGTTGCTGCGGTCGCGCTGGATGACCGCGAAGTTCTTCGGCTGTCCGAAGTTGTTGTCCTCGCCGTTGGGCCACAGCTCCGTCAGGTTGTAGTCCAGGAACGGCGGCCAGATGCCCGGGCAGCTGGACGGGCCGCCCAGACACGGCGCCAGCATGTGCCGCGCGAAGGGGGCGGGGTCCGTGCCACCGAACCACATATGCGTGGGCGTGGGCATGACGCCACCGGAGGCCGCGAACAGGGCCAGGGTCGGCACCGTGCCGCCCACCATCACCGGACACGGCGGCCCACCGCCATGCGCGATGTGGTTGTAGATGAAGGCCACCTCGCCCTCGTCCTCGGCCGTGACGGCAGGGGCATAGGGGGGAAAGAGCCCGTACTGGAGGATGGGCTTGCCGAAGTGGGCCGTGCCGGCGGCGAACGGGAGCGTGACGATGTCCGGCGGCAGGATGACGAAGGCCAGGTTCGCCTCGTGCGCGATGTACTGCTCGATGGTGCGCGACGTGACGAAGGTGAAGCCGCGGCTGCCCATGGCCGCGTCCACGGCGTGGGCCACCGTCATGGGCAGCGGATCACAGACCGCGCCGCCACCCAGGCACACCGCGTTGTCCGCCAGCTCCTTCTTGGAGATGTTGCCCGCGGACGGCGCCAGCCACCCCGCGTCGCGAGGGTTCTTGCCCGGCACCAGGTCCCCCAGGATGTCGTTGGCGAAGCCCTGGTCGTTCACCTTGTCCTTGAGGCTCCTGAAGTCCGCGTACGAGGAAGCATACAGCGCGCCCGCGGCCAGCTGATGCAGGCGCATCTGCAGGCCCACCATCGGATCCAACGACTGGAACACGGCCTCCACGCGCAGGTCCTCGCGCTGGAGCGTGGTCATCAGCCGGCCCAGGTCCGTCACCCCGCGCACGCCGCACTGGCACATGCGGGCGCAGAAGCCGTTGGACCAGGCGCAGGGGCAGCCCGCGGTGGCGAAGGCCTGATAGGTGGGCAGCCACGCCGCGTAGCCGAGCTTCGCCGCGTTCAACTCGCCGCGGTAGAGGCTGGCCCAGTTCAGGAGACTGGCCGCGCCGGCGTTCGCCACCATGTGGGCGATCTCCGCGCGGTTGGAGACGGCGATGGTGTTGAACGTGCGCGCCGTGGCCACCGCGTTGGAGAACGCGGCCGCGTCCGCCACCGTCTGCACCTCGATGCGCTCGCGCACCTTCATGGTGAACGACAGCGTGAGGGCCACCATCAGCAAGAGCAGCAGCATGCTGAGGACGAACAGCACCAGGGTCTGACCGCGCTGGGGGGAGGAGCGCTTCATGGTTTTCACCGGGGACAGTTCATGGTGGCGAAGAAACGCGACTTCACGGGCGTCATCATCCGCATGGTGAACGTGGTGATGATGGGGAAGACGTACTGCCGCGCGTTCACGCGGTCCGCCAGCTCCGCCGCCAGCTCGCCGTCCAGCACGTGCGACGCCGTCACCTCACCGCCGTTCCAGTTGGCGTTGCGCTCGGCGACGAGCAGCGGGTTCGCGTCCGTGTAGGGACGCAGGCCGAAGTGCGCCAGGAACATGCGCGACATCACCCAGTTGGCGAACGGGATGCGCAGCGGGTACCAGAACACCAGCTGCACCTCCAGCCGCCGCAGGTGCCCCGGCCGGTCGAAGTCGCTGTCCTCCGGGCTGTCCACGCCGCCGCCCGCCAGGTCCCGCAAAATCCAGACGATGCTGCGGTTGTGCGCGCCGTCCAGGCCCGGGCCCGGCCCGCCGGAGCCCGCGTAGCGGTTGTTCATCCGCGCCGCGAACGCCTCCGCCAGCAGCCGGGGCGCGTCCGAACCCGCGCCACGGCCCAGGGGACCGTTGAGCGACCCCGTCCCCTGCCCCATGAACGAGTGGAAGGTCGGAATCAGCGCCAGGATGGCCGCGTGGGTCATCCGCTCGCAGTCCCCGTGCGCCACGCTGCCCGCGCGCGTCGCCCGGAAGGCCGCGTAGTGCGTCATCACCCGCGCCTGCATCATCAGGAAGAGCTGGAGCGCTCCCAGAATCAGGAACACGACCAGTGGCAGCGACAGAGCGGCCTCCACCAGGGCCTGGCCGGATTCGCCTGCTTCACGGGGGGATCGTGCGCTCATACGGAAGCTCATCCTGCGGGATGGGGGAATCTCGCAGTATCCGTCAAGTGACCGCCGACACACTGCGTCGGGGTCCGAAGGGGGGCCTGGATTGTCGCAGAGGTCGCCCCCCCTTGGAAACTTCCCGGGGAAGACACACCGCCCGTGAAAACCATGCGACGGCGATGTTTCAGCGCGGTTTCAGGCCCTTGGCGTCGAGCTGATACTTCTTCACCAGCCGCTCGATGGACTTGCGGTGCAGCCCGCTCTCCCGGGCGGCGCGGGACAGGTTGCCCTCGCAGCGGGTGAGGACGCTGGTGACGTACTCGCGCTCGAAGTTCTCCAGCAGCTGCTCCTTGGCGTCCTTGAAGGCCAGGTGCTCGTTGAAGGGCAGCGGCCCCTCGCGGGCCTGGCCCCGGACGCGCGGGGGCAGGTGGGAGGGCAGGATCTCCTCGCCCTCGTCGGAGAAGGTCAGCACGTGGGAGAGGACGTTCATCAGCTCGCGCACGTTGCCGGGCCACGCGTAGGCCATCAGCAGCCCCAGGGCCTCCGCGGAGAAGCGCTTGCGGCCGTGCTTCTCCACCACCTCCGGCTCCGCCAGCGCCTGCTTGAGGATGAGCGGGATGTCATCCCGGCGCTGGCGCAGGGGCGGCAGCTGGATGTGGATGACGGACAGGCGGAAGTAGAGGTCCTCGCGGAAGTTGCCCGCGGCGATCTCCTTCACCAGGTCGCGGTGGGTGGCGGCGATGACGCGGCAGTCCACCTCGATGACGTCGTTGCCGCCCACCCGGCGCACCTCGCGGTTCTCCAGCACGCGCAGGAGCTTCGGCTGCAGGTCCAGGCGCAGCTCGCCCAGCTCGTCCAGGAAGATGGTGCCGCCTTGCGCGCGCTCGAAGGCGCCAGGGCGGCTGGACGTCGCGCCGGTGAAGGCGCCCTTCTCATGGCCGAACAGCTCGCTCTCGATGAGGTTGGGCGGGATGGCGCCGCAATCCAGCACCACCATGGGGCCCTTCTTGCGGCCGGACAGCTCATGGATGGCGCTGGAGACCAGCTCCTTCCCCGTACCCGTCTCCCCCTGGATGATGACGGACACGTCCATGGGCGCGATGCGCTTGATGAGCCCGAACACCTGCCGCATCTTCACGCTCTGGCCCACCATGCCGCACAGCTCGCCCTCGCGGTCGGGCTCCACCGCCACCTCTTCATCCAGGGGGGCGAAGGTGATGACGGAGGACCCGGCGCGGATCTGCGAGCCCGGGGACAGGTAGGCCCGTTCAATCCGCCGGCCGTCCAGGAAGGTGCCGTTGGTGGAGTTCAGGTCCACCAGGAGGTAGCCGCGCTCGGTGTACTGGACCTCGAAGTGGTGGCGGCTCGCCGTGCGGTCCTCCACCAGCACCAGGTCGTTGCCCGGGTGGGCGCCGCAGCGAAGCCGCTCCTTGTCGCTGGCCATGGAGCGCCCGGTGTCCGGCCCCGACGTCACCAGGAGCCGGCACTTGTGCAGCTTCACGGTGGCGCGTGGATCCACCACCTGCGTCTCCCCCAGCAGCGAGGACTGGGAGGACAGTTCGAGTCCGACATCTCCTGGATTGGTGTGGATGTCGTCGGGATGCGGGTTCGGTGCGGTCATCAGTGAACGAGAGGATAGCAAAGGGTTCCCACCTCCCGTGCCTCCCCGCCCGTGCGTGCTAGTGTCC
>NZ_RAVW01000519.1 GCF_003611585.1 Corallococcus exercitus | reverse complement strand
GTTCGGTCCTGGGCCTCGCGGGTGCCTTCCACACGCCCTCGCTCCTCATCGGCGCGGGCGCGCTCGCCGTGCGCTCGCCGTCGGCTCCGGCGTCCTCTTCATCGTGCGCGACGGCGAGCGCCGCACGGGCGCAGGGGGACGGTGCCGCGCGGATCGGCCTGGGGGCGGAGATCGCCAGCTCGGCGCGCGTCGAGCCCGGGGCCGTCATCGAGATGGGCGCCACCGTGCAGGCGGAGGCGGTCATCGAGAGCGGTGCCGTCATCCGCATGGGCGCCACCGTGGAGCGCGGCGCGACGGTGCAGCAGGGAGCCATGGTCGGCTGGGGCGCCACCATCCAGGAGGGCGCGACCGTGGAGCGCGCCGCCAGCGTCGGTGCGGGCGCCACCGTCGGCCGGAACGCACGGCTGTCCGCGGGCGGGCACCTGGGCGCCGGTGGGCACATCGACTCGACCGGGGGCGCCGGTGCGCCCTTGAAGCGCGTTCCGGACGCGGTCGCGGTGTTCCAGGAGGATGCGCGGCTGCGGGAGCTGGATGAGGTCTGCGACCGGCTGGAGGCCGCCTTCCGCAAGGCGTCGCCGGCCGTGCGCGGCTTCCTCAGCGGGGGCGAGGAGTCCGTGAAGGCGCTGCGCCGCTCCTGCCACGACCTGCGGGAGCGCGAGCAGGGCCTGCGCCGCGAGGTCAGCCCGGAGCTGATGGGCCGGCTCGACGCGGAGCGCACGGCGCTCGCCGCGCGCATCACGGCGTCAACGGATCCGCAGGTGCGCGCCTCGCTGCAGAGCGCCGTGGAGGCCATCGATGCCCAGCGAGCGCAGCGGGAGCGGCTGGCGCGCAACGCGGACCGGCTGGATGCCGAGCTCACCCGCCTGCGCTGGAGCATCGAGGGCGTGGCCACCCAGCTGGTCCAGGTCCACGGTCAGAGCGGACCGACGTCCGCGCCCGCCGAGACCGAGCTGGGCTTGAGCCGCGTGCGGGAGGAGCTGGCCGCCATCAGCGAGGCGCTCGAGTCCGTCAACGAGGCGGAGCGGACGGGACTGCGGCCGGTGCAGGAGCCCTTCGCATCCCCGGAGTCCCAGGAGCAGGGCCTCCGGCCTCCACGCGTCCGCGGCTGAGCGGGCGGACTCAGGGCTGCTTCGCCTTGGCGCCTTCCCAGGTGAACTGGACGGTGGGCGCCTTGACCGTCTTCGCGTCCTTCATGAGGAAGCCCTCCTGGCGCGTGCTGGCGCGCTCCAGGGCGGGCTTCAGGGCCGCGGGGATGGGCAGCAGCAGGCCCACGACGTACATGTTCCCGCGGCACATCTCCGCCGCGTAGCCGAAGGAGATGCGCACGGCGACCTTGTCACCTTCGACATGGTGGAACGCGACGGAGCGCTTCACGTTGTCCAGGCCGTACTCGAAGCCCACGCAGTCCTCGCCCGCCTGAAGGCTCGCCAGCAGCCCCTCCACGGTCTTCGCGTTCTCGAAGGCCTTGCGGTCGTCGCCGATGAACTTCCGCACGTAGCCGTCCGCCTTGAGTGCCTTGAGGACGTCCTTCTCCGGGAACACGTCCAGCAGGTTGAAGGCGTCCTTGCCCTTCGTCACGTCCTGGGTGACGTAGATGCGGCTCGCGTACGGGTGCGCGCCGCCGGTGTAACCACCGTTGGAGTCCTCGTAGCTCACCCACGGGCCCACCACGGACAGCACGGTGAAGGACTGCGAGGCCTCCCAGTCGGACGTGTCCTGCGTGGCGTCCACGCCCTCCGTGAGGCTGGCGAGGAAGTCCTTCTTGCGCGACTGGAGGCCGAAGACCTCCTTGCCATCGCGCGTCGCGCGCAGGTCCTTGGACGACATCTCGAATGTCACGTCGGAGCCAGTGACCTTCCACGTGAGCGGCTGGGATTTGGGAGCAGGCGCGGCCGTGAGCAGCGCCATCATCACCACGGAGCTCATGAGCATGCGGCCATCCTGCCCCAACTCCGGCCCACCCGGTTTGCCGCCGGGCCGCCGTCGCGGTAGCACCGGGCCGTGGGCACCTCCGGAATCGTCTACGCGTCCTTCGACCGCTTCCCCGCGCCCAAGGGCGCAGCCGTGCACATCCGAGCCTTCGTGGAGGCCCTGGGCGCCGCGTTCGGCCCGGTGGACCTGGTGGCCATTGGCGACGCGCCGGGCGCTCCCCCGCCTGCCCTGGGCCCCCACGTCACCTACCACCCGCTGGGTGCCCGCGGGAAAGACCTGGTCGCCCAGGCGCTGACGTTCCGCTCGCATCTGGGCGCGTGGTGGCAGGGCCGGCCGCGCGCGAAGGTCGTCCACGTCCGCTCCATCTTCGAGGGCTACCCCATCGCCCGGCGCAAGGCCGCCCTCACCGACGCGCTCGTCTACGAGGTCAACGGCCTGCCCTCCATCGAGCTCAAGTACCACCACCCCGACGTCGCCGACGACGCGGAGCTGATGCGCAAGCTGCTCGCGCAAGAGGAGGCCTGCCTCCATGCCGCGGACCTCCTCGTCACCCCCAGCGCCGTCACCGCCGAGCACCTGGTCTCACGCGGCGCGGACCCCAAGCGCCTGCGCGTCATCCCCAACGGCGTGGACCTGGACGTGTTCCGCTACGCCCCACCTCGCGCCCCTGAATCGGGCCGCGCCCTGCGCATGCTCTACAGCGGCACCATGACCGCGTGGCAGGGCGTGCACCACGCCATCGAGGCCTGCCGCCTCCTGCGCCGCGACCTGCCCGTGACGCTCACCCTCGTGGGCCCCCTGCGCAAGCACGCGCGCCGCGCCCTCCTGGACCGCTGCGGCGACCTCGTGCTCCAGGGCGCGGTCGAAATCCTCGAACCCCTGCCCCAGGAAGAGCTGGCCCGGCTGCACCACGGCTGCGACGTCGTGCTCGTGCCGCTGCCCGTGAACGACCGCAACTGCGTGCAGGGCTGCTGCCCGCTGAAGCTCCTGGAAGCCATGGCCACCGGCACGCCCGTCATCGTCAGCGACCTGCCCGTGGTGCGCGCGCTCGCGGAAGCCACCGAGGCCTTCCGCATCCGTCCCGGTTCGCCCAAGGCCATCGCGGAGGCCGTGAAGGACCTCCTCGCGAATCCCGCCCTGGGCGCCGCGCTGAGCGCCAACGCCCGCGCCCGCATCGAGCGCGACTTCCCGTGGGGCCGCGCGCAGGAAGCGCTCGTGAACGCCTATGCGGACGACCTGGGGATCGCGCGCGCCAGCACCCGCGACAACACCGCGGCCTCCGCGTCCGCCTGAAAGCCCGCCTCGATTCGCGCTCGCGCCGCCGTCCCCAGCGCCGCGCGCTTCGCCTCGGGCATCCCCAATACATCCAGGCACGCCTGCCCCAGGTGGTTGAGCAGGGCCTTCTCCACGATGAAGCCATTCACCCCGGACTCCACCGCCTCCGGGATGCCGCCCGCGTCGCTGGCGATGACCGGCCGCGCGCACGCCATCGCCTCCAGCAACGCGTTGGGCATGCCCTCCCACAGCGACGGCTGCAGATACACATCACACAGCCGCAGGTGCTCCGCGATGAGCGCCGGGGACTCCAGCGCGCCGGAGATGATGATCCGTGCGGCATCTTCCGGATGCTCCGCGCGGTAGGCCACCAGGTGCTCCGCGTCCCGGGGGCGCACCTCGCCAATCACCAGCAGGCACGCGGGCCGCACGCGCCGCACCTCCGTGAGCGCGGACAGGAGGAACGGCAGCCCCTTCTTGTGGCGCAGCTCCCCGGAGAAGCCGAGCACCGCCTCGCCCGGCAGGATGCCCAACCGCTCACGCAGGGACCCGTCCGCGGGCCCCGGTGAGAACAGCGCCGTGTCCACCGCGTTGGGGATGACCTCCACGCCCGGGTCGCGCCCCAGCAGCATCGCCATCTTGCGGCCCAGGTCCGCGGACGCGGCGGTGAGCACGTCCGCCCGCTGGATCGTCCAGAGCAGGCGGGCGAAGTCCCCCGGCGGGAACATCAGCTGATCCACGTCATTGCCCCGCGCGCTGATGACGGACTTGAGCCCCGCGCTCTGCGCGAACACCACCGCGAGGAAGCCCGGCGGGTACAGGTAGTGCCCCCACACCAGGTCGTACTTGCGCCGCGCGTGCAGGTGGCCGAGCACATCGAGCGTGTGCTGCATGGACAGGTCCGCGCTGCCGAACAACCCCAGCCGGTGCAGCGTCACGCCCTTCGCGAACGGCGACACGTCCCCCGCGTCCTGCACCGTCTCCAGCGCTCCGGGCGGCGCCGTGCGAGTCCACGCAACCACGTCCACGCGTGCGCCCAGCCGCACGAGCGAGCCCGCGGTGCGCGCGCCGCTGCGTGCGAGCCCTCCGATGTCGGGGGGAAAGCGCTCGGCGAGGAGGAGGACGCGGGGACCGGAGGCCATGCCCTGAATCTACCCGGACAGGCGTACCGGCAGGCGGGGAACCGCGAGGGATGAAAGGCGGAAGGCGTCCCGTTGCAACGGCCAATCCATGACGCAACCCCCTACCGAATCCTTCTCCCCGGACGCCTCCTCTTCCACCTCGGGTTCCAAGGGCCTCCTTGCCTCCCTGTGGCTGGCGGTGAAGGGCTCCACCGAGGACCTGGCCACCGGGCCCGTGGATCGCGCCTTCCTGCTGCTCTCCGTGCCCATGGTGCTGGAGATGGTGATGGAGTCCATCTTCGCCCTGGTGGACGTGCTCTTCGTGTCGCGCCTGGGCGCGGACGCCATCGCCACCGTGGGCCTCACCGAGTCCGTGCTCACGCTCTTCCAGACCGTGCCGCTGGGGCTGTCCATCGGCGCCACCGCGCTCATCGCCCGTCGCATCGGACAGAAGGACCCGGAGCGCGCCGCGAGCGCCGCCGTGCAGACCCTGGGCCTGGGGCTCGCGCTGTCCGTGCCGCTGGCGCTGGCCGGCGCCCTCTTCGCGCGTCCGCTGCTCATGGCGCTGGGCGCCGCGCCCGGCGTGGTGGAGCACGGCGCGGGCTACACGCGGCTGATGCTGGGCGGCTTCCCCATCATCATGCTGCTGTTCCTCATCAGCGCCATCCTGCGCGGCGCGGGGGACGCGGCCACATCCATGCGCGCGCTGTGGCTGGCCAACTCCGTGAACATCGTGCTCGCGCCGCTGTTCATCTTCGGCCTGGGCCCCGTGCCCGCCATGGGCGTCACCGGCGCCGCGCTGGCCACCACCATCGGCCGCTCCACCGGCGTCGTGTATCAGGTGTATCGCCTGCTCAAGGGCAGCGGACGTCTGGAGTTGCGCCGCCACCACCTGCGCGTGGAGCCGGACACGCTGCGCTCGCTGATGAAGCTGTCGGGAGGCGCCACGCTCCAGTCGCTCTTGGGCATGTCCAGCTGGCTGGTGCTGATGCGCATCGTCGCCACCTTCGGCAGCACCGCGCTCGCGGGCTACACGCTGGCCATGCGCATCCTGCTCTTCGTGCAGCAGCCGTCGTGGGGCCTCTCCCACGCGGCGGGCACGCTGGTGGGCCAGAGCCTGGGCGCGGGCGACACCGACCGCGCGGAGCGGGCCGCGTGGCGCGCCAGCTTCTACACGCTCGCGTTCCTGGGCGTGGTGGCGGTGGGCTTCCTGCTCTTCGCGGAGCCCCTCATCCACCGCTTCACCCTGGACCCGGAGGTGGGCCTGCACGCCGCGCGCTGCCTGCGCATCGTCAGCTGCAGCCTGGCCCTCTACGCCTTCGTCACCGTGCTGCCCCACGCCTTCAACGGCGCCGGGGACACCACCACCCCCACCGTGGTGAACGCCCTGTTCTCCTGGGGACTCCAGCTGCCGCTCGCTTGGGTCCTCTCCCATCCGCTGGGCCTGGGCCCGGCGGGAGCATTCATCGCCATCGCCGTCACCTACGGCGCGCTCGGGCTGGCCAGCGCCGCCCTCTTCCGGCGCGGCGGGTGGAAGCTGCGACACGTCTGAGACCGCCCTCCACCAGCCGACAGTCCATACCGCCCGGGGGCTGAGTTGAAAGCCCCTGGGGAGTGCGGACTTTCCCGAAACTCTCGCAGCGTGTGGGCGCAGCAAGCGCCCCCAGCCACGGGGGCCTCTGTCACCCCGGGGGGCCTCCAACGTGTCGCCGCGAGGGCACGGGGATCCACGGTTGGGGAGGGGCTTCACACATGGCGGGCAACGAGCGGCTGGGCGTGGCGGTGGTGGGCTTGGGCC
>NZ_RAVW01000518.1 GCF_003611585.1 Corallococcus exercitus | reverse complement strand
TGCTGGCCCATAACGTCAGCCGGCTGCTCACTCGCAGCCGGCTTTTCTGCGTCTTCGTCCTCCTCGAGGCCCCGGCTTCTCCCCCTGCCTCCCAGCCGGGCTGAGCCGCTATTCTGCGCAACCCTCCTGTCGGACAGGTTCGAGCGGTACGCCTCGGCCAGGGACAGGCTTCAAATCCCGAGGATTCAGAAGAAGCGGCGCAGCACCCAGGCGCCCAGGCTCAGCAGCACGGAGATGACGAGCATGGACGCCAGCGGCGCGAAGAAGCGCGTGTTGCCGCTCTCCACGCGGATGTCGCCCGGCAGCCGGCCGAACCAGGAGAAGGCCCCGGCCCACACCAGCAGCCCCACGACGACGAGCCCCAGGCCCGCCACCACCAGCATCAGGCCCATGGACTTCATCCGGGACGGCCCTCCTCCAGCTCCGCGGCCTCGCCGCCCGCGCGGCGGAAGGCATTCACCAGCCGGTGCGCGTGGCGTGTCGTCTCCGGCTCGCGGTAGCGGGGGCTCGCCTTCAACACCCACTCCACGGCGGTGTCCAGGTCCATGCGGTGGCCGGGGGAGACGTACACGGGGCTGACGCCCGCGCGGGTGCGGACCGCCATGCCCACCACCTCGCCCTTGTGCGTGATGGGGGACGTGGCGCCCCGCCGCTCCGCGAGCTTCCCGGGCGTGCCCACCAGCAGCGACTTGGCGCAGCCGATGGACGGGATGTCGAACAGCAGCCCTCCATGGCAGGCGATGCCCAGCCGTCGCGGGTGCGCGGTGCCCTGGCCGTCGAAGACGAGCACGTCGGGGCGGACCGTGAGCCGAGCCCAGACGGCGGCCAGCACCGGCAGCTCGCGGAAGGACAGCAGGCCAGGGACATAGGGGAACGTCAGCCGCGCCGTGGCCACGGCGTGGGACACCGGCGCGAGCGTCGCGGCGTCGAGCACCACCATGCCGCCATAGCCCGTGTCGTTGCCCTTCTCCGTGGAGATGTCCGCACCCGCCAGGCGGGTGATGCGCAGGCCCGGGGGCGGTTCGAGGATGAGCTGCTCGCGCAGGCGCTTCTGCAGCGCCACGGCCTCCGTGGGCGTCACGTTCCAGTCATTCGGGGCTCGCGGTGACTCCATGGGTCTCCTCCCGTGAACCCAACACTGTGCATCGTCTGGCCGGAGTGTGACCGCCGCTCCCTCCCCCTCCGTCCAGGAGAGGACGGGCATCGGCCGGGCGGAGGCCCGGGGCGCGCCGTGACCGTCCTGGCGTGCGGGGCTGTCAGGAAGCGCCCGGGGGCCCCGTCCCGGGCCAGGGTTCCTTTCCTGGAGGCTCGAAGCCATGGCGACGCTCAACATCACCCTCGACGGACACTCGGCGGACGTGCCGGTGGAGCTGGAGCGGCACATCAGTGACGCCGACGTGCGCCGCATCGCGGTGGAGCTGGTGCGCTCGGGCGGCGTGCCCGGCCTGCACCGCTTCGAGCTGCGGGACGAGACCTTCCAGCACTACGTGGTGGACCGCTTCCGGGGCGCGCACGGCGAGGAGCGCATCTACCTGCGTCCGAAGGTGCCCTTCGGGGCGTGCTGAGGACCGCCGCCATGCGCATCGTCTTCTGTGGCGTGGGGGCCATCGGGTCCACGGCGGCGCTCCTGTGCCGCAACCTGGACGCGACGCTGGTGTTCATCGACTTCGACCGGGTGGAGTCGAAGAACCTGCTGTCGCAGGCCTACGTGAAGCCGTCCGTCGGGAAGAACAAGGCGGAGGCGCTGAAGCTCCAGCTGCACAACCTGCACGGCGTGAAGGCGGAGGCCTTCGGCGTGCGCATCACTCGCGACAACGTGGAGACGCTCTGCAAGGGCGCCGACCTGCTGGTGGATTGTTTTGACAACCAGGACAGCCGCCAGCTGCTCAGCGACCACGCCCGGAAGACGGGCACGCCGCTGGTGCACGGCGCGGTGTCCGCGGACGGCACGTTCGGGCTGGTGCGCTGGGATGAGCGCTTCACGCCCGACGCCGAGGACACGCAGGGCCAGGCCACCTGCGAGGGCGGCGAGCACCTGCCGCTCCTGGGCCTGCTGGCCGCGACGCTCGCGCGGGCGGTGCAGGACTTCCGCAAGCACGGGGTGAAGCGGGACGCCTTCGTGAACCTCCACGCCGTCACCCCCGTCGCGGGTCAGGGCTGAGCTTCCGAACCGGCCCCCTCAGCCCGCCCGCGCCAGGGCGTCGCGCTCCTGGTCGAAGCGCACGAGCGCCTGGACGATGTCCTCCTTCGAGTCCGTGAGGAGCAGGTGGCGCGCGTAGTCCTGTCCCCGGGCCAGGTGCTCCAGCAGCGGGTACACGGGCCGGGTCTTCGTCCAGAACTCGCGGCCCAGGAAGAGCATCGGGCTGATGACGCCCACGGTGTTGTAGTGGTTCTGGCAGGCGTCCTGGAAGATCTCCTGCACGGTGCCCGCGCTGCCGGGTGAATAGACGACGCCGCCCCGCGCGATGGTGAGCAGGCCCTCCTCGCGCACGCTGTTGGCGAAGTACTTCGCGATGCGCGTGGCGAACGGATTGGGCGGCTCGTGGCCGTAGAGCCAGGTGGGGATGCCCAGGCTGTCGCCCATCGCCGCCGCGTCGCGCAGGGGCCAGGTGGCGCGCACCTCGAAGGCCCGCGCCAGCCAGTCCCGGTCCTTGTAGGACGGAGCCCGCGCCAGCACCGCGAGCGCCGCGTCCAGGTCCTCATCCGCCCGCGCGGCGAACCACGCGCCCAGGTGCGTGGCCTCCATGGCGCCCGGGCCGCCGCCGCTCACCAGGAAGAAGCCCAGGCGCGCCAGCGAACGGGCCAGCTCCGCCACGGAGCGGTAATCCTCCTGCCCCCGCAGCATCGAGTGCCCGCCCATGATGGCCACCACCCTGCGGGGCCTGCCCTGGTCCAGCAGCGCCTCCTCCAGCGCGTCGCTGATGGCGTGATCATGAAGCCGCTGCGCCAGCGCCTCCAGGAGGGACGGCGGGTGGGCACCGCCACGCGAGTTCCAGTGCGCGTAGATGCGCGCGTCCAGCGTGTCCGCGTAGGTGTCCGGACGGGTCGGGTCGAAGCCCGCGTACAGCTCCTCCGGCGTGTAGAGGCTGCCCCGATACGGGCAATAGGGCAGCCCGGTGAACGGCGGGAACACCATGGCGCCCCGCGCGAGGGCCTGTTGCAGCGTCGAGGGCTCCAGCAGACAACCCAGGAAGACGGTGCCGGTGAGGTCTGCCTTCAGCAGCGCGTCGCTCGACGCTCGCAGGTCCAGCCCCTGGAGGATGACGTTCGCGAGGCTCCGGCCGTCGCGCAGGTGCTGCTCGAACGCAGCCAGGGTCTCGAGTTCCGTCATGTGAACGCTCCGCGAAGGGGCATGGGCCCGGCGGATCATCCCCGACGAGACGGGCGCGTGTCAGGGAAAGAAGCCCGGCCCCTACGGGAAGAGCTTCTTGCCCCCGGGCAGCGCCTCAGTTGGTGGGGCAGCTGCCACCCGAGCAGTAGAAGCAGGAGCTGGTGCAGTTGCCGCCACTGCAGAGCCAGATGTCGGAGCCATGGCAGGTGGGCGACGAGACATCCTGAAGGGTGTAGTCCGTATAGATGTCTCCGCAGGCAATCACCCGGTCGTCGGTGCCGCCATTGGCTTCCACCGACATGCTGTTGCTCACATACGTGTCACCGCTCGCGGTCTTGCCCTTCTTCCACGCGCCATAGGCGACGAAGTTGGCGGCGTTCGCGGGAACGATGGGCGCCCCCGGCTTGTAGTGGAGCATGCCGTTGACCGGCACCTGGACGGTGTAGGTGCCCGACGTGCCGCGCGCGCGGTTGAAGGTGACGGGCCCATTGCCGCTGCAGTTGGCGACGGCGAAGTGGGCCGAGTGTCCCGGGTGGTTGAAGTTGACGCCATTCCACCAGTCGGTCGTGCGGAGCCGGACCACCGTGGCCGTTCCCTGGATGATGTCGCAGGAGCGGAGCTTGGGCTCGCACGTGGCGCGGTCCTGGGTCCCGAGCGGGAAGTCACATCCGCTGGTGCAGTAGGTGTCGGTCGGGTACGCGGTGCTGATGACCTCCTGGTTCGGGTCACCACACGTGGCGTCGCCATACTCGGAACCAACCCAGGCCCGGAAGGACGCCGTGCAGCCCGCGGTCAGGGACTGGCCGCCAGCATCGAGTCCGGAGGGCATCGCCGCGAGCGCGTCCGCGTTCTCCCGCTGGAGCTGGTCACGCGCGGCGAAGTCCACCGCGAAGAGCGACTGGCGCGCGAGCGCCGCCGGAAGCTCCTGCCGTGCCGGGGCCAGCGCGAGGAACACCTCCGCCGGGGTGTGCTTCTTGAGGAAGAGAGGGGCCACGAGCGGGCGCTGCGGGTAGGTCGCCATCACGGCGATGTCCACCACGCCGTCGTCGTTCTCGAGCCAGAGGACGTGGTTGCCACGTTCCCCGGTGACCCGCGCGATTTCACGTGGTCCGGAGGCCGCTGGCGGCGCCGCGTGGACGGGGGCGGCCCCCAGCAGCCAGGCGGCACCGGTGAGGGCAAGGGCGAGGGAGGTCGAGAACGGCTTCACGGGGAGGCTCCAGGAAACGTCGGCGGAAATTCGCCGCGCTCCCTTGAACGGAAGTCCCCGCGTTCTTCCCTCACCCCAGGATGCGGATCTCCACGCCAGTGCGCGGCCAGGAGGCCGCGGGTTCGACTTCCGCCCCTGGCACGAGGCCTACTTCACCGCCACCTGACGGCGCGGCGGCTGCGCCACCGGGCGCTGCGGCAGGGCCTTCACGGACGCCTTCGCGCTCGCCACGGCGTCCGCGGTGGGCGCCACGCTGGTGTCCTGGAGCGGGTGGCTGGAGCTGTCCGAGTAGACGCCGTCCGCGAAGGGGCCCACGTAGATCTGGGGCGTGGCGGGCAGCGCCTGGGTGAGCACGGTGAGGTAGTTGTCCATCTCGTGCCGGATGGTCGCCTCCTGCGTGCTGGTGTCCCCGAGCTTGTGGAAGAAGAGCACGTCGAACTCCACGCCCACCTGCGTGTAATTGGGCGCCATCCACGACGGCGGCAGCGTGGGCACCACGTCGTACTGGTTGACCACGCGCACCGTCGCGGGACTCGTGACGTACTGGGCGTACGCCGTCCCCCACGAATCCGCGAGCCCCGCCTTCGGTGCCGCGAACGTGACGGTGATGACCCTCAGCGACGACTGACTCACCGCCAGGTCCAACGCCAGGAGCTCCGCCAGCCCTCCGCCCAGGCTGTGGCCCGTGACGAAGAGCGTCTGGATGTTGTTTGCCTTCAGCCACGCGAACACCTGCGCCTGCATCGACTGCGGCACGCCGGTGCCCGTGCCGGTGTAGATGCCCCAGAAGCCGCTGTGCACCTGCGGCACGGGGGACATCGCCGCGCCGGAGAACGGCGCGAAGGACGTGGTGGCGTACTGCTCGTCCGCGCTCGTGTCCGCCGCCGTCACGGTCCCGCGCAGCGCCAGCATCGCCGTGCTCGAATCCGCGGCGGAGGTGAACCACAGGCCGAACGCCTCCGCGACCCCGCCCTTCTGCGGCACCCACGCCGTGAGGCTGTCCGCCTGCGTCCAACCCGAAGGCGCGGAGTAATCCTTGCCGTTGAAGGCGGAGTAGGCCGCGACCACGCCCTGCCCCATGCCCAGCACCTGGGTCGCGTCCAGCACGGGCTCGACGGGAGTGGAAAGCGGGCCCGACTGCGGACGGGCGGCGGCGGCGGCAACGGTCGAGGACGTCATGATCAACTCCGGGGAAGAGGTGGCGGGTGGAACGGGGCGAGGCATGTCGCCAGCCGTTGCCGGAAGCTGATTGCAGCGCCCATGCCGCACGCCGCTTCCCTCGGAAGAGCTCGCGGCGCGGGCGTCCTCGCGCGCTTTCGACGCGTCGACCGACACGTCGCCCAACACACCCGCGCGCCTGATGGCTGGAAACATCAGCGCGTGACGACAGTCACCAGGATGGCTGCCGTTGGCGAGGACGGTGTCACGGGCCATCCAAACAAGATCAACGACTTGCGCGCGCCCGACCGGGACCAGGGCGCTGGCATGCCCGCTGCTATGTGTGTCCTCGTCGCTGAACGCAGCACTCCTCCCTTCCTGAAACGAGCCCTGTCATGAGCGTCTCCCCCGTTGGCAGCAGCCCCGCCTCCTTC
>NZ_RAVW01000517.1 GCF_003611585.1 Corallococcus exercitus | reverse complement strand
CGCCCGGGCCCTGCCGGAAGGGAAGGACGCGTGAAGCTGCTCGTCACCGGAGGCACGGGGTTCCTGGGCACGCACCTGGTGCCCAAGCTGGTGGAGGCGGGCCACGACGTGCGCCTCATCGCGCGCTCGAAGCCGTCAGGCCCCGCGTTCGCGAAGACGGAAGTGCACCAGGGCGACCTCAAGGACCGGGACGCCGTGCGCCGCGCGCTGGAGGGCGTGGACGCCGTCTACCACCTGGCGGGGCTCGTCTCCTTCCAGAACAAGGACGCGCGGCGGATGTACGAGCTGCACGTGGACTGCACGCGCGAGCTGCTGCGCGACGTGCGCGAAGCGGGCATCAAGCGCGTCATCCTGGGCTCCACCTCCGGCACCATCGCGGTGTCGAAGGACGACCGCGTGGGCACGGAGGACGACGACTACCCCATCACCACCGTCGCCAACTGGCCCTACTACCTGTCGAAAATCTACGAGGAGAAGCTGGCGCTGGAGTACTGCCGCAAGCACTCCGTCCCGCTGGTGGTGCTCAACCCCAGCCTGCTGATGGGGCCCGGGGATGACCGGCTGTCGTCCACGTGGACGGTGGTGAAGTTCCTCAACCGCGAGATTCCGGCCATGCCCGGCGGCGGCATCTCCTTCGTGGACGCGCGCGACGCGGCGGACGCCTTCGTGCAGGCGCTCACCAGGGGCGAGGTCTACGGCCGCCACCTGATGGGCGTGAACATGGCCATGTCGGACTTCTTCGACCGGCTCCAGCGCCTCACCGGCGTGCCCGCCCCGCGCATGAAGCTGCCGCGCGAGCTGAACATCTGGGGCGGCAAGCTGCTGGAGCAGTTCGCGAAGATGCGCGGCACCGTGTCCAAGCTCGACCCGCAGGAGGTCGAGATTGGCGAGCACTTCTTCTACCTGGAGCCCGCCAAGGCCGAGCGCGAGCTGGGCTTCAAGGCGCGCGACGTGCACGAGACGCTGCTCGACACGGTCCAGTACATCTACGGGAAGATGCCGCCCGGAAACCTGCCCGGCACCCGCGGCCGGCTGGCCGAGACGCGCGAAGGCACCTGACGTCAGGCGGAGGTGGCGCGGCGGCTACGGATTCGCCGCGCCGCCGTGCACCCGGCCGCCGCTCACGCGCTCCACGAGCCGGGCGGCGTTGGGGTCCGAGTCCTTGCGGTGCCACACCCAGGCGGCGCCCAGGAAGGCCACGCCCAGGAGGACGAGGATGAGCCGGGCCAGGAAGGACGGGCCGCCGCCTGCGTCCGCCATGGCCCTCAGCCCACCACGCGGTTGCGGCCGGTCTTCTTGGCCTTGTAGAGGTTCGCGTCCGCCACCTTGATGAACTGGGCGGGCTCCGACATCTCCGAGGCCACCTCCGCCACGCCGATGGAGATGGTGACGGGGATGTCCTTGTCCTCGAAGACGAAGCGCTTGTCCTCCACCAGCTTGCGGATCTTCTCCGCGAACAGGCGCGCCTTGTCCGGGCCGTCCTCCGGCATGACGACGGCGAACTCCTCGCCGCCGTAGCGCGCGAAGCACTGCTCGCGGCGCACCAGCCGCTTGATGGACTGGGCCATCTCTCGCAGCACGTGGTCGCCGGCCAGGTGGCCGTGGACGTCGTTGATCTGCTTGAAGTGGTCGATGTCGAACATCATCAACGACAGCGTGCGCTGGTACCGGTGCGAGCGGCCCATCTCCCGCTCCAGGTACTCCAGGAAGTAGCGCTTGTTGTTGATGCCGGTGAGACCGTCCGCGATGGTCAGCGTGTAGATGGTCTCGTGGTACTGGGTCTCGATGTTGTCGCCATCGAGGAACTTGAAGATGGAGCCGCCCACCTTCACCAGGTCCCCGCTGCGCAGGGGCTGCGCCTGGAGCACCTCCCGGTCGTTGAGGTAGGTGCCGTTGGTGGACTGGAGGTCCTCCACGAACATCTTCCCCTGCCGGCCCCAGATGCGAGCGTGGCGGCGGGACACGTTGTCCAGGTCCACCACGATGTGGTTGTGCTGGTCGCGACCGATGGTGAACTCGGTCTCTTCCAGCACGTACTTCTTGCCCAGCTCAGGGCCGTGGATCTGCACGAGGCAACACTCGGTGCCGCGCTCGGGACCCGGGGTGAGGCTGGAGATCTTGGTGACTCGCGTTTGGTCGCCAGACATCGCCGGGCCACGCTAGCACGCAAGGTCCGGGGAAGCCACGCAAGCCGGGAGGACGCACGGGGTTGCGCCCCTCCTCCTACATGCTGCGAAACCGGGAGGTCGCTTTCCTCCCATCCACCCCGCCCGGTTGGGCACTCAACGGAAAGGCTTGCACGGGCCGCTCGGCCATTGTGGGGCGGCGGCCGGCGGTTAACGTGGCCGGCACCTATGTCAAAGCTGCTGGCCATGATTCTGGCGGGAGGCGCGGGCACGCGCCTGGAGCCCCTCACCCGTGAGCGCGCGAAGCCCGCGGTGCCGTTCGGCGGGCGCTATCGCATCATCGACTTCGTCCTGTCGAACTTCGCCAACTCCGGCGTGTACCGGATGAAGGTGCTGACCCAGTACAAGAGCGACTCGCTCAACAACCACCTGTCGCGCACGTGGCGCATGACGGCGTTCCTGGGCCACTACGTGGAAGCGGTGCCCGCGCAGATGCGCACCGGCGTGGACTGGTACAAGGGCAGCGCGGACGCCATCTACCAGAACCTCAACATCATCACGGACGAGGAGCCGGACCACATCTTCGTCTTCGGCGCGGACCACGTGTACCGGATGGACGTCCGCAAGATGCTGGACTTCCACATCGAGCGGAAGGCCGCGTGCACCGTGGCCGCCATTCCGGTGCCCATCGAGCAGGGGCGCGAGTTCGGCATCATCGACGTGGGGCCGGACGGGCGGATGCTCCAGTTCCTGGAGAAGCCCAAGGACCCGCCGCCCATGCCGGGCAACCCGAAGATGTGCCTGGCCTCCATGGGCAACTACCTCTTCACCACGGACACGCTGGTGAAGCAGGTGGTGCGCGACGCGGCGGACGAGACGAGCGCGCACGACTTCGGCAAGTCCATCATCAGCGAACTGTACAAGCACGAGCCCGTGTACGTGTACGACTTCGCCCAGAACACGGTGGCCGGCCAGGAGGACAAGGAGCGCGGCTACTGGCGGGACGTGGGGAACATCGACGTGTACTACCAGTCCAACATGGACCTGGTGGAGGTGGACCCGACCTTCAACCTCTACAACGACCGCTGGCCCATCCACACGCAGCCCAACAACTACCCGCCCGCGAAGTTCGTCTTCGCGGACCAGGACAACAAGCGCGTGGGCAAGGCGACGGACTCACTGGTGGCGGAGGGCTGCATCATCTCCGGTGGCAGCGTGCACCGCTCCGTGCTGTCGCCGAAGGTGCGGGTGAACTCGTATTCGGAGGTGGAGGACTCCATCCTCTTCGAGAACGTCACCATCGGCCGCAGGTGCCGCATCAAGCGGGCCATCATCGACAAGAACGTGGAGATTCCTCCCGGGATGACCATTGGCTACGACCCGGTGGAGGACAAGCGCCGCTTCCACGTCACGTCCGGCGGCGTCGTCGTCATCCCCAAGGGGATGAAGGTCACCTGACCTGACGCGGGCCCCCACGGGCGCTCCCGGAAGCACTCCCGGGGCGCCCGCTTTTCCTTGAGCTCACTTCGTTCGGAAGGCCGCCTTCACCTCCGGGCGGTTGAGCACGACGAGCGACCAGATGCCCGGGATGAGCCCCAGGCCCCACGCCGGGCCGCAGCACGGGATGCAGCAGATGATGGCCACCGTGATGGCCAGCCCGTGGAGCTGGAGGTTCTTCATCTTCCAGGCCCCGAAGACGACCAGCCCGTTGAGGCAGATTCCGGGCACGGCGCTGACGGTGAGGAAGGTCGGGCTCAGGAAGAGGGCCAGGATGGAGCGCATCTGGACCCGGAGCTCCGGTGGGTACACCGCCAGGCCCTTCTCCACGGCCGCCTGCAGCTGCTGCATGCCCTCCGAGGACAGCGTCCGGTAGAGCCCGAAGAGCGTGTAGAGCACCCACAGCCCGCCCATCCCCATCATCAGGAGGGCGGGAACCTTGAGGGCCTGGGCCGCCTTCTCTCGCGCGGGGTCGGCGTCCGGCGACGGGGCAATGCCCTGGATTTCGTCCATGGCGTGGAATCAGGCCGGCTGGCGCATGGCCGCGACGGGCCGCTTCTCGAAGGCGGCGAGCGTGGTGGCGATCTCCTGGTTCACCTGCCGCAGCATGTCCTGCTTCTCCCGGAACGGGAGGAAGGCGCTCTTGAAGCCGGACACGATGACGGTGGTGAGGTCCTCCAGCGACAGGCCCAGCTGGCGGTGGGCGAGCCACAGCTCCTTCGTCACCGTGGTGTCGGTGATGAGGCGGTTGTCGGTGTTGATGGTCACCCGCAGGCCGTAGTCGAAATAGAACTTGAGCGGGTGGGACTCCAGCGAGGACACCGCGCCCGTCTGGACGTTGGAGGACGGGCAGACCTCCATGGGGATGCGGTGGTCGTTGACGTAGTTGAGCAGGTCCCCGTCCTCGCGCAGCCGCGTGCCGTGGCCGATGCGGTGCGCGCCCAGCGAGTGGATGGCCTGGGAGATGGACTCCGGGCCGTAGGCCTCACCGGCGTGCGCGGTGCAGTTGACGTTGTTCTTGAGGATGAGGCGGAAGGCGTCCAGGTGGTCCTTGGCGGGGAAGCTGGCCTCCGCGCCCGCCAGGTCGAAGCCCACGACGCCGCGGTTCTTGTACGCGACGGACAGCTCCGCCAGCCGCATGGACGTCTGCGGGTTGATGTGGCGGATGCCGCAGACGATGACGGCGCACTTGATGCCCGTCTCGCGCTTGGCGGCGCGCAGGCCCTCCAGCACGGAGTCGATGACCGTGGTCATCTTCAGGCCCTTCTGCAGGTGCAGCGCGGGCGAGTAGCGCACCTCCAGCCAGCGCACGTTCTCCGCGGCGGCGTCCACGGCCAGCTCGTAGGCGGCGCGGTAGAGGGACTCGGCGGTCTGGAGCACGGAGAGCGTCACGTCGAACGCGACGAGGTACTCCTCCAGGCTCTTGCACACCTGGCCCATGTGGATGGCCTTGGCCAGGCCGTCCTCGGTGTCGGCCATGAGCTTGATCTTCTGCTGCTCGGCCAGCTCCAGGATGGTCTTCAGGCGCATGGACCCGTCCAGGTGGCAGTGCAGGTCCGTCTTGGGGAGCGCGTGGAGCAGCTCCTCCGTCACCGCCAGCGTGGGAGGCGGGATGATGTCCGTGCGCCGGGCGGATGAAGGGATGCCGGTGGCGTTGGGGGTTTCGTCGTCACGAATCGTGGGCATGGTCGAAGTTCCTCGCTTGCGTCATCCTCCCCCAAACCATGCCGTCCCGCGCCTGTCCACGCCTGCTCCTGGTGCCCTGCCTGACGTTGACGCTGGCCGTCATGGCGTGCCAGCGGGCGCCGGTGGAGCCGGCCTTCCAGTACTCCAGCGATGCATCCTCCCGGACGGGGCTCACGGCCCTGGCGGACGGGGTGCTCCTGGGCAACGAGGCGGGCGCGGTGGTGCGCCTGGACCGCGAGGGCCGGCCGGTGTGGACCACCCGACTGGGCCGCGAGGTGGCGGTGGCCCCCGCCCTGGCCGGCGACAGCGTCATCGTGGGGACGGTGGTGGGGGAGTTGGCCTGTCTGTCGCTTCAGGACGGCAAGGAGCGCTGGCGCCTGGGCGGCGAGCCCCCCGTGCTCACACCGCCCGTGGTGGACGACGCGGGACACACCGTCTTCCTGGTGACGCCCGATGGAGCGGTGCGCGCCCTGGCGGTGGACTCCGGCCAGGCGCGCTGGAAGCGGCCGGCGCCCAGGGCTCCGGCGCAGGCTCCGGCGCCCGCTCCGGTGAAATCCTTGGAGCCACAGGTGTCCGTGGCCCCGGCGCTCCGGGCCGCGCCGGTGCTGCTGGAGGATGTGCTGGTGGTGCCGCTCGAGTCCGGCCTGTGGGGGCTGGACGCTCAGAGCGGTGAGCCGCGCTGGTCGAAGCCGGTGACGGACGTGGTGGGGCTGGACTCGGAGCGCGACACCGTCTTCGTGGCCACGCGGCCGGGCCGGGTGCTGGCGCTGTCGGCGAAGGACGGGAGCACGCGTTGGGAGCAGCGCTTCGCGGACGGGGTGACGGGGCCGCCCGCGCGGGCGCTGGGCG
>NZ_RAVW01000516.1 GCF_003611585.1 Corallococcus exercitus | reverse complement strand
GAGGGGGCGGCGGGGCGGTTGCGGATCGGCTGCGTCATGGAGGCACCTTCTACCCTGGACTTCGGAGTACCGGATTATCGCCGGGAGGGCAGGGGAGTTGCCTCGCGCGTCCTACCCGGCGCGTGCGTTCCGCCGGGGGCCCGGTATGGTGCGCGCCATGTCCCCGCGCCTCCCCACCCAGTTCGCCGACCTGCTCACCCCGAAGGGCCGCCGCATTCTCGAAGGCCGAGACTCCGAGACGTGCGGCGCGCTGCTGGACCCCACGCGGCCCTTCATCGCGCTGCAGGGCGTCATCGACGTGAAGAAGGCGGCGGAGGCCCGCGACCTACTGGACGCGGCGCTGCGTGACACGCTCGTCACCATGGAGGACCCCATCCCGGAGGACTCCATCTCCGGCATGGTGGAGAACTACACGGAGGCGCTGCCCAAGACGGTGCGCGTGCGCACCGCGCTGCTGGAGAGCCGGCGCTCGCGCTCGTGGCGCGCGGCGGAGGGCGTGGGGCTGGTGCAGCTGCTGCGCTCGGACACGTTCGCGGCTTTCGCGGCGGCGGTGAGCGGCCGGCCGCTCAAGCGGGGCTGGGGCATCCAGGTGCTCTGCTACGGACCCGGCGACTACACGGGGCCGCACAACGACCACCACCCGGAGGAGGCGGACGCGCGCGACGGCTACGTGGACATGCACGTGAGCCTCACCCTGCCCGCCGTGGACCACCAGTACCTCGTGTACGCGAAGGACGGGCACTTCTCCGAACTCACCAAGGTCAGCACCGTGGGCGGCGTCACCGTGTACCGGCTGCCCTTCTGGCATTACACGACCCCGCTGGCCGCGAAGCCTGCCAAGGAAGAGGCCGCGCGCCGCTGGGTGCTGCTGGGCACCTTCCTGGACGCCCCGCCCGGGACGCGCCCCTCCTCCACCGTCCTGCCGGCGGGCGCCCCTCCGCCTGTCCGGGCGGTGACAGTCGGACGTGGCAGCGGGGCCGGACGGCGTTAGCGTGCCGGGCCCATGAGCCCGACCGACATCGACACGCAGGCCAACGACCTCCTCCAGTACATCGACGCGTCGCCCACGCCGTACCACGCCGTGCGCGAGACGGCCCGCCGCCTCACCGCCGCGGGCTTCCGCGAGCTGGACGAGCGCGAGTCCTGGTCGCTGAAGCCCGGCGACAAGGTCTTCGTCATCCGCGGCGACACGAGCATCGCCGCCTTCCAGCTGGGCACGAAGCCCGTGGACACCACCGGCTTCCGGCTGGTGGGCTCGCACACGGACTCGCCCAACCTGCGCCTCAAGCCCAACGCGCCCGTCAACCGTCACGGCTACCAGCAGCTGGGCGTCGAAATCTATGGCGGGGTGCTGCTGCACACGTGGACGGACCGGGACCTGTCGCTCGCGGGCCGCGTGGTGACGCTGCACAACGGCCGCCCCCAGCACCACCTGGTGGACTTCCGCCGGCCGCTGTTGCGCGTGCCCAACCTGGCCATCCACCTGAACCGCGGCGTCAACACGGACGGCCTGAAGTTGAACCCGCAGGAGCACATGGTGCCGGTGCTGGGCCTGGAGAGCGCGGGCCCCGCGGAATTGCGCGCGCTGCTGGTGGAGGAGCTGGGCCGCGCGGGCGTGAAGGCCGCCGCGGACGACCTGCTGGGCTACGACCTGTGCCTCTATGACCTGCAGCCGTCCACGCGCTCCGGCCTGCACGGCGAGTTCCTGCACGCGCCCCGTCTGGACAACCTGGCCAGCTGCCACACCGGGCTCACCGCGCTGCTGTCCGGCACGGACAAGCGCGAGGCCACGGTCGGCGTGGTGCTCTACGACCACGAGGAGTGCGGCAGCCGCAGCGCGCAGGGCGCCGCGTCGCCGTTCCTGAAGGACCTGCTGGAGCGCATCGTCCAGGCGCACTCGGACGGGCGCGCGGACGCGTTCCACCGCGCCATCCGCCGCTCGTTCCTGGTGAGCGCGGACATGGCGCACGCGGTGCACCCCAACTACTCCTCCATGCACGAGCCCAAGCACCAGCCGCAGCTGGGCGGCGGCCCGGTCATCAAGACCAACGTCAACCAGTCCTACGCGACGGACGGCGAGTCGTGGGCGCACTTCGCCGCGCTCTGCAAGGAGGCGGGGGTCACGCCCCAGCACTTCGTCACCCGCACGGACCTGGGCTGCGGCAGCACCATTGGCCCCATCACCGCGGGGCAGCTGGGCATCCGCACGGTGGACGTGGGCAACCCCATGCTGTCCATGCACTCCATCCGCGAGCTGGCCGCCGCGTCCGACGTGGCCCGCATGGTGGCGGTGCTGACGCGCTTCTTCGCCTGAGCCTTCGGGGCTTCGGCACAAAGGAAGAGGCGGGCCCGGTGGTGACACCGGACCCGCCTCGGGATGTTTCAGGAAGCTCTCAGCGCGGGGACTAGTTCACGCCCACCGCGGTCCAGGCGTCCTTCACCTTCGCCACCTGGGTGGAGTCCGCGCCGTACAGGTCGGTGGCGGCCTTGATGGTGGCCTCACGCGCCTGGGCGAACGTCGTCTTCGGCGTCATGTACGTGGTGAGCGCGCGGCCGAAGATCTTCAGGCCGTCCTGCATGCCCACGCCGCCCTTCACTTCCAGGCCGGAGGTGCGGTTCTTGCCACCCTCCACGAGCAGGTAGAAGGCGTTGTTGGCGATACCGCTGGAGCCGTGCACCTCCGTCTGCTTCGGGTAGTTCTTGTAGTTGTCGACCGAGTAGCCGTCCTTGGTCGGGTCGTTCATGTAGCGCAGGCCGTCTTCATTGGTGCCGTTGTTCGGCGTCCAGGCGGCCTCGCCCACGGTCCAGTTCCACTTGGCCTCGGGGTTCTTCTGCGCGGCGAACCACTCCACGCCCGTGCCCATGATGTCGGAGAAGGCCTCGTTCAGGCCGCCGGACTCGCCGCTGTAGATGAGGCCCGCGGTGCGCTCGGTGAGGCCGTGGGTGATTTCGTGGCCCGCGATGTCCAGCGTGGTGAGCGGGCCGGACTGCTTCCCGTCGCCGTCGCCGTAGCTCATCTTCTCGCCGTCCCAGAACGCGTTCACGTAGTTGTTCTTCACGTGCACGTAGCTGGTGAGCTTCTCACCCGCGCCGTCGATGGAGTCGCGGCCCAGGATCTCCTTGTAGAAGTCGTAGGTCGTCGCCGCGCCGTAGTGCGCGTCCACGGCGGCCTTGGCGCGCGCCGGGTCGGTGGCCTCGCCCCACTTGTCGTTGTTGTCGGAGATCTTCGTCTGGCCGGACGCGGTGGGCTTGTTGTTCGCGTCGTAGGTCACCACGCCCTTGCCGCGCGTCGAGTCCTCCAGCGAGTACGTGCCGTCCGCTTCCTTCTTGGTCTTCAGGTCCACGTGGCCGCTGTACATGGACAGGTCGTCCGCGGTGCCCGTGGGCGGGTTCTGCGGATCCGTCGGCGGAGGCGTGGTCTCCTTCGCGGTGATGTTCAGGCTCCAGTTGTTCAGGGTGCCCGTGTCACGCGCGGCCTTGTCCTCGACCGTGAGGGTCCACTCGCCCTTGGCGCTCTCGCCCTTGAAGGCCTCGGAGAGGTCGAACGAGCCCGTGATGTCGTCCTTGGAGCCGCCCTTGCGGTCCTGGATCACGGCGGACTTGCCGGAGGGGCTGGTGACCGTGACCTTCAGGTCACCGCTCCAGGTGTGCTTGATGTTCAGGTCGAGCGCCAGCTTGTCGACCGTCACGCCGTCCGGGATGTTGATCTTCGACTGGACCTGGCCCTTGTCCGGGATGGCGACGTTCGGGCTGGTGGTGCCGTTGACCTGCAGCGCGGCGGGGGCCTTCTTGCTCCAGCCGCCAATCTTGTTGAAGCTCTCCAGCACCGCGCCGGTGTTGGCGTCGATGATGTAGTTCTGCTTCTTCGGCTTCTCCTGGCCGGCGATCTGCGTCACTTCCACCTGGTAGGCGGCGCGGTACTTGCCGTCCTTGTCCTGGTAGACGACGCGCTCGGAAGAGGGCTGCTTGTCGGCCTTGCCGCCCAGCTCCTTCTTCGCGATGTCGATGGCCTGCTGCGGCGCCAGCTTCACCTTCTGGTTGCCCAGGCCCGCGGGGATGGGGTTCTGCTCGCCGGTGACGCTGGACACCTTGCCGTCCGCGCCCAGGTGGCTGATGACCTGCTCACCGAAGACCTTCACGCCCTCGTGCATGCGGTCCAGGCGCACGTGCGTCATGCCCAGCTCGTCGCGCTCCACGCTCCGGGGCGCCAGCGTCGGGCCGGCCTTGTTCGCCGCCAGCAGCGAGGAGGCCGTCATCGGCGGGGTGAGGTGCTTCAGGGACGTCTGGATGGCCTGCTGCGCCTCCTTGCTGTCCAGCGCGAGGCGGCCCGGCTGGGCCTCCGTCGCCTGCGCCGAGGACGACTGCGCGGCGGCGGCCGAGGGCTGCGCGCCCGTGGCGGCGCCCGTGCGGGAGACGGACTCGAAGCCGTCCTTCACGCGCAGGACGTTCTTGGCCTTCGCCGGGGTCGCGGTGTCAGTGGTGGGGCGGAGAGAAACGGGCGTCGAACCGTCGGTGCGGCGAATGGTCATTGAACACTCACGCTGCAAGGGGGATGAACAATTCTCGCACGACGAACACCGAGAGTTTCCGATGGGTCGAAGAAGTTAACGCGGCATCCCAGGATTCAGCGGATAGCACTGGTGGACTTCCTGTGAATTCAACGATTGACACGGAAAATTTGCTTTCAGTAGGGGTCCCTTGTGACCCGAATTCCTGAAATCCCCGACGCGAGACGTCATGGATCAGCCGCAGCGGGGGCCCGGAAATGCGCCGGAAATAAATGAAAAAGTACATTTGGGCGGCAACCAGGCGGGCAGGCCGGGCGCGTGGAGGCTGATACACTGCGACACGGTTTCCCGGCCGGGTTGGTGCGGGGGCTGGACCCTGGGGGGGTTGAGACATGGAGCCGTGGATTCATCCGGAGACGCGGGAGGCCCCGGGCCTTCCGCCGCTGGCGGTGCGGGTGCCGCGCCGGAACTTCGAAGGGCTGTTTCAGCACGCGCTGAGGCCGTCCGGAATGTTCGCGCAGGCGCTGCGGGACGTGGGCTACGACCCGGACGCGGTGGAGGAGGTCTTCCCACTGGAGGTGTGGCGCGCGTCGCTGGCTGTGGCGCGGCGGCATGCGTGCCCGGGCCTGGCGAGCGAGGACGCCAACCGCGTGCTGGGCACGCACTACGTGGAGGGTTTCGCGCAGACGCTGGTGGGGCGCATCTTCGCCGCGGCGGCGCCGCTGCTGGGCGTGGAGCGGTGCCTGGCGCGGCTGCCCACGTACCTGCGCGCGGGCCGCGACGACATGAAGCTGGTGCTGGAGCCGGTGAGGGCGCGCGAGTGGCGGGCGCGCGTGGTGGACGCGGATCCGCTGCCGGACTTCGTGGCGGGCGTGGTGGAGCAGGTGCTGCGCCGCACACGGGTGCTGCCGCGCGTGGACGTGCTGGAGCGCGCCGAGCACGCCTATTCGCTGCGGATCCGCTGGGACGAGGCCTGAGGGCCGGCGCGTCCCCCGCCTCTAGTTGAGGTACGTCTTCGGCGGGGGGCGCTTGCTGGCGGCGGCGGGAGGAGCCGGACGCGACTGGCGCCACCGGCCGATCACGTCCATCAGCCCGTCGAACGTGTCGCGCAGGGCCCAGGCGCGGTCCTCCACGTCCTTCAGGCCCTCGCAGCGCAGGAGCCCGTCGCGCAGCGCGCGCTGGACGCCGGGGCAGTCGTCGCGCTCGTCGATGAGCTGTTCGGCGGTGTGCGCGTAGAGCCGGTAGCACCCCTCCACGTCGCCCCGGTTGTAGGCGGGGGCGCCCACGTTGATGGCCTGGCCCAGCAGCGCGGCCACGGACTCCACGGCCGGTGGGGCGCAGCCCTCCAACAGGCCCACGGGGTGCTGGGGCACCTGGCGCACGCGGGTGGCGCGCTGCCGGGGCGCGTCCAGCGCGGACAGCGGGCGGCTGGGGCCGGACGTCTTGAGGAGGGGCGTGATGTAGCGCACCGGGATGACGAGCCCCAGCGCGCGGCCGTTGGCGAGCGCCGCGGTGGCCAGCCCCACCACCTGTCCCTTCGCGTCCAGCACCGGCGAGCCGGAGGCGTCCTCGGGCAGCGTGCGTGACAACTCCAGCAGGGTGAGCCATTCGCCCAGCACCTGCACCGCGCGGACCTCCAGGGCGCGGGATTCGGGGGGGC
>NZ_RAVW01000515.1 GCF_003611585.1 Corallococcus exercitus | reverse complement strand
GCTTCCAGACCGCGGAGATGTACGGCTCCGCCGCCCGCATCTGCCGGGCCGTCTCGCCCAGCTCACTGCCCGGCGCGTCCGTCTGCTTCCGAGGCTCCTGGTCTGCCATGCGGACGCCTCACCAAACCCCGGGAAAGTCTTGGGTTTCCTTCACCAACCCCGACCCCGCCCATACACGCGCGGGCGCCGCTTAGCACCGAATGCGCGGCGCGTGCAACCGGTACGGGGACGCGGGGGCCCGGGGTGCCAGCAGCGGTTGCGGCACCCGCAAGCGCAGCTACCACGGCGGAGGACCCGCAGGGGGTGTTTCTCCTCCGGAATGACCGCGCGGCGGCAGGCGGCCCGGGGGGGCGCCCGGTGGATCAGCGGGAGGGGGGCACCCAGGGAGGTATCGGGCGGCCGGGCGTCACTCTCTCCGCCTCTCAGCATCGGACGGACGGCATCGCCAGCTTGGCAGGGGTCACGTTGGCCGCTCATGCCCAAGGAGTCACGCATGCCGAAGCCGCTCGAGCTCACCTCGCCGAAGTTCAAGGACGGGATGCCCATCCCCATCGCCTACACCGGCGAGGGCGACGACAAGGCACCTCCCCTGCACTGGGAGAACCTCCCCGCCGGAGCCAAGAGCCTGGCGCTCATCGTGGAGGACCCGGACGCGCCGGACCCGGCGAACCCCCAGCGCACCTTCTGCCACTGGGTCCTTTACAACCTCCCCGTCAACGCCCAGAGCATCCCGGACGGGGCCACCCTGGACGTGCTGCCGGAAGGGGCGAAGCTGGGGCGCAACGACTTCAACCGGCAGGACTACGGCGGCCCCATGCCGCCCGTGGGCAACCACCGGTACTACTTCCGGCTGTACGCCCTGGACACGGTGCTGCCGGACCTGAACCAGCCCACGCGCACGCAGCTGCTCAAGGCGATGGAGGGGCACATCGTGGGGGAGACCCAGCTCATGGGCACCTACGAGAAGACGCACCACCGCAAGCACTGAGGCACGCGAGGCACCTCAAGGTGACGGCAGCTCGCGCGCCATCACGGCGGGCAGGTTGGGCACCTTGAGGTACTCCACGCGCGTGGGCCTGGGCTCCACCCGGGGCCAACCCGGCGCGTCCAGCGCGGCGAGCAGCGTGAGCACCGGGTAGTCGAAGGACTCCACGCGCGGGCCCGACGCCGGCATGGGGGCCAGCCCCCACGCGAGCGACAGGCGCAGCCGCTCACACCGCGCCAGCTGCGGCACGTATGAGGGCAGACTTTGGAGGAGCTTCGCGTGCGGAGCGTGCTCGCCCGTCTCCAGGAAGTGGCAGTACGCGATGGCCTCCTCGCGGTTGAGCACCTCCGGCGGCACGTCTTGGAGGAAGCGCGCTCGCAGCGGGCCCAGCTCCGGCCGCTTCGCTTCGTCCACCCAGGCCAGCTGTTCGCGCACGCGCTCGGTGCGGTGGAAGTCCATCATCCGGCCGGCGCGCTCCACCACCTCCGGATCCACCCGGTGGAGTGCCTCCGCTTCCGGCGGCGTCAGGCCCAGCGGGGTCAGGGCTGTGGGGGCGTCACGGCGCCACGCTTCACGGAAGTGGGGATCCACGTGCAGCCGCGCCAGGACTTCCAACGTGCGTGCGTAGCTCATCGCTGGGACCCCTTGTTCAAGCCGCGCTCGCGCCGCAGCGCTGGAGGATGGCGCGTGCGCGGGCCAGCTCCTCCACCAACCGCGCGAAGGGAGGAAAGCCGCTGTCCATCTCGAAGTTCACCCCGCGCACCGGGCTGCGTGGCGCCACGTACTCCAGCAGGCGCCACACCTCCTCCGGCGACGGCGCGGAGTGGCTGTCCAATCTCAATCCCTCCATCGTGATGCCGCCCGCCAGGTGCACCTGCACCACGCGCTCCAATGGCAGCCGGTCCAGGAAGGCATACGGGTCGAACCCGTGGTTGACCGCGTTGCAATACAGGTTGTGCAAATCCAGCAACAGTCCGCAGTCCGCGCCCTCCACCACGCGGCGCAGGAACTCCGCCTCATCCAGCGTGTTGAGCGGCGTGTGGAAGAGATACGCGATGTTCTCCACCACGAAGGGCACGTCCAGGTCCGCCCGCGCCGCCTTCACGTTGCGCACGCACGTGGCCACCGCCTCCTCCGTCAGCGGCACCGGCGTCAGCGCGCGCAGGGGCAGGTTCCCCACGCGCGTGAAGCACAGGTGGTCTCCGTGCCAGACGCTCTTCGTGACGTGACGGATGCGCTTCAAGCCCTCGCGGTAGCCGGGCGCGTCCACGCCGTCCGAGCCCACCGACAGCTCCAGGCTGTGGCCCACCAGGGGATAGCGCTTCGCGAGCAGCTCCAGCCGCCGCTCCGAGTCCTGCGTGAGCGGCAGGAAGTGCTCGGGCGTCACCTCCAGCCAGTCCACGCCGGGGTTGCCACGCGCCAGGTGCGGATTGAGGTCCCAGCGGTAGCTGAGCCCCACGCCCAGGAAGGGAAGGCCCATGGTGCTATGCCTTGCGCCGCGCCATCACCTGGAGGTGCTGCCCCAGGACGGCGAAGCCCTCGTGCGCCAGCTTCTCCTGCAACGCCAGTATCTCCTCGCGCGCGGCCCACGCGTCCCACGGCTTCTCCGCGGTGCCGCCGTGCGCGGCCGTCATCGCGTGGAGCATGTCGAAGAACATCACCGGCTTGCCGAAGATCTCCAGCAGCTCAGCGCCCGCGTCCGCCACCGCGCGCTCCAGCTCGCGCACGGTGAAGGCGTGCACCGGCAGGCCGTACGGGCACGTCGTGCGGCCGTCGTGGAGCGTGCGGAAGGCCTCCTGCGGCTTGCCCTGCTTCAAGTACCCGGAGAACGCCTCGTAGCGGTTGTCCACGCCCAGCACGACGGGCGCGCCCGGCTTCGCCACGCGCACCAGCTCCTTCACCGCGCGCGGGTACGCGTCCAGGCAGTACGACACCGGGTCGCCTTCGCAGAAGACCAGGTCGAAGGCCGCGTCCGGCAGCTCCAGCGCCGCGACGTTCCCCTCCACGAAGGCCGCGCGGTCCAGGAGCCCCTTCGCGGCGAACTGGGCCCTCGCGCCGTCGAGCATGCCCGGAGAGATGTCCAGCACGGTGACGTGGTGCCCTCTTTCCGCGAAGCGCGTGCCGAACTTGCCGCCGCCGCCGCCCGCGTCCAGCACGCGCCAGGCCGTGCCGTCCTTCGGCAGCAGCGCCTCCACCGGCTTCCAGGTGAGGTGCTCGTAGGTCAGCCAGAACAGCTTGATGGCCATGGCGTTGGGCGCGCCCTGGTCGTACTTCGGGGACACCTCGTCGTAGCGGCGCTTGAGGCTCTGCGGGTCGGCGGCGGTCATGCGAAGGGCCCTCGGGCAGGTCAGTAGTTGAACGAGATTTTCGAGAGGATCCGCCGCTCCTGGGAGCCGCCGAAGGGCTGATCCGTGTAGACGAGGAAGATGTCGCTCCACTGGCGGTAGTGCCACCCCACCATCGCGTCCAGGAACGTGCCCTTCACGGCGTTGTAGTCCGCCAGTTCGTACACACCGCCCTTCTGCAAGGTCAGGCGCGCGTAGAGGTCCGGGCTGAAGTGGTAGCGCAGCTGCGCGTAGCCGGAGAAGCTGTAGCCGTCCCCGGACGTGCCGTAGAGGTCGCTGTTCGTGGGCACGTTGAAGTTGCGCGTGTAGAAGCCGCTGAAGCGCGCGACGATGTGCGGTCCAATCTTGAGGTTCGCCGAACCGTTGAAGCCGCGGATCTCCCCGCCCAGGAAGCGGCCGGCGACGGCGGTCAGCGTGTAGCTCTGCCAGTCGTGCGGGAACAGGGTGAAGCCGAACGTGCCCAGCCGGTCCCGGAAGCCCAGGTTGTCGTCGTAGATGCCCTCCAGGTAGAGCGCGAAGTCGTGGTGCAGGTAGGGCTGCACGTTGAGGCGGTTGCGCCAGCGCGTGCGCTCGTGCTCGTGGTTGCGGCGCCACAGTGAGTCCCACGTCACGTCGATCCGCGGCAGGAAGCGCCACTTGGGGAACGGCGTCACGAACACGCGCGAGTTGTAGCCCTGCTTGTCCACCACCGGCGTCCAGCCCAGCGGGTTCGCGTAGTTCTTCCCGATGTCCTCGAACTGCAACCAGAACTCCGACAGCGTGTCGAAGCGGTGCAGGCCCACGTGGTACGCGTCCGAGTCCTCGTTGCCCAGCGGGCTCCAGCTCTTCAGCGCCTGCGCCTGGATGAAGAACTCCTCGAAGAGGTGGAAGTTGCCATCCACGCCCACCGTCTGGAAGTCCGAGTCCCCGAACAGCCCGCCCCGCCCGCTGCGGTTGATGGCCACCAGGGCAATCATCGACCGCTTGCCGATGTCCTGCTGCAACCGCAGCACGCCGGAGTTGACGTTCTCGAAGACCTCGCGCCCGTTGGCGTCCCGGCCGGTGGAGTCGCGGTGCTGCACGTCCATCATCGAGAAGCTCAAGCCCCCCAGCTTGCCGGTGAGCTGCAGGCCGCCCCACACCCGGTCATGCGGCCGCAGCGCGATGCGGCGCGAGGTGAAGACGTTGATGGGCGCGATGAAGAGGTGCTCGCTCTCCGTGAAGAACGCGCGGCGCTCCGGCAGCAGCGGCTGGTCCGTGTCCAGCAGGAGGAAGCTCTGGTCCGCCTCCGCGTCGCTGAAGTCCGGGTTGGCGGTGAGCTTCACCGACAGCCAGGGCGCCGGGTCGATGCGCGCGTCCGCGCCCACGTTGGGACGGAAGACGCCCCGGTCGTCCGTCGTCTTCAGCGCCACCGTGGTGGCCACGTACGGCGTGATGCTGAAGATGGAGCGCGGCTTGATGCCCTTGAGCCCCTCCAGGTGCGGGTAGCGGCTCACCTTCGCGCTGTTGACGCCGTCGGGCGTCCAGTTGCTCCACTCCTGGTTGCGCGACTGTTCTCGGTCCAGGAGCATGCCGAAGGAGATTTCATCCTTCGTCTCGAACTGGAAGTTGGCGAACGGGATGCGCACCTCCGAAATCCACCCGTCCTTCACGATGGTGGACTTCGTCTCCCACTCTCCACGCCAGTTGGTGGAGAACGCCTCGCCGTCATCCACGATGCGCCCGTCGGTGCGCACGCCCAGCGGGTTGGTCCAGAAGTAGTACGCGTTCCGGTGGTCCAGGAACGTGTCCAGGATGATGGTGATGTTGTCCTCCTGGTGGAGGAACCCCTCGTTCTGCACCGTGTAGCCGGTGATGCGCTCCGGCTTGGAGTCCAGGCAGTGGAAGAGGAAGTACAGGTTGTCCTGGTCGTAGAGGATGCGGACCCGGGTGTCGTCCGGCGCGGGCTTGCCGTAGTTGATGCGCGTGAGGTACCAGCCCGAAATCTCCGGGGCCGCCTGCCACGCGGGCTCGTCCCCCTTGCCGTCGATGGTGATGGCGTCCTGCGTGCGCGTCGCGGTGACCTTGTACGTCGAATCAGCGTGTCCCAGCGTGGGCACCAGCGCGGCCAACAGCGCGGTGCCCCAGCGACACAGGTGGCGAAGGGGGCTCATCCTGGCTCCGAGGTGGGGGTGAGGGCGGCCACGGGGGCCGGTTCAGGAGGGGCGTGGGACGACGCCTCGCGCACGCGCGACACACAGCCGAGCGCCAGCACGAGGGACACCGACGACACGAGGAACGCGCAGCCGATGCCGGCCCGCTGCGCGACGAAGCCATACGTGACGGGCGCGAGCACGGAGGCCAGCGCCGCGCAGGAGCCCAGCGCGCCCATGAACCGGCCGCGCTCCGAAGGGCCCGGGGACTGCTCCACCACCAGCGCGGACGCGGAGGAGCGGTGCAGGCCGTCGGGGACGGCCAGCAGCACCCAGGCCACCACCAGCGCCATCAACGCGACGCCGTCCGGCAGCCACCCGCAGGCCCCCAGCACCGCCGCCATCACCGCCATGCCCGCGAGGCCCGGCGCGATGAGCCCCACGCGCCGGGACATCCGGTCCGACAGCCGCCCACCGAAGGGCTGGGCGAACGCGTACGTCAGCCACGACGCCGCCACCAGCGGGCCCACCGCCTCCCGGGGCGCCCCCAGCTCCACCGCGTACAGCGGCAGGTACGTGGGGAACAGCGCCAACGCGAAGGTGAAGAAGAACTGCCAGAGGAACAGCGCCGCCGCGCCCGGCCGGTCCTTCGCGTAGCGGAAGGGCGACAGGAGCCCCCGGAACGCCAGCCCCCCTGTCTATTATACACATCTGACGCTGCCGACGATAAG
>NZ_RAVW01000514.1 GCF_003611585.1 Corallococcus exercitus | reverse complement strand
CCCAGGGGCCCGCCTGGGCCCCGAACCCGGAGGTCTTCGTCCACGAGGCGGCCCAGTGGCTGTCGGACGCGACGGACGAGCTGCCCATTCCCGTGCCGGTCCCGGAGACGTCGCCGGGAGTCGTGCGGGGCCACGTGCTCCTGGCGGACGACAACGCGGACATGCGCGACTACATCCGGCGGTCCCTGGAGGGCCGCTTCACGGTGACGGCCGTGGCGGACGGGCGCTCCGCGCTGGACGCAGCGCGGGAGCGTCCACCGGATGTGGTGCTGTCGGACGTGATGATGCCGGGGCTGGATGGCTTCGGCCTGCTGCGCGAGCTGAAAGCGGATCCGCGCACGGCCCACATCCCCGTCATCCTGCTGTCCGCGCGCGCGGGCGAGGAGGCGAAGGTGGAGGGCCTCAACGCCGGCGCGGACGACTACCTGGTGAAGCCCTTCGGCGTGCGCGAGCTGGTGGCCCGCCTGGAGGGGACGGTGAACGCCGCGCGGGCTCGCGCCCAGCGGGAGGAGCTGCTCCAGGCCCTCCAGCTGTCGGAGACGCGCTACCGGCTGGCCACCCGGGCCACGAAGGACGCCGTCTGGGACCTGGACATCCGCACCCAGCAGCTGTCCTGGAGCGAGGGCATCCACACGCTCTTCGGCTACCCGGTCGGCTCGGTGCCCTCCGGGCTGGACTGGTGGACGGACGCCGTCCACCCGGAGGACCGCCAGCAGGCCATCGAAAGCCTCCACGCCATCGCGGACGCGCCCGAGGGCAGCGACTGGCGCGCTGAGTACCGCTTCCGCCGGCAGGACGGCACCTATGCCCAGGTGGAGGACCGGGGTTGGGTGGTGCGCGATGCCACCGGCACGGCGATCCGCATGGTGGGCGCCATGCAGGACGTCACGGAGCGCAAGGCCGCGGACGACGCCCTGCGCCGCAGCGAGGAGGAGTTCCGCACGCTCGCGGAGGCGCTGCCCGAGGCCGTCTTCGTCACCACCCCGGACGGCGCGTTCACCTACGTGAACAACGTGCTGGCGGAGCGGACCGGCGTGTCCGCGCAGGAGTTCCTGGACCGGGGCTACCGGCGCGTCATCCACCCCGACGACATGGCCCCCAGCGGCAAGATCTGGATGGATGCGCTGGAGCGCGGCGAGCGCTTCCAGGCCGAGCACCGGGTGCGCTACCGGGACGGGCAGTACCGCTGGCACCTGGTGCGCGCCCTGCCCGTCCTGGACGCGGAGGGCCGGGTGGTGAAGTGGGTGGGCACCTCCATGGACGTCCACGAGCTGCGCCAGGCCCAGGCCCAGCAGCAGCAGCGCGCGGACTTCGAACAGCAGCTCATCGGCATCGTGAGCCACGACCTGCGCAACCCCGTGAGCGCCATCCTCCTGGGCGCCGCCAGCCTGATGCGCCGCGAGGAGCTGGACGAGCGCAGCACCAAGGCCGTCAGCCGCATCCAGTCCGCCGCGGAGCGGGCCCACCGGATGATCCGCGACCTGCTCGACTTCACCCAGGCGCGCCTGGGCGGCGGGCTGCGCATCCAGCGCCGCCCGTCGGATCTGCATGAAATCGTGGACGGCGTGCTGGAGGAGATTGAAGCCACGCACCCGGACCGGGAGATCCGCCGGCGCCGCGGCGGCAGCGGCCTGGGCGAGTGGGACCCCGACCGGCTGGGGCAGATGGCCCAGAACCTGGTGACCAACGCGCTGAGGTACAGCCCCCGGGACACCGCCGTCCTCGTGGAGACCTACGGCACGGACGACGCCGTGACGCTGTCCATTCACAACGAGGGAGCCCCCATCCCCCCGGAGCGGCAGGGCCTGCTCTTCCAGCCGCTGCAGCGCGCCAGCGGCGAGGTCGACCACGGCAGCCGGAGCATCGGCCTGGGGCTCTACATCGTGAAGCAGCTGGTGGAGGCCCACGGCGGCACCGTCACCGTGACGTCCACCGCCGAAGCGGGCACCACGTTCACCGTTCGGCTGCCCCGCCACGTCCCGGCGGCGGTCGAGGTCCCCGCGAGCCGGTAGCGCCCGCCGGGGCAGCGCCCCAAAAGCAAAAGGCCCGCGAGATTTCTCTCGCGGGCCTCTCTCAAATCAGTGTGGAGCTAACCGGGATCGAACCGGTGACCTCTTGAATGCCATTCAAGCGCTCTCCCAGCTGAGCTATAGCCCCTTCTTTGCTGCGTACTGCCCGGTCCGCCGTGGGGGGCGGTCCGTGCCGTGAGGCGGCGCGACTTCTACGGCTTCTTCGTTCCCGATGCCACAACTTTTTGCGGCTTCGCGACGCTTTTTACCTTCAAACGGTCCGCCACTTCTTCTCCTTCCCGGAGCAGGTCGGTGAGGGACGCGGCGTGATCCGCCGCCGCCTTCTCCGCCGCCGCGATGGACTGGAGCAGCCGGGCGAAGCTCGGGGGCAGCTCCAGCCGGCCTGCCTGCACGGCCTGCCAGACGGCCTCGCCCAGCTCGCGGTGGGTCTGCTCCTTCTTGTCCTTGAGGAAGGCCGCCTTGCCGTTGGCCCGCGCCAGCTCCGTGTTGCGTTCAACGGCCTCCCGCAGCTTGGCCAGCTTGGCCTCGGCCGCCTGGAAGGCCTCGTTGATCTGCTGCATGACTTCGGACTGCTTCGGATCTGCCGCCACGGCTGTCACCCTCGGGAGAGGAGAAGGTCGTTCGTGCGTAGCGTGGCGGCTCGCCGACTGTCAACCCGCCTTGCGGACCAGCCGGGCGGCGAAGAAGCCCCCGCCGGGGACCCGGGGTGGCAGGGCGCGCAGGTAGGGGCCGTCCACCCCCACCTGGAGTTCCGGCGCCCACTCCTCCCCCACCGGCTCCAGGGCGAAGCCCGGGTGCTTCTGGAGGAAGCCCTCCACCACCGCGTCGTTCTCCTCCGGCAGCACGGAGCACGTGGCGTAGACGATGCGCGCTCCGGGCTTCACCTGCGCGGCTACCTCCGCGAGCAGCGTGGACTGCGTGGCCTGGAACTCCGCGATGGCCTTCGCGGACAGCTTCCACTTCTGATCCGGCTCGCGCGCCAGGGACCCCGTGCCGCTGCACGGCGCGTCCACCAGCACCACGTCCACCGCGTCCAGCGGCACCGGGTGCGGGAACGCCACCTGCTTGAGGCCGAACTCGCGCACCCGGTCGCGCGCGTCCGCGAGCCGCCGCTTGGAGCGGTCTCCCGCGAGCACCTTCCCCTTCGCGCCCACCAGGTCCGCCAGCCCCAGCGTCTTGCCGCCGGCCCCCGCGCACACGTCCGCCACGGCGAGCCCCGCCAGGGTCGCCCCGGGCGGCAGGCACGCCAGGACGATGAGCTGGCTGCCCACGTCCTGCACCTGGAGCCGCCGGGCCTTCATCGTCTTCGACTCGAAGATGCGGTGGCTCGCGTCCGCGACGCGCAGCGCGTCCGGCGCGCAGGGCACGGCCTCCGCCGCCACGCCCTCCTCCGCCAGCGCCGCGAGCACCGCGTCCCGCGTCCCCGGAGGCCGCGCGCGGAAGTGCAGCGAGGGCTCCTCGTCCAGCGACGCCATCAGCCCCGCGAGCGTCCCTTCCGGATACACCTGCGACAGCCGCTGCGTGAGCCACCCCGGGAACGAGTACCGGGTGGCCAGCCGCTCGACGACGGACTCCGGGCCCTCCGCCGGGGGAGGCTCCGCGAGGGGCTTCGTGACGAGCCCCTCCAGCACCGCGTCATGCAGCGTGCGCGGCCGCACCGGCCCCGGCAGCTTCACCTCCGGCCCGATGCGCGCCCAGCCCTCGCCACAGAACAGGCGCCGCCAGAGCGTGTAGCGCACCAGCGCCTGGTCCTCCGTGAGCACGTGCTTGCCGGGCGAGTGCCCCAGCTGCCGCGCCGCCAGGTCCAGCAGGCGCTGGTGCCGGGACAGCTCGCGCGCCGCCATGGCCACGAAGCGCCGCTCCTGTCCGCCCAGCCCCTCCGCCTCCCGCAGCGCGGTGGCGAGCGCGGCCTTCAGCGGCTCGCCCTTGAGGACGGCGATGTGCGTTTCCAGCGCCGCGGTGGCCGCGCGCCGGGACGGACGCCCCAGGCGTGACGGCTCATGCGGCGTGGGCCAGAGAGGGATGTCCACGGGTGACCTCGTCGCCTAGCCGCGCAGCGGCACGCACACGGCCAGCGCACCGGCCCGCGTCTTCAGCCGGGGCGCCGCGCCCTGCGACAGGAAGAGGTAGCAAGGCGCGGCATAGCGCTCCCCGTCCAGCTCCAGGTCGCCCTCCACCAGGAGGACGCCGTGGGCATCCTGGGGACGGCTCCAGGGAAGGGAGGCCTCCGGTGAGAGCCGCAGCCACATCCGGGCGCTGTCCGGGGTCGCCCCCGCGCAGCGCACCCCGGGCGAAGGCTCCGTCCAGTCCGGCGCATCCCCGGATAGGGGCTCCCCGGCCGCGGCGACCACCTGGCGCTTGAGCTCCAGGAAGCGCTCCACCAGCCCCAGGATGTCGTCCACCTGGAAGGGCTTGATCAGCAGTGCGTCCGGCTCCGAGGGGTGCAGGACCTGGGCGACCTCGTCCGGGCCGGCGGCGCTGACAATGGCCACCGGGTGACGCTGGCGGCGCGCGGCCTCCAGGACGCCCCGGCCGTCCGTGTGCCCGCCGGCGATGCGCATGTCGGTCATCACCAGCTCGAAGCGGTCCGCCTTCAGGGCGCGCAGCGCTTCGTCGAGGGTGCCCACCGCCTGCACGTCCGCCAGCTCGGAGACCAGCTCCCCCATTCCTTCGCGGAGGCTCGGATCATCCTCGACGAGCAAGACCTTCATCGCGTCTTCCAGCGCGGCGGACAGGGGAGCGCTTTCACGTTCGGGCGGCCCGGAAGACGGCATCTCGGGCGCCGGGTCTGCGTTTGAGGATGGCCCTCCCCGGACTCGAACCGGGACGCGGGGTCAGCCGCAGCGGATTTTGAGTCCGCCTCGTCTACCAATTTCGACAGAGGGCCCCTTGGGTGTGAGCGAGGCGGCCGAACGTATATCGCGCCTTCGGTTCGTGTGCATCCGAAGATTGCGGTGGTCCACGCACACCGCTAAAGGGGCAGCGCATGTACAACCTCCTCATCTCCCTGGCCGTCGGGCTGGCGGTCGGCGTGCTGGTGAAGTTCGCCGGCGGCTTCTCCTGGTGGGCCGGCATCGTGCCCGGCGTCATCGTCTTCTTCGCCACCTACATCGTGCTCGCCCGCCGGGTCTCCACCCGGGTCCAGGCGCTGATGACGACGGTGCAGAATGATCTCCAGGGCCAGCCCGCCAACCAGAAGGAAGCCCAGGGGCGCGTGGACCGGGCCGTGAAGACGCTGGAGCAGGGCCTCGTCTGGGACAAGTGGCAGTTCCTCATCGGGCCGGAGCTCCACGCGCAGATCGGGATGCTGAAGTACATGGTGAAGGACCTGGACGGCGCGAAGCCCCACCTGGAGAAGGCCAGCGGCCGCAACTACATGGCCAAGGCCATGGAGGGCGCCCTGCACTTCCGCCGCAACGACGTGCCCGCCATGAAGGCGTCCTTCGAGGCCGCGGTGAAGAGCGGCAAGAAGGAATCCATCGTCTGGGCCGTGTACGCGTGGTGCCTCCTGCAGCTGAAGGACAAGGACGGGGCCCAGCGCGTGCTCGCGCGCGGCGTGGAGCAGAACCCCTCCGACGAGAAGCTCAAGGGGAGCCTCGCCCAGCTGCAGAATGACAAGCGCCTGAAGATGAAGCCCTACGAGCCGCTCTGGTGGCAGTTCGGCCTGGAGGCCCCGCCGGTGATGCCGCCCATGGGCGGGCGCCGCGTGCAGTTCACCCACCGGCGCTGAAGTTCCGGGGGAAGTGATGGCCCGGCGCCACCGCAATGGCGCCCGGGTCCCCTTTCGCGGCCCGCCGCGATCCCGTCGATGGCGCCGCTTCGCGCGCGCTTCCGGGGAGTTTTCAACGGATCAGCCGCTCCACCCCCCTTCCGGATGACCCTCCGGAGCGGCCCCGCGTCGGCAATTCCTACCGTGCGCGCCGCACCGACGCTGCAACGTCTTCCGGTCGCCTTGTTGGCTGTCGCGCCGACCCTCATGCAACCCCCTGAAAAGAGGCCGGCCGCCGCGTGAGTCGCGGGGCACAGGGCTTGCTCTCGGGCAGGGACACGCGGGCGACCGGGGCGGCTGGTTCCCAAAGCCCCCGCGGAGGCGGACGGGCTTGGCAGCCGGAGGTCTCGGGTGAAGTTTGGATGGGCTGTCTCTTATA
>NZ_RAVW01000513.1 GCF_003611585.1 Corallococcus exercitus | reverse complement strand
CCCACCACTCAGGCGGGCGGCGCCACCGCCGCCCCGCCCGGGCCTCCGCCGGAAGGCAGCATCCTCATTGGCGAGGTGGGCAGCCTCACCGGCTCCGAGGCCACCTTCGGCATCTCCGCGCGCAACGGCATCGACCTGGCGCTCCAGGAGGCCAACGCCGCAGGCGGCGTGCGCGGCCAGAAGCTGGTGGTGCGCGTCTACGACAGCCAGGGCCGTCCGGAGGAAGGCGCCCAGGCGGCCACGCGGCTCATCGCGCAGGACAAGGTGGTGGCGCTCCTGGGTGAGGCCGCGTCGTCCGTGTCCATGGCCATGGCGGACAAGGCGCAGGCGGGCAAGGTGCCCATGATCACCCCCACCTCCACCAGCCCGGAGGTGACGAAGAAGGGCGACTACATCTTCCGCGTCTGCTTCATCGACCCGTTCCAGGGCCTGGTGATGGCGAAGTTCGCGCGGGAGAACCTGAAGCTCGACAAGGTGGCGGTGCTCACCGACAACAAGAGCGCCTTCTCCGTGGGCCTGGCGGACGTCTTCAACCAGAAGTTCAAGGAGTTCGGCGGCACCATCGTCGGCAACGAGAGCTACTCCAAGGGCGACACGGACTTCCGCGCGCAGCTCACGTCCATCAAGAACATGAAGCCGGAGGCGGTGTTCGTCCCGGGCTACTACACGGACGTGGGCATCATCGCGCGGCAGGCGCGCGAGGTGGGCCTGCGCGTGCCGCTGCTGGGCGGTGACGGCTGGGACTCCGACAAGCTGTACGAGCTGGGCGGCTCCGCGCTGGAGGGCAGCTACTTCTCCAACCACTACTCGCCGGACAACCCGGACCCCGTCGTCCAGAACTTCCTCAAGAAGTACAAGGCCGCCTACGGCAGCGTGCCGGACAGCGTGGCGGTGCTGGCGTACGACGCCGGGCGCCTGTTGGTGGATGCGATGAAGCGCGCGCCGGACACCTCCGGGCCCGCGCTGCGTGACGCCATCGCGGCCACGAAGGACTTCCCGGGCGTGGCGGGCACCATCAACCTGGACGCCAACCGCGACGCGGTGAAGCAGGCCGTGGTGATGAAGGTGGAGGGCGGCAAGGCGGTGTTCGTCACCACCGTGAAGCCGTAAGCGCCCCACCCGTTCCGGCCGCCCGTCCCTGACGTCAGGGGATGGGCGACTGGATGATGTAGTAGATGGACTGGAAGTAGGTGTTGAGGGCCCGCAGCAGCTGGATGAGGAACGGCCAGCTCAGCACGGTGAAGCCGAAGAACGCCGCCGTGATGACGCCGTACTCCGCCATGGCCTGCCCGCGCTGGAGTCCCTGCTTCAGGCTAGTGCGCGTCTTCATGAGGCGCCTCCATCGTCGTGCCACCGCCGCCGCCCTTCTTGCCGTTGCGGCACTGGTCCACGCACTTGTCCTTCGCCTGGCCGGCGACCTTCGTGCAGTAGGGCTGCGCGTTCTTCGCCTTCTCCTTGCAGACCTTCTCGAACTTCACCTTGTCCTCCGCGCAGCGGCGCTCGCAGCTGACGCCCGCGACGGCCTGGGGGGCCCACAGCAGCGCGCCCACGCCCAGGGACAGGGCCAGGACCTGCTTCTTGAAACGGCTCATCGTTCGCTCTCCACGCGCGCGACTCATGGCGCGCCCTGGGCCCGCATCAGGGACAGGTGGAAGTCCACCGCCTGCTGCGCGGCAGGTTGCCTCAAGGTGGCCTGGCCGCGCAGCCCCGGGCGCGTCAGGCTCAGCTGGGTCTCCTGGAAGCCCTCCTGACGGGCCTCCGTCACGCTCCAGCCCTGGTCGCCCAGCTGCGCGCGGTAGGCCTGCTCCGCTTCGGGGAGCGTGGTGTCCGGCACCCGGCCCGACACGGTGATGTTGGTGGCGCCCTCCATCCGCAGGGACAGGGACGCCACGTCCCGCAGGCCCCGGGGCACTGGGACGCCCGGGGGCACCCGGCCGGCGCGCTCCAGGTAGTTGCGCATGCGCGCAGAGGACACGAAGACGATGGTTTCGTCCCCCTGGTGCAGCGTGGACATCAGCCGCACCTCGTCGTCCTTGGGTACCCAGTAGCCCACGTAGCCGGCGTTGTCGTTGAAGCGCACGCCCACGACGGGCAGGCCCTGGTCCAGGAGGAACTTGCGGTAGTGCTGCAGCACCTGGTCCGACGAGTCCTGCGTGGAGAACCACGCCGCCGCGATGGGCGTGTCCGCCCCCAGGTAGTCCGCGGCCAGCGCCTCCGGGCGGCCGCCGTTGGGATAGGGCGGGAAGTACGACAGCGTGCGCGCCAGGATGGCCTCGTCCCGCTTGGAGCGCGTGGGGCCGCTCGCCGCCGTCGCCTCCTGGTCCAGCTCATCCGCGGCGGCCTCCGCGCGCTCCAGCTCCGTGGTGGCGCCCCCGTAGCGCGCCTCCTCCAGGCCCATGCCGATGAGGATGCCCGCCACCGCCACCGACACCAGCACCGCCGCGGTGCGGAAGGCGGGATGCGAGGACAGCTCCTTCAGCACGACTCCGGATCCTTGCACCCCATGTACCACTCGCCCCGCTGCCCGTGCTTGTAGGTGTCCTGGTTCTTGTCGTTGTCCCAGTCACGCCACTCCTGGTTGAAGTAGCGGGTGCTGCCCTCCTGGTCCACGGTGTTGGACGGGGTCTGCATGTTGGCCAGGTGCGGGTGGATGGACACGTACGGGTTGTTGGGCGAGTCCTCGAACATGTAGAGCATGGTGCCGTCCAGCAGGTCCTGGGTCAGCGCGCTGCGGAACTGCTGCATGCTGTTCTTCATGGCCCAGACGCTGTTGACGTTCGAGTATACGTAGTCCACGCGCTCGTAGAACTCACCGCTGGAGTCCGACGGGGAGATGTCCGCGTCCTCCGTCAGCGCCCAGGTGTCGGTGATGATGCTCATGCGCTGTTCCTTGAGGAAGTACGCATTGCCGCCCTTGCCCTCCGTCCCCTGCTGGGCGTTCGCGTGGACGTCTCCCTCGCCCTTCCAGTTCTTCTTGGTCAGCGCCACGTTCTTGCTGAACTCCGGCAGGAACTGCTCGGGCAGCAGGTAGTTCTCCACCACCGCGCGGGCGGAGCACTCGATGTAGCCGCCGTTGGTGAACTGGTCCTGGTACTTGCCGGCCAGGCCGCCCAGCGACGCCGCGCCGGTGTCCGGCGCCTCGCACGTCACCTGCTTGGCCTTGGCGTTCATCCAGCACACGTGGGCGACGACCGCCAGGTGGTGGTCCAGGTCCTCGCAGTCCGCGTAGTTGCTGCCGGACATGGCGTCCGGCCGGTCGATGCCGGACTCGTGGTCGCAGTAGGTGAGGCGGGCGTTGTGCTGCACGTTGGAGCTGCCGCCCTGGGGGCCCGTGCCGCCGCCGCCGCTCTGCTTGAGCGCCTTCGTGTAGTCCTGCGTGGTGAAGTCCCAGATGGTCGTCACCGCGGCCTCCTGGGCATCCAGCGAATAGCGCAGGAGGTCGTCCAGGAAGAGCGCGTACATGAAGATGGGGATGAGGACGATCATGGAGAGCGCCATCTCCACGGAGGCGGCGCCCCGGACGCGGCGGAGGGACGAAGGCGCGGCGCTCATAGGGCCAGGTCCTTGGCGCCGGCGAGGTCCGCGGCGTCGCCGTTGCCGGCGCGGTTGAGCACCTTCGAGGCCTCCTGGGCGGTGAACGGGTGCAGCTTCACGCGCCAGTAGGGGTTGAAGAGGCCCGGGGCCTCCTTCCAGCCGTTGGGGCCCAGGCGGTGGTAGTAGACGAGCGCCTTGGAGAGCGCCGCGCCCTCGCCGGGCGCGAGCTGCAGCTTTCCGTCGCCCTGGGCGCCGTGCGTGAGCGTGAACGAGCCGCTGTCGTTGAGCTCCCAGGGCGCCTTCTTCGGGTCACCCACGAAGAACTGCTTGGTGACGTAGCTGTAGACGTGCGGCTGGCCCCAGTCCGTGTCGGGGTTGTCGTCGGCGCGGAACTTCATGAAGCAGTTGCCGGTGGACGAGCAGGACATCAGGTCCTTGGTGTTGATGCCCTTGAACTCGTCGTGCTGGCCGGAGTGGGCACCGGAGGGCTCGTGGCTGCCGCCGTTCTCGCTGCTCTCCACCAGGGCCTTATACGTGCCCACGCCGAAGCCGTGGCGCCACTGCGAGATGAGGGTGCCGTGCTCGTCCGCGACGACGACCTTGCCCTCGTTGCCAGTCACCTGGCCGGGGCCGTGGATGTTGCTCTTGGTCTGGGCGACCTTGGCCGTGCCCTGGTGCCCCACGACCATGTGGGTGCCCTCCTGGGGGATGTCCTTGAGCAGGTCCTTGATGAAGTCGCTTTTGAAGTAGGTGGGCAGCCCGTTCATGATGACGGGCAGGCTGCGGTTGGCGGCCCAGCCGGGGCGCGAGGCGTTGGCGATCTCCGTCATCACCTGGGCGCGGGCCTTGTTGCTGGAGCCGGCGCGCGAGCAGTTCATGCCGTCCACCGCGCAGTCGAACTCCTCCGCGTTGAGCCCGCCCACGGACGAGTCGAGCGCGTTGGCGCCGGGGACGTTCCAGTCGGTCAGGTCCGACAGGTTCGCGGACTGTCCGCTGCGCACGGCGTTGCGCGCCTTGCTGTGAGCGGACTTCTGCGACTCATGGATGTCGTTCGCCATCTTGTTCAGGTCCTGGATGACCTTGTTGAACTTCTCCTCCACGTCCTTGACCTTGGAGTCGTAGTCGCTGGCCTTGGAGCTGTAGTCCATGGCGATCATCACCGCTTCCAGCGCGTCGAAGCAGTGCTGGAAGTTGTAGGGCGGGCACTGCGCCACCTCCAGGGCCGCGACGATGAAGAAGCTCATCATGCCGGCGCGCATCATGTCGCCCGTGGCGCTGGCGGCGGCCATGTAGCCGTGCGCGGACGTCATGCCCACGTAGGCGGACGCGATGGCCCGGTTGCTGGCCGCGTAGTAGTTGAGCGCGCGCGCCTCCACGACGCCCATGGAGTAGGCGAGCGCGTCGCTGTGCTGCTGCAGGCTCATCTTCTCCCGCAGGGCGTGGCTGAGGTTGAAGCTCAGCGTCGTCATCAGCGCGAGCAGGAGGAACGACAGACACGCGAGCACCAGGGCCTGGCCCCGGTGGCGGCGCTTGGGCCGGGAGGCGGACCTCACGGTTCGAACGGGAAGATGCATTCGTTCTCCTCCGGAAGTTCCTTCTGGGTGAGGTAGAGATTGGAGTGCATCCGCATGATGTACGTGGCGCGGATGGGCAGGATGTAGAGCTTGTTGTTCGCGGCGGCGTCGTACTTGGACATCTTCTTGACGATGAACTCGTCCCGGTCCGAGTCCTTGCCCAGGCGCAGGACGTACGGCAGGTCGCGGCCCCGCGCGATGTTGTAGATGAAGACGTCCGCGAACGGGATGGGCAGGCGGTAGTTGAACGTCACCTGCACGCTCAGCTTGGTGCGCAGGCTGTCCGCCCAGCCGGCGTCACCGGAGGCGACCTTCGGATCATCGAAGTCCATCTCCTTGTTGCCGTGGGAGCCGGAGCCCAGGTCCCCCTTCAGCGGGTTGCAGATGGTCACCTCCGCGAACTTCAGGCCGGAGGCGTCGTTCATCTTGTTCTTGGAGATGTCTCCGGACTCGAACTTGGACTTGAAGTCACCGGCGCTGGTGATGGGCTTGATGACCTCCGCGCCCCCGCTGGCGGCCGTGCTCACCATGGGCAGCAGCACCGCCAGGGCGGCCTTCTCCATGGTGGGGATGTCCGCGTTGTGCAGCGAGCCGGCGCGCACGGCCTTGTAGGCCGCGTACTTCGTCAGGAGCCGGGCCTGGTGCATCAGCCCCAGCTGCAGGATGCCCAGCAGCATGAACACGAACAGGGGCAAGACGATGGCCGTCTCCACCGCCACCTGGCCTGATTCGCCGCCGCGCTTCATGCTTCGCCCCTGTACTGAAAGTGCCCCAAGGTGGGAGTCTTCCCGACCCATTGTGCCGCTACCATACCGCCCGTAGGTTCCCCGGGAATCGGCCAAGTGGCCGGGAACGCAGGCCCGGCCTCCGGGCTTGCGGACATTATCGGGCCGGCCGGGGTCCAGGGTGCTTGACGCTGTGCGCAGGTCATGGTTGGCACGCCATTCGCGTTGAGCGCAGGGAGACGAATCGCATGAACTGGCACATGGCGAAGCGAATGGGCGTGGTGCTGGCGGTGGCGTTGCTGGCGGCCTGCAGTGACGACGGTGGCGGGGGCGGCAAGACGGATGG
>NZ_RAVW01000512.1 GCF_003611585.1 Corallococcus exercitus | reverse complement strand
ACCCATTCCCACCCCCTCTGTTGGATTCCTCGCGGGGAAACTGGTGGGCGGGGAGGGGCGAAAGAAGGTGGGAAAAAGAGGCGCTGCCTGCCCGCCTGCTCCGCGACGGGGGCTTTCGCGGAAGCCTTGCCGCGGCGGGAGCGTCGTTTGCCGGACGCTTCAGCCGCGCGCCGCGGCCCGGCCGCCGATGTGTTCGCCCGCGTCCGGACGCAGCCGGCGGAAGAGCGGCCCCGCCAGCGACGACACCATGCCGATGGCGAGGAACGGCAGGACGAAGCGGTCCGGCGTGAGGCGCACGTCACCGCCGCCGCGCGCCACGTGCAGCATCAGGCCGCCGAAGCTGATGCCCACGCTCAGCGCCATCTGCTGCGTCACCACCGCGATGGTGGAGCCGTTGCTCACCGCCTCCTTGGGGAGGTCCGCGTAGGCCACCGTGTTGGTGGCGGTGAACTGCAGGGAGCGCATGAAGCCGCTGCACACCAGCGTGACGATGATGAACGGGATGGGCGTCCCCAGCCCGAAGAAGGCGGGCACGGCCGTCAGCGCGGCGGTGAGCAGGTTGGAGGCGATGAGCGTCTGGCGGAAGCCCACGCGGCGGATGAGCGCGGGCGCCACCGGCTTGCACATGAAGGCGCCCAGCCCCGTCCCGATGGTGACGAGCCCCGCCTCCAGCGGCCCCCAGCCCAGGGCCACCTGGAAGAGCAGCGGCAGGAGGAAGGGCGTCGCGCCCAGGCCAATGCGCACCAGCGCACCTCCCATCATGCTGGCGCGGAAGGTGTCCACCTGGAACAGGCGCAGGTTGAGCACCGGGCGCGGTGTGCGCAGCGCGTGCCGCACGTAGGCCGCGAGCGCCCCCACCGCCACCAGCGTGATGCCCACCTGCACGGGCCACGGCACCAGGCCGATGCCCACCGTCTCCGCCGCGCCCATCAGCGCGGTGATGGCGACCACGGCGATGGCGAAGCCCTTCGTGTCGAAGGGGCCGGGGTCCGGCTGCTTCAGCGGGGGCACGAAGCGCGCCACGGCCCACATGCCCAAGAGGCCCACCGGCACGTTGATGAAGAAGATCCACGGCCAGTCCGCGACGCCCAGGATGAAGCCCGCGAGCGGAGGACCCAAGAGCGGCCCCACCAGCGCGGGCATGGTGAACCAGCTCATCGCGGACACCAGCTTCTCGCGCGGCGCCGAGTTGACGACGATGAGCCGTCCCACGGGCGTCATCAGCGCGCCGCCCAGCCCCTGGAGCGTGCGGGAGGCGACGAGCTGCGCGAGCGTCTGGGAGAAGCCGCACAGCACGGAGCCCGCGAGGAACACGACCATGGCGGTCATGAAGACGCGGCGCGGGCCGAAGCGGTCGGCGATCCACCCGCTCGCGGGCGCGAGCACCGCCAGGGCCAGGATGTACGACGTCAGCGCGAGCTTGAGGTGGACGGGGTCGGTGCCGAACGCCACGGACAGCGTGGGCAGCGCGGTGGACAGCGCCGTGGAGTCCAGGAACTCCATGAACAGCGCGCTGGCGACCGCGATGGAAGCCAGCCGGGTGCCTCGGGTGGAGCGGATGTTGGAAGGCCCGGTGGAAGCAGTCGCGGTGGAAACGGACACGTTCTTTTCTATGCGCACGCCGCGCCGTACCTGTCACGCCCGCGTGAGGGCGCGGAGACTCACGGCAGAAGCCCTCATACTCCCAGCGCGAAGCGACGAGGGCTTCCGGTGACGCGGGCACGGCAAGCCGTCCGGAGGGCAGGCGGGCGGCCACCGCACTGGCCGAGGTCCGAACCCGGGCGCGGTCCAGAACCTGTCCGACTGTCCGACAGGTTTCCGCTGCGCATCGGGAGCGGGAGACCGGCGCTGGTCCTTCAAACCGGTCCGACTGTCGGACAGGTTCGTGTGGAGCGCTCCCCCGGAGCGGAGCCCCTCTCCTCCGTCAGGGCTCCGGCGGTTCGTTCCGGGCGGCGTCCGCCAGGGTGCGGGCCTCTTCACGCAGCTCGTCCAGCCGGACGCGGTGGCGCTGGAGCAGCGCGTCCACCTGCTCGACGCGGACCTTGTCTCCTCGCGCCTTCGCCTCCTGCCGCTCGCCTTCCAGGCGTGACACGTCCCGCCCCAGCAGCGTGGCGATGTGCTCCGTCTTCTCCAGCTTCCAGCGCGCCGTCTGGGGCTGTTCCTGCTCGATGGGGTCGTTCGCTTGCGGCGGCGCGTTGGCCACCTCCGGCTCCGGCGGCACGTCCCCGGGCGCGGGCGGCACCACCGTGGCGTGGGGCGGCGCGGGGTCTGGCGTCCGCACCGGCACCGCGCGCTTCGGCGCGACCTGGGCCGCCGTCACCGGGGCCGGGCCCACGTTCGGCGCCGGGGGCGTGGCGGACGGTGCAGGCGCCTCGCGGGCCGGCCACAGCATCACGGCGCTGAGCGCGGCCACCAGCACGACCGCGCCCCCCAGCATCACCCGCTTCCGGTTCCGCATCGTCCACACCCCCTACAACCGAAGGCGCCAGCCGTCACCCTGGCGCTCCACCCGGAAGAGGAACGGCTCCGAGCGCTCCGTTCCTCCCTGCGACACGCGCGCTCGCACGACCACCGCGTCCGGGTCGCGCCCATCCACCTTCGCGTCGAGCACGTCCACCAGGCCCATGCCGTGCCTGCGCAGGTCCTGCACCGTCTCCTCGCACGAAGGCACGCCCTGCCCTGTCACCAGCATGGGGCCCAGCACCGCGCAGTCCCCCGTGGGCAGGGCCTGGAAGAAGCGGCGCACCACCGCCTCCCCGGCCTCCGCGCTGGAGGACGTCGTGGACGGACAACCGAGCACGGCGAGCACGGCGAGCGCGGCGAGCCACAGCCCCGCCGCCCCCACCGCGAGTCTCGCCGCGCGTCGTCCCATCCGCGCTAGTAGCAGTTGGGCGCGAACAGCTCGTCGTCCGACGCGGACGTGAACTGGTCATCGCAGTAGCCGGACGCCAGCATGTGGCCGTTGCGCACGCAGCCGTCGTGGTTGGTGGCATCCAGCGTGTACTGGGTGTCGCCACCGCAGCCGCCGCCGCAGCGGCCGAAGCAGTTGCCCATCACCTTGGGGCGCGACCAGTGGTCCGGCTCGCCGCACACCCAGGTGCTGCCGTTCATGTAGTACTCGTCGCCGCTGCACGTCGTGTGGTCACCCAGCTGGGCAATCTGCTGGTTGCGCGCGTTGTCGAAGCCGCCCACGTTGCAGTCGTGCTTCGCGTACGAGTACCAGTTGTACGTGCCGCCACAGCTGCCCGTGTTCCTGCCACCGCACTTCGCGTAGCTGCACAGCATCGTGTAGCCGCGGCCCTGCTCGCCCATCACCGTGCGCTTGAGCGTGACGCTCGTGGGCTGCTGCGCCCACAGGCCCACCGCGCGGCGCAGGTACATGGCCTCCGGCGCCGCCGCGTCACCCTGCGGCAGGCCCTGGTTGAGCGCCCCGTAGAACGCGCTCAGCACCTGGCGGTCCTGCTCCACCACCTGCGTGTCCCGCGCGTTCGCGTCCGCGAAGCCGTCCAGCGTGGACACACCCGACGCCGGGTCCATCAGGCCCGTCAGCGTCATGCCGTGCATGCGCACCTCCAGGCGGTACACCCCGGGCTCCACCTCACGCGAGGCGAAGGACACCGTCCGCCCGTCCTGCGCCCAGGTGCCCTCGGTCAGTCCCGTCCCGGAGGTGAGCGACAGCCCCTCGGGGGACGCCGGCGGGGCCTCCGTGCCCGCGCCACCACAGCCCCACAACAGCAACGCCGCGACCGCACCACCCAGTGCCTTGCGCATCCGTTTCACCCTCCGGCCAGGACCACTCCGACAACTTCCAAGAATTCGAGGCGAGCGTGGAATTACCGGGCGGCTGGACGGGAGACAAGGCGGGGTGCGTCAGGCAGGGCACCCGGGCATCCGGACGGTCCCGGGGGGCTGCCTGGCCGTTCACGGCGGACGGGCGCGGAGGGGCGCGGATGTGGCATGACGGGCCCGCGAAGCAGGTCGTTCCCCTTGTGGAGGAAGTCCCCCTTGAAAATCCCCGCGCTCACCGTGGTGGCGGCGCTCGCCGCGACGGGTTGCTCCAACGGCAGCATCACCCAGAACCGCGAGGCCATGGCCCGCGTCGCCGCCAACGCGGCGAAGCCCCAGGTGGCGCCCGTCAAGGGCTCGGAGCCGCTGGCCGGCACGCCGGACGCCTTCAAGGCCGTGTGCAAGGCGGACCTGGAGCGCGCGCAGGCGCAGGTGGCCGCGCTGAAGAAGCTGGATCCGAAGAAGGACGGCCAGGGCGTCCTCAAGGCGTACGACGAGGCGCAGACGGCGCTCATCAACGCGGCCAACCGCTCCAGCCTCACGCATGAAATCCACCCGGACGCCGCCATGCGCGACGCGTCCCGCGAGTGCGAGCAGCAGGTGGACGCGGCCAACGTGGCGCTGTCGCAGGACCGCGGCGTCTATGACGCGCTGTCGCTGGTGGACCTGTCCAAGGCGGACGCGGCCACGCAGTACTGGATGAGCCGCACGCTGCTGGAGTTCCGCCGCGCGGGCGTGGACCGGGACGAGGCAACTCGCGCCCAGGTGAAGACGCTCAACGAGGAGATTTTGAAGCTGGGCCAGCAGTTCGGGCAGAACATCGCGGAGGACACGCGCAGCGTGGCCTTCACGCCCAAGGACCTGGACGGGCTGCCGGAGGACTACAAGAAGGCGCACGCGCCCGGCGCGGACGGCAAGGTGGTCATCACCAGCAACTACCCGGACTACTTCCCGTTCATGACGTACGCGAAGAACGCGAAGGCGCGCGAGAAGCTGTGGCGCACCTACCGCCAGCGCGCGTTCCCGAAGAACCAGGCGGTGCTCGCGCAGCTCATCGAGAAGCGCAACGCGCTGGCGAAGCTGCTGGGCTACGACAGCTACGCGGCCTTCACGACCGAAACGCGCATGACGCGCACGCAGCAGGCGGCGGCGGACTTCATCGACCAGCTGGCGCAGGCCACGGAGGCCCGCGCGAAGAAGGAGATGGCGGAGCTGCTGGCGCGCAAGAAGAAGGACGTGAAGGGCGCTACCGTGGTGGAGCCCTGGGACCAGGACTACTACGAGGACCGGCTGCGCGCGGAGAAGTTCGGCTTCGACTCGCAGGCGGTGCGGCCCTACCTGGAGTACGCGCGAGTGAAGGACGGCGTGATGGGCATCACCTCCAGCCTGTGGGGGGTGGCCTTCCAGCCGGTGAAGGACGCGAAGACGTGGCACGCCGACGTGGAGGCGTACGACGTGGTGGACAACGGCAAGCCGCTGGGCCGCATCTACCTGGACATGCACCCGCGCGACGACAAGTACAAGCACGCGGCGCAGTTCGACCTCGTCACGGGTGAGGAGGGCAAGCGGCTGCCGGAGGGCGTGCTGGTGTGCAACTTCCCGCGCCCCGGCGACCTGATGACGCACGACGAGGTGGAGACGTTCTTCCACGAGTTCGGCCACCTGATGCACGCCATCTTCTCCGGCCACCAGAAGTGGACGCCCATCTCCGGCATCTCCACGGAGCGCGACTTCGTGGAGACGCCGTCCATGCTGCTGCAGCAGTGGGCGGAGCAGCCGGAGGTGCTCAAGAGCTTCGCCAAGCACCACGAGTCCAACGAGCCCATCCCCGCGGAGCTGGTGGAGAAGCTGCGCGCGTCGAAGGAGTTCGGCCTGGGCCTTTACGCGCGCCGCCAGCTGTTCCTGTCCGCGGTCAGCCTCCAGTACTACTCGCGCGCGCCGGGCTTCGACACGTCCGCGGTGCTCGCGGAGCTGCAGAAGAAGCTGTCCCCCTTCCGCCACGAGTACCGCGACGGCACCCACTTCGAGCTCGCCTTCGGGCACCTGGATGGGTACTCGGCCGCGTACTACACGTACCTCTGGTCCTCCGTCATCGCGAAGGACCTGGAGTCGAAGTTCCAGGAGACCGGCTACCTGGACCGCGACACGGCCATGCACTACCGCAAGACGGTGCTGGAGCCCGGCGGCTCCAAGCCCGCCGCGGAGCTGGTGAAGGACTTCCTCGGCCGGCCGTACGCCTTCGAGGCCTACCGCGCGTACCTCGACGGCGCCCCGAAGACGACGGGCACCGCGAAGGAGACGAAGTAGCCGTCGCATGAAGTGCCGCGCGCCGCCTGTCCCGCCCTCCGGGGCAGGAGTCGGCGCGCGGTGCCTTCCCGGTCCACGGGCGCGGCCCTGCCGCGGAACTCCCCTTCCCCACC
>NZ_RAVW01000511.1 GCF_003611585.1 Corallococcus exercitus | reverse complement strand
GGGGGGAAGCCCGTTGGGGGGGAGCCAGGGATATACCGAAAAGCAGGGGGACGGTACGACGGAGTTGAAGGGCTGGAATGTGTGCAGCGCGCGCCACTTCGCGCCGCTGGAGCATCCAGCAGCGGACCTTCCAGGCCCGCAAAGGGGCGGGGAGTCCTGACGCATGGAGGCCCGGCGCCTACCTCCAGCGCCTGGAGGTCCAGGACGGTCCCTTTCATGAGCGAGTCCGAGTCGAAGCAGGCGCCGCGCGGCTACGTCCGCTACCGCGACGACGTCGAGGTGGTGGAGCCCGACGAAGGGGAGGTCATCGAGAAGCTCATCGCGGCGATGCTCAAGGGCATGGCCCTGACGCGCCCGAAGCACGGCCGCACCGTGCGCGCCGCGCACGCCAAGGCCCACGGCCTGGTGAAGGGAGAGCTGCGGGTGCTGGACGGCCTGCCCGCGCCCCTGCGCCAGGGCCTGTTCGCGCAAGCCCGCGCGTATCCCGTCGTGGCGCGGCTGTCGCACGTGCCCGGGGACCTGGACGACGACCGGCGGGTCTCCGGTCCTCGGGGGCTGGCCCTCAAGGTCCTGGGCGTCCAGGGCCTGGGCCCCATGCTGCCTGGCCACGAGGGAGAGACGACGCAGGACTTCCTGCTGGACACCGGCAAGGTGTTCAACGCCGTGGGCCCCAGGGCGTTCCTCGCGCAGATTGCCCCGGTGGAGCACCTTGCCCCCCGGACGCCGCAGGCCGTGAAGGGCGCGGTGTCGGCGGTGTCGCTCGCCACGAACACGGGGCTGCACGCGGTGGGGGCGGACAGCGCGGTGCTGGACTTCTTCGGCCACCCCTTCCTGCACCCGCTGGGCGAGCCGTACTACAGCCAGGCCCCCATCCGGTACGGGGACTACCTCGCGAAGCTCAACGTGACGCCCGACTCGCCCGGCTTGCGCGCGCTGGTGGACGCGAAGCTGGACGTGCGGGACTTCGACGGCCTGCGCCAGGCGGTGGTGGCGTTCTTCCGCGAGCACCCGGCGGAGTTCGTGATGGGCGTCCAGCTGTGCACGGACCTGGAGCGGATGCCCGTGGAGAACGCGAACGCGGAGTGGCCGGAAGAGGAGAGCCCCTACCAGCCCGTGGCCCGGCTCGTGCTGCCCGCGCAGGATGCGTACGACCCGGCCCTCCAGGACGCGGTGGACGAGGCGATGCTGTTCAGCCCGTCCCACAGCCTGGCCGCGCACCGGCCCCTGGGCGGCATCATGCGCGCGCGCATGGCGGTGTACGAGGCCGTGGGCCGCGCCCGGCGGGAGCAGAATGGCCAGCCCGTGAAGGAGCCGCGAAGCGCGGACGACCTGCCCTGAGTCGTCCGCGCTGGGATGGAAAGCCCTACTGCCCGCTCAAGCCCGGGCCCGGCTTCCAGACCTTCACGTAGTCGATGGACGCGGTCCATGCCGTGGAGCCCGTGGCGTTCGCATCGCCGTACCAGAACGCGGACGCACTGCCGTTGATGGCCCACGTGGACGCGACGAAGTTGGCCATGCCCACCAGCATCCGCTTGTAGTCCGGGTTGTTGGAGAACGCGGCCGGCAGCGGAATCTCCCGGATGGCATTGGTCGCCGGGTCGCCAATCCACATCCGGATGTCATTGCCCACGCGGCGCGCGGTGTAGACCCACTGCTTGCCATTGCGGCGGTCCACGGCGGGCCTGATTTCGGACTGCTTGTTGTCCGGGTCCCAGTGCCAGGTCGTCATCACGCTGGTGCCGTCGTTGTTGGGCAGCTCGACGAGGTCCAGCTCCGGCGGCCACGGCGTCCCGCCCCAGCTCTCCGCGATGGGCCACATGAGGAAGTACATGCCCGTGCCCACGCCCGGCGGCAGGTCCGCCTTGAACGACACCTGGTAGTCCGCGTAGCCGGGATGCGCGGGCCGCGAGTTCTGCGCGTCCCACCACGTGCCCTGGTCCAGGTAGCAGCCGTCCCAGATGCCGGAGCCGTCATTGCGCTTCCGGGCGCGCATCTCCAGGTAGCCATTGGCCGTCACGCACTGGCTCTGCGTGTTCATCACCATGACAGTGTGGATGAGCGGCACGTTGGTCTGCCATTGCTTCCACTTGTTCCAGTCCAAGGTGTTGAAGTCGTCCTGGAGGTCCAGCACCCAGCCGGTGGGCGGATTGGGGACGCCTCCCACGCCGGGCGTGTTCCCGGACTGCAACGTCCAGCCCACCTGGGCGGACGCGTCGCCGGTGGCCTCGTAGTACTCCACCTTCACGCGGTGCTTGCCCGCGGTGAGCGTGACGTCGCCGGTCCGCGTGGACGCGCCGTGGTCGCTCCAGTGGTCCACGACGAGCGCCCCGTCGACGGAGATGCGGCTGCCGTCGTCGGACGTGGTGGAGAACCGGTACGTGCCCGCGGTGGCGAAGTTCCAGTCGCCCTCCCAGCGCACGCTGAAGTCATCCACGCCCACGCCCGTGCCGGGGCTCCCGGTTCCCCAGGAGAACTGGATGGCGGCGTCCTGGCGCTGGAAGGCCCGCGTCGTCAGGTTCCGGTCGCTGAAGTAGGTGCCCCGGAAGGCGCCCGTGGGAATGGGCAGCTCGCTGGGGCCCGCGTCGTCCCCCAGGAGGTTCACCTCCTGCACCCAGGAGCCGCTCGTGTTCGTGCGGTAGCGCACGTAGACGAAGCGCGCGTTCGTGTCCGGGATGTCGCAGCCCTGCCACTGGACGGCGCTGCCGTCGACGTCGCAGTCGTACCAGCCCGTCTGGGACCAGTTCGCGTCGAAGAGCTGGACGTGGAAGCGGTACGCCTGGTCGCCCAGGCTCCACACCTCGCGCACCTGTTTCAACGTCCCCAGGTCGTAGCCGGCATAGGCGTTGTCGCCCGCGCCCCACGCGCCCGAGGCCTCGTCGCCGTCGTTCACCTGCCAGGGATAGTTGAAGCCGCCGTCGTCGATGAGCGTCGCGGCCAGCTCGCCGGTGACCGCGCCACGTGAGACGGCGACGCGCGCGTCGGGCGTGGGCTCGCGGACGTCACACGCCGCCAGCGAGCACAGGGGAAGCAGCAGGCACGCCCGGACGAGCGCGCGGGAACGGGGGGATGGGACCATCTTTCGCCTCCAACAGGGGTTGGAGGCGACCAGACGTCCTGGCGGCTCGGACTGTCAATCTCGTTTTCTTGGAAGTTGGGTTAGTCTGTTTGTTCCCGTTCAAGCGCGAGGGCCGCGTCAGTTGGGCCGTGCGAGGAGCTTGTCGAGCGCCGCGTAGCTCTGGTTGAGGCCCTGCTCCATGCCGGCGCCGACCATGCCCTGGAGGTCCTCCGGGGTGTGGAAGAGCGACACGTTGACGAGCTTCGTGCGGCCGTCGCCCAGGTCCTCCAGCGTCATCGTCTCCACGACGACGTGGCCGGGCGTGCCGTCCCACTCGAAGGTCTGCTCGATGCGCTCCATGGGCTTCACCTCGCGGTAGCGGCCCTCGAAGCCGTGCGTACCGTCGGGCGAGTGTTCGACGAAGCGCCAATGGCCGCCGCGCTGGACGTCCATGCGCTCGACGACGAGCTTGTTGCCCCGGCCCCACCACTGCGCGACGAGCGTGGGGTCGGTCAGGGCCTTCCACACCCGCTCGCGGGGCGCGTTGAAGATGCGCTCGATGCGGACCTCCCGCTCCGAGGGCTGGGTGACGAGGGCCTTGGGTGAAGGGGTGACTTGGGTCGTCATGGCGTTCCTTTCGTGCGCTCGAGGAAGTCCTCGAGGTGATCCAGGCGCTGCTCCAGCAGGCTCCGGTACGTGGCCACCCACTTCGTCACGTCCTCCAGTCGCTTCGGACCGGGCTTGCAGTGGCGCACCCGCCCGACCTTCTCCGTCGTGACGAGCCCCGCCTCCTCCAGGATGCGCACGTGCTTCCGGAACCCCGTGAGCGTCATCTGGAAGTGCTCGGACAGGCTGCCAATGGACACGCCGGACCCTCCTCCCAGTCGCAGGAGGAGGGCCCGGCCGTGCGTTCGGCCGGGCGGGGCCTGGGCTGGGTGTTACTGGAGTTCGCAGAACTGGCAGACCGGCCCGATGAGCTTCCAGGCCGTACAGCTGCCGCCCGGGGGGCAGCAGCGCTTGTACTTGGTGCCGGGCAACCCATAGCCGCTGTTGGTGGTGCCCGGGTCGCCGTACCCCGCGGTGTTCGAGCAGGGCGTGCCGCGCGCGGCCTGCCAGGTGACCATCGACTGCATCTGCGAGATGGGACAGTTGGGATCCGTGCCGATCTCCTGCTCCAACTGGGCCTCGCCGCTGGGAGCCACGGCTTCGTCAGTCCCCGTGGAGGGGCCGCAGGCGGTGACGACGCCCAGGGTGAGGCTCATCAGGAACCACGCTCGAACCATGCTTCGCATGCGCAACGCTCCAGTCGGTGCGGGGCGGCAATGCCTTGCACCGACGGATTCCGGCATGGCGCTGTTGGCATGACAAGCCGGGGTGGCAGGCGTTTCCCTGCGGGAAACCCACTACCTCAAGCAGCTACTTGCGCTTCTTCGACATCGAGCGGACGAAGACGGAGTCGATGCCGTGGATGCGCATGGAGACGAAGTCGTCCGCGGTGGCGTTCGTGTAGCCCGCTTCACGCATCTCCTTCACGAAGGCGGGTGTGACGCCGTGGATGCGCATGGCCACCAGGTCGTCCGCGCTCAGCTCCTGGAAGCCCAGGCCGCGCATCTCCTTCACGAAATCCGGCGTGACGTTGTGGATGCTCATGGACAGGAGCGAGTCCAGGGGCAGGCCCTTGAACCCCAGCGCGGCCAGGCCCTGGATGCGCTCGGGCGTGACGTTGTGGATGCGGCAGTCGACGAGCTGCTGAACCGTCAGCTTCGGGTAGCCCTCGGCCGCCATCGCCCGGACGTACTCCGGAGTGACGTTGAAGATGCCCACGTGGACCAGCTCCTCCACGGTGGTCACCTTCTGTCCCGAGGCCGCCAGCGCCTTGACGCGCTGGGGGCCCACGTTGACGCTGGCCAGGAGGAACTGCTCGTCCGCGTCCGGCTTGGGAATGCCCAGCTCCGCCAGCTTCTTCGCGAAGCTGGCGTCCGGGTTGAAGCGCCAGGTGCCCACGCCCTGACCGTCCTTGAACTGGCCCTCGAAGTCGAACGTGCCCGCTTCACGCACCAGCTTGAAGGGGGCGCTGCTTCCGTCCGCGGTGGACAGCCCCTGGAAGTCCGCGAGCGGCACGGAGAAGCCATGGTGCGAATCCGGACGGTCCTTGGGCTGCAGCGACAGCTGCAACTGCTGCTCCCTCACCACCGCGCCCCACGTGCCGGTGCGCTGCGCATCGGCGGCGAGGACGGGGAGGGCCAGGAGCATCACGAACACGGTGAGCCACGGAGGCAGGCGAGACGTCATGACGGCGACTCCTTTTTCGGGCAAGGCGCGGCCCGCCCGCGCGCTCCTGGGGGAGCGCGCGGGGGGAACGCATGGGAGATGAAGGGAGGGACTACTTCCGGGGCTTCTGCATGCGGCGGATGAACTCCGCGTCCACGCCGCCGGTGCGCAGGCGCACCAGCTCATCCACGGTGGCGGGCTTCACGCCCGCGGCTTCCAATTCGCGCAGGTAGCTGGAGTCGACGCCCACGGCGCGCAGCTCCACGGCTTCATCGAGCTTCAGGTTGCCGAAACCCGCCGCCTTCAGGTCGTTGAGCCACGCGGCGTCGATGTTCAGCGCCTTCGCACCCAGCAGGTCCTCGGGATCCTCCTTCGCGAAGCCCAGGGCGGCCATCTGCCCCAGCCACTCTGGCGTGACGCCCAGGTGCTTCATGTCCACCAGCTGGTCGGCGGGGAGGGACCGGCCGAAGCGGTCCGTCATGGCCTTCACGTACTCCGGCGTGATGCCCGCGTGCTGGAAGTCCACCAGCGTCTCCACCGTCGGCGCGTAGCCCATGGCGGAGATGCGGTCGACGACCTCCGGGGTGACGCCCGCGATCTTCAGCTCGACCAGCTGGTCCACGCTCAGCGGATCCACGCCCACGCGGGTGGTCTCGTCGTCGTCCTGGGCCGCCTTGCGCTCCGCGCGGGCCTTCGCCTTCTCAGCGGGGTCGGGCTTCGGGACGGGCGCGGCGGCCGGCGTGGGCCCTGAGGCCGGAGCAGGGGCCGCCGCGACGACCGCGAGCGGCGAGGGAGCCGGTACGGCGATGGCGAGCGGCGCGGACCCCGGACTCGGAGCAGGAGCCGCCGCGACGACCGCGAGCGGCCTGGCCCCGGAGGCGGGGAGCGGCGCTGGGGCGGGGAG
>NZ_RAVW01000510.1 GCF_003611585.1 Corallococcus exercitus | reverse complement strand
CCACCCTCCCGCGTCACCGCGGCTGGGAGCCCCTCGTCCGCGGCGGCCTGGAAGTGCACACCGTCCCCGGTGGCCACCACGCCCTGATGCAGGACCCGCACCTCGCGCCCGTCGTCGAGCACCTGCGGGATGCGCTCACACAGGCAGCAGGCAGCGCCCCCCGTCAGGCCACGGGGCGCTGACTTCGGGCTTGGAGTGAAGTGGGGGACCCGCCGTCGCGGATCATCGCGACGGTGGGTCCGTTCGCGCGGCGCCCCTGATCCAGTTTCCAGGCATGAGCCCTCCGGATTCGACGGTGGCTCGCGGCCGTTTCAGGCGCGAGGCCCGGGGCCTGCCGCATCCGGCTTCAGGGAGGGGACTCCAGGAGCAGGTCTCGCTTCGGAGGACATCTGACGTCCTTCCCTCCCTGAACGCAGGGAGCCAGAGCAATTCCTAAAATACCTGAATTCATTCGGGCTTCCCGCAGGTCGCCCCCATGACAGGGCCTCCATGGGCGGAATAATCTCACCCACATGGATTTGACCCACCTCGCGCTTCTCCCGGGAGAGCGGCGCAGGGGGTCAATCCTGAATCAGCAGCAGGTCTGAGTTCTCGCGAGCGCCACCGCCCCGGGTGTCGCTCGCGCTGGCGTCCCCGAGCGCGGAGTACACGAGATGAGCAACGAGCTGTCGAAGCGGATCGCCAACCTCTCACCGGAGAAGCGCGCCGAGTTGCTCAAGAAGATGGCCGCGCAGAAGGCCGCCACGGGCAACGTCGTGCAAGGCCCCATCCCGGTGCAGGACCGCTCGCGCCCGCTGCCGCTGTCCTTCGCTCAGCAGCGCCTCTGGTTCATTGATCAGCTGCAGCCCGGCAGCCCTCTCTACAACGTGCCCATGGCGGTGCGCCTGGAGGGTCCGCTGGACGTGGCCCTGCTGGAGCGCGCGCTGCGCGAGGTGGTGCGCCGACACGAAGTGCTCCGGACGACCTTCCGCGAGGATGCCTCCGGTCCCGTGCAGGTGGTGTCGCCGGAGCCGGCGCTCACACTGGAGCGAAAGGACCTCACGGGCTCGCCGCCGGAAGAGGCGTGGCGGCTGGCGCGTGAAGCCGCGGCCCGGCCCTTCGACCTCGCGAAGGGTCCGCTGCTGCGCGCCCTGCTGCTGACGTCCGCGCCTGGGGAGCACCTGCTCGTGGTGGTGGTGCACCACATCGTCTCCGACGGCTGGTCCATGACGCTGCTGGTGCGCGAGGTGGCGCTGCTCTACGGCGCCTTCGCGCGAGGCCAGCCCGCACCCCTGCCGCCCCTGGGCGTGCAGTACGCGGACTTCGGCGTCTGGCAGCGCGAGTGGCTGCAGGGCTCGCGGTTGGAAAAGCAACTCAATTACTGGAAGCAGCAGCTGGCCGGAGTGCCCTCGGCGTTGGAGTTGCCTACCGACTTCCCGCGCCCCGCCACCCGCGACGGCCGAGGGGCTCGGCACGACGTGCTGCTGCCCCGCGAATTGACGGACGCGCTGAAGGTCCTGGCACAGCAGGAGGGTGCCTCCCTCTACATGGCGCTGCTGACGGGCTGGCAGCTGCTGATGGCCCGCTACTCCGGCCAGGAGGACGTCACCGTCGGCTCTCCCATGGCCGGCCGCACGCGCGGAGAGGTGGAGGGCCTCATCGGCCTCTTCGTCAACGCCCAGGTGCTTCGGACGCGGGTGACGGGCCGCGACTCCTTCCGCACGCTGCTGCGCCAGGTGCGTGAGACGGTGCTCGGGGCCCAGGAGCACCAGGAGCTTCCCATTGAGCGTCTCGTGGAGGAGTTGAAGCCCGAGCGCATCCCGGGGCGCACGCCCTTCTTCCAGGTGATGCTCACCTACCAGGCGTCCTTCCGCGGCGCGGCCTCCGTCGAAGGCGTGAAGCTGGAGGCGATGGAGCTCGACACCTTCTCCGCCAAGTTCGACTTGACGCTCCAGGTGCTGGAGACGGACGCGGGCCTCAAGGGCTACCTCGAATACACCACCGACCTCTTCACCCCCTCCACCGCCGCCCGCATGGCCGAGCACCTGCGCGTGCTCCTGCAGGAAGCCGTCGCGAAACCTGACCACCACGTGTCCTCGCTGCAGCTGCTCACGGGTGAGGAGCGCCAGCAGGTGCTGGTGGAGTGGAACGCCACGCGGGCGCCGTTCCCGGAAGCGTGCGTGCACTCGCTCTTCGAGGCGCAGGTGCGCGGTGCACCCGAGGCACTGGCCGCGGTGTTCGAGGGGATGCAGCTGACGTACGCGCAACTGGATGCGCGCGCCAACCAGCTCGCGCATGCCCTTCGTCAGCGTGGCGTGGGCCCGGAAGTCCGCGTCGCCCTCAGCGTCGAGCGTTCGCTCGATATCGTCATCGGCCTGCTCGGTATCCTGAAGTCCGGTGGTGCCTGGGTGCCCGTGGATCCGCTGCTGCCCCGTGAGCGTCTGGCCTTCATGCTGGAGGACAGCGCCGCGCAGGTGCTCGTCACGCAGCAGGCGCTGGTGGACCGTTTCCCGGAGGCGCTGCGTGACCGCGCGCTCTGCCTGGACACCGAGCGGAGTGCTCTCGCCGAGGCGCCGACGCATGCGCCCAGGACGGGCGTGACGCCCGCGAACATGGCGTACCTGCTCTACACGTCGGGCAGCACCGGCACGCCGAAGGGCACGGCGGTGGAGCACCGCAGCGTCGCCAACCTCGTCACCCACGAGGCGGTGGCGTACGGCATCGGGCCTGGCAGTCGCGTTTTGCAGTTCGCGAGCCTCAGCTTCGACCTGTCGGTGGAAGAAGTCTTCACCACGCTGTGCAACGGCGCCACGCTGGTGCTCGCGCCGCTGGAGAAGTTGATGCCGGGCGCACCGCTGCCCGTACTGTTGCGTGAGCAGCATCTCTCCGTTGTCAGCCTCACGCCCGCTGCACTCGCGGCCACGTCCTCCGAGGGACTCCCGGAGGTGCGCACCGTCATCTCCGGCGGTGAGGCCCTGCCCGCCGACGTCGTCGCGCGTTGGGCCCCGGGACGTCGCCTGCTCAATACGTACGGCCCTACGGAAGCCACCGTCATCGCCACGTTCGGTGAGGTGAGCGCGGATGGAAACGTGCCGGCCATCGGCAAGCCGCTGGCGAACGTGCGCGTTTATGTGCTCGACCCGCATGGGCAGCCGGTGCCCGTGGGCGTGCGCGGTGAACTGCACATCGGTGGCGTCGGCGTCGCGCGTGGGTACGCAGGGCGCCCGGGCCTTACCGCCGAACGCTTCATCCCGGACGCATTCTCCTCCACCCCAGGCGCTCGCCTCTATCGCACGGGCGACGTAGTGCGCTGGCGTGCCGATGGACAGCTGGACTTCGTCGGACGCATCGATGCCCAGGTGAAGGTGCGTGGCTTCCGCATCGAGCTGGGCGAAGTCGAGAACGCCCTGCGTGCCGCCCCGGGCGTGAAGGACGCCGTCGTGCTCGCCCGCGAGGACGCTCCGGGCGACAAGCGGCTCGTGGCTTACGTCGTGGGTGAAGCGCTCGACGTCTCCGCCCTCCGTGCTCACCTCAAGCAGCACCTGCCCGAGTACATGGTGCCCGCGGCCTTCGTCTCCATGGAGGCACTGCCGCTGACGTCCAACGGCAAGGTGGACCGCAAGGCGCTGCCCGCCCCGGACGCGGGCCTGCTTCGGGCCTCGCACGCCTACGAAGCGCCGGTGACGCCGCTGGAGGAGAAGCTCGCGGCGCTCTGGAGCGAGGTGCTGCGCGTGCCCACCGTGGGCCGCACGGACAACTTCTTCGAATTGGGAGGCCACTCGCTGCTCGCCACCCAGTTGGTGGCCCGTCTGCGCGCTGCTCTCGACGTGGAGTTGCCCCTCCGCGCCCTCTTCGAGGCCCCCACCATCGCAGCCCTTGTAGAGAGGTTGCAGCGGGTCTCCACCGGTACGCGCCTGCCGCCGCTGACGCGCACGCGCACCGAAGGCCCCCAGCCGCTCTCCTTCGCCCAGCAGCGTCTCTGGTTCCTCGACCAACTGGCGCCGGACGATGCTTCCTACAATCTCCCTGTCACCCTGCGCCTCCTGGGGCACCTGGACGTGGAGTCCTTGCGCCGCGCCTTCGAGGCGCTCGTGGCGCGTCACGAAGCCCTGCGCACCACCTTCTTCGAGCACGAGGGCCAGCCCTTCCAGCGCATCCATGCCCCGGCTGCGTGGGCCCTTCCGGTAGAGGACCTCTCCGGGTTGGAACAATCCGCGCGCGAAGCGGAGACGCTGCGACTTGCCACCCAGGAAGCCCGGCAGCCCTTCCACCTCGTCCACGGTCCGCTGCTGCGCACCGCCCTCCTCAAGCATTCAACGGACTCCCACGTCCTCCTCGTGACGATGCACCACATCGTCTCCGACGGCTGGTCCATGGGTGTCCTCATCCGCGAGCTGGCGAGCCTCTACGAAGCCTTCAGTGGAGGCCGGGCTCCCGCGCTTCCGCCGCTGCCGGTGCAGTACGCGGACTTCGCTCTCTGGCAGCGCCAGTGGCTGCAGGGTGAGACGCTGGACGCGCAGCTTGGCTACTGGAAGCGGCAGCTGGCTGGTGCCCCCGCCGCGCTGGAGCTGCCCACGGACCGCCCGCGGCCGCCCATCCAGTCCCGGCGTGGTGCCACGGTGCCCGTGCACTTCCCTTCGGAGCTGACCGACTCGCTGCGAGGCCTTGCGCAGCGGGAGGGCGCCACGCCCTTCATGCTGCTGCTCTCCGCCTTCCAGCTGCTGCTGTCCCGCTACTCCGGCCAGGACGACATCAGCGTCGGCTCCCCCATCGCCGGCCGCACCCACGCCGAGGCCGAGGGCCTCATCGGCTTCTTCGTCAACACGTTGGTGTTGCGCGCCCACGTGCGCCCGGAGGAGACGTTCCGTCAGCTGCTCTCCCAGGTGAAGGCCACCACCCTCGCCGCCTATGAGCACCAGCACGTGCCCTTCGAGAAGCTGGTGGAAGTCCTCCAGCCCTCGCGCGACTTGAGCCGCAGCCCTCTCTTCCAGGTGATGCTCGTCCTGCAGAATGCCCCCGCCGAGGCACTGCGCGTCCCGGGCATGGCTTTCCAACCCATCCCCCTGGAGGGCAACTCCTCCCGCTTCGATTTGGCCCTCACCCTCTTCGAGGTGCCCCAGGGCCTTACCGGCTTCCTCGAGTACAGCACCGACCTCTTCGACGCTTCCTCCGTCCAGCGTCTCATGGGCCACTTCGCTGTCCTCCTCTCCTCCCTCGCGGCCAGGCCTGACGCCCGCGTCTCCTCGTTGGAGATGCTGACCGCCTCCGAACGCCAGCAACTCCTCGTCGAGTGGAACGAGACGGACGTCGCCTTCCCGCGCGACACCTGCATCCACCACGTCGTCGCCGAGCAGGCCCGCAGTGCACCGGACGCTGTCGCCGTACGCATGGGCGAGCGGAGCGTCACCTACGCGGGCCTCGATGCCTGGGCCCACGGCCTTGCCGTCCGGTTGCACGCGGCGGGCGTCTCCCGTGGCGACCGTGTCGCCGTCCTCGCCGAGCGCTCCCCGGAGTTGGTGGCGGGCCTCTTGGCCATCCTCAAGGTGGGCGCCGCCTACGTCCCCGTCTCTCCCGGCGTCCCGCCGGAGCGCCTCGCCTTCATGCTGGAGGACAGTGCCGCTTCCGTCCTCCTCACCCAGCAGCACCTGCGTTCCTCTTTGCCTTCGCTCTCCGCTCGCGTCCTCTCTCTGGAGATAGAGGCGGGTGCGATTCGGCAGCCGCTGCCGGTGGCGCCCGTGGGCCCGGAGGATTTGGCCTACGTCATCTACACCTCCGGTAGCACCGGCAAGCCCAAGGGCGTCGCTGTCCAACACCGCGCGTTGATGAATCTCGTCTCCTGGCACCAGCGCACCTATTCGCTGACGCCTGACGACTCCACTGCCCTCACCGCTGGCGTCGCCTTCGACGCTTCCACCTGGGAGGTGTGGCCTTCGCTCGCCTCCGGCGCGAGCCTCGTCGTCCCGCCGGACGCCGTGCGTGCGGAGCCCTCCCAGTTGCTGCAGTGGATGGCCCGCGAAGCCATCACCACCTGCTTCATGCCGACGCCGCTGGCAGAAGCCGTGCTGCGTGAAGAGTGGCCTCGTCCCATGGCCCTCCGTGCGCTGCTGACGGGCGGAGACGCCCTGCACCACGGCCCGCCTCCCTCGCTGCCCGCCACCCTCTTCAACCACTACGGGCCCACCGAGAGCACCGTCGTCGCCACCTTCACTCCCGTCACTGCTTCCACGCGCGACGACGGCACGCGGCCTCCCCTGTCTCTTATACACCTCTGACGCTGCCGACG
>NZ_RAVW01000050.1 GCF_003611585.1 Corallococcus exercitus | reverse complement strand
GCCCACCCACGACGGCAAGTCCCGGCCGCTCACGTTCCACGGGGACTCGCTGTACCGGCTGCGCGACGGTCGGCTGGTGGAGTCGTGGGACCTCACGGATCGGCTGGCCCCGCTGCTCCAGCGCGGGTTCAAGATCGTCCCGCCGGCGCCCTGAAGCGTCCTGACCCCGTGACACGCCGAACGGCCACGGGTCGGGCTCGACGCCGCCGGAGTCAGGAAAAACCGGGGCGTAGCGGGATGTCTCCCCATTGACACCCATGCACCGGAGCCATCAGGGTCCGGGAATGAGGATGAACGCGGGACCCATTCGGGCCGCGGACAAGGCCCGACAGAAGGCCTTCCGCACGGCCTTTCCCTCCTACGGCCAACGGCCGTCCTGGGGCGGCCGGTTGTTGCGCCTGTTGGGATGGGGCCTGCTGCTGCTGGCGGTGTTCCTGGGCATCGTCGTCATCGACGGGTGGCACGCGTTCGGCAAGGCGCCGGACGGGGCGCGGCTGGAGCGGATGGCGCGCTCGCCGCAGTGGCATGACGGGGGGTTCGTGAACCCGCAGCCCATCCTCAACAACTGGGAGCGAACGCTGTCGGACCTGTTCCACTCGAGCCCGGAGAGCACGCCCCGGATGCCGGTGGTGGTGGACCGCATCGACCCGAAGCGCTTCGCCACGCCGCCCGAGGACGGACTGCGCGTCACCTGGCTGGGGCACTCGTCCACGCTGGTGGAGGTGGACGGACACCGCGTGCTCACCGACCCCGTGTGGGGCGAGCGCACGTCGCCGCTGGAGTGGATTGGCCCGAAGCGCTGGTTCCCCGCGCCCATCGCGCTGGATGCGCTGCCGCCCATCGACGCGGTGGTGATTTCGCACGACCACTACGACCACCTGGACTTCGCCACCATCACGGCGATGAAGGACTGGAACACCACGTTCGTGGTGCCGCTGGGCGTGGGCGCGCACCTGGAATACTGGGGCGTGCCGGCCAGCCGCATCGTGGAGCTGGACTGGTGGGAGCGCACGAAGGTGAAGGGGCTGGACATCGTGTGCACGCCCGCGCGGCATGCGTCGGGCCGGTTCCTCCAGCAGGACAAGACGCTGTGGGCGGGCTGGGCGCTGGTGGGGTCCCAGCACCGCGTCTACTACTCCGGCGACACGGGCCTGTTCCCCGCGATGGAGGAGATTGGCGCGAAGCTGGGGCCGTTCGATTTGACGATGATCGAGACGGGTCAGTACGGCGCGGGCTGGCCGGACTGGCACCTGGGGCCGGAGCAGGCGGTGCTCGCCCACCGGCTGGTGAAGGGCCGGTTGATGCTGCCGGTGCACTGGGGACTGGTGACGCTGGCGTACCACGGCTGGACGGAGCCGATTGAACGCTCGCTGGTGGCCGCGAAGCACGACGGCGTGGGCATCACCGCGCCCCGGCCCGGGCAGGACTTCCTCGCGCTGGCGCCGCCGCCCGTGGAGCGCTGGTGGCCCGACCGCCCATGGAAGACCGCGGAGGAGGCCCCCATCGTGGCCAGCCAGATTCCGCCCAAGCTCCGCGAAGGGCACCCGGCGCTGCCGCTCCTTCCGGTTCCCCCGCAGGGCACGCAGGCCGCGAAGCCGAAGACGCCGAACGCACAGCCAGCACCGTCCCCCGTGGCACCGCAGGGCGCGAACCCGACGGTCGCGACTCCGCAAGCCGCACCGTCAGGCGCGAATCCGACGGTCGCGAATCCGCAGGGCGCCCCCCAGGGCACGAACCCGACAGTCGCGACTCCACAGGGCACGAATCCCACGGTCGCGAATCCACAGGCCGCACCGCAGGGCACGAATCCTCCGGCGACGGGCCCTTCGAGCCTTCATTCGCAGGGAGCGAGCCCGACGGTCGCGACGCCGCAAGGCACGGCGACTTCCGCTCCACAGGGTGAGGGGACGAAGATCGCGACTCCGCAAGCCGCACCGCAGGGCGCGAATCCTCCGGCGATGAACGCGGAGACCTCCGCTCCGCAGGGTGCGGCGACGCAGCCCACGACCCCACCGGAAATGACCGCTCCGCTGGGTGTGGGAGCGACCGTCGCGACCCCGCATGAGTGACGCGCGCCGGGACGCGCTCCACGCGGCCTTCAAGGCCACGGCCTACGTCGTCCGCCCGCACGTTCTCGTCGGAAACCGCGAGCACGTGCTGCGCGTGGACGCCATGCATCCGGCGCTGGACGCAGCGCTCACCGCGCACGGCTTCGCCACCTGGGCCTTCATCACCGCGTGGAACCCCCGCGCGCACCCGAGCCCACCCGACACCAACGCGCGCCTTCAACAACGCCTCATCGCGCTGCTCGAAGCCCAGGGCCATCCGAACGTGTCCGCCGTGGGCGTGGCCGACGACCGGAGCTGGTCCGAGGAGAGCCTCTTCGTCCCCGGCCTGTCCCGCGACGAAGCCCGGCGCATCGGCCAGCTGTTCGACCAGGAGGCCGTGCTCTGGGGCTCCGTGGGCGGCGCCGCGGAGTTGGTGCCGTGCACAGGCCTTCAGGCCTGAAGCCTGTTCCCACGGCGGAGCAGGTGAGAAGCCCGAGAGCCCCCCGTCCGCGGCGCACCGCACGAACCTGTCCGACAGTCGGACAGGTTTGAACCGCTTCGGGCGGGAGGGGGCCCGTGGAGCCCTCTCGCTCCTGAGCCGACGCCCCGGGTGTCATCCAGGTCACATCCACCCGGACGACACCCATTCGGAACCCGGCCCTCACACCCGCGCCACGCGACGATGCCAGGGTTTCGCGGTTTGCCGCGTACACCGCTTTCCAGCCTCAGGAGCCGTCTCGATGCAGCCTTCTGTCCCCCGCGCGCGTGATGTCGCGCGTCCCAGCGTCTTCCTCCTCGCCGGCGCCTTCGTCACCGGCCTGCTGCTCGCCTTCCACGGCGGCTGCGGCAACAACGAGTGCACCAACGCCTTCGACTGCCAGGAGCAGAACTCCGCGTCGGAAGGCCAGGGCTGGACCTGCGTGGACCACGTCTGCCAGGCCGTCACCTTCCCGCCCCCTGCCGGCAACAACGACGCGGGCACCGGCAATGACGACGCGGGCACCGGCACCACGGACGGCGGCACCACCGTCGCCTTGAAGATCATCGCCTTCAACGACTTCCACGGGCAGCTGGAGCCCGCGACCGGCACCGGCGGTCAGATTGCCCAGGCCTTCCTGGCGGACGGCGGCGTGGACCCGGCCAGCCGCGTGAACGCGGGCGGCGCGGTGTACTTCGCCCGCTACATCGCGGAGCTGCGCGCGAAGAACCCGAACTCCATCGTGGTGTCCGCCGGTGACCTCATCGGCGCCACGCCGCTGCTCTCCGCGCTCTTCCACGACGAGCCCACCGTCGAGGCCATGAATCAAATCGGCCTGGACATCGCCGCCGTGGGCAACCACGAGTTCGACGAGGGCGGCTCGGAGCTCTTGCGCATGCAGAACGGCGGCTGCCACCCGAAGGACGGCTGCCAGGACGGCACCGGCTTCACCGGCGCCCGGTACAAGATCCTCGCCGCCAACGTGGCCACCGGCCCGGACCGCACCCTCTTCCCGCGCTACGACGTGCGGACCTTCGAAGGCGTGAAGGTCGCCTTCGTCGGCATGACGCTGGAAGGAACAACGACCCTCGTGACGCCCACGGGCATCGCCGGCCTCCAGTTCAAGGACGAGGTGGAGACCGTCAACGCGCTGGTCCCCGAGCTCAAGGCGCAGGGCGTGAACGCCATCGTCGTCATCGTGCACGAGGGCGGCACGCCCGGCCTCGACTCGCTCTACAATGAGTGCAAGGGCTTCACCGGCCCCATCGTGGACATCGCGAAGAACCTGGACCCCGCCGTGAGCGTCATCGTCAGCGGCCACACGCACCAAGCCTACAACTGCACGCTGAGCGGCAAGCTCGTCACCAGCGCCGCGTCGGTGGGCCGGCTCGTCACGGACATCGACCTGACGCTGGACGCGGCCTCCGGCCAGGTGGTGAAGGCCCAGGCCCAGAACGTCATCGTCACCCGCACGGTGACGCCCGACCCGGACATCACCGAGCTCATCACCCGCTACAAGGGCCTCACCACGCCGCTGGAGAAGCGCGTCATCGGCTGGATTGCCCAGACGCTCACCCGTAGCAACGTGCAGACGGACCCCAGCGGCCAGTCCACCATGGGCTTCGTCATCGCGGACGCGCAGCTGGAGGCCACCAAGGGCGCGACCGTGGGCGGCGCCCAGATTGCCTTCATGAACCCGGGCGGCGTGCGCACGGACCTGGTGCGCACCCCCGCCAACAACGGCGCCGTCACCTACGGCGACGCCTTCACCGTGCAGCCCTTCGGCAACACCCTGGTCACCGTGACGCTGACGGGCGCGCAGATTGAGCGCCTGCTGGAGCAGCAGTTCCAGCTCGCCAGCCCGCGCATCCTCCACCCGTCCGCGGGCTTCCAGTATGCGTTCAGCGCGTCCGCGCCCGCGGGCTCCAAGGTGGACCCCGCCAGCATCAAGCTCAACGGCACGACGCTGGATCCGGCCGCCAACTACCGCGTCACCGTGAACAGCTTCCTCGCCCCCGGCGGCGACGGCTTCACCGTCCTCACGGAGGGCACCAACCCGGTGGGCGGCGGCGTGGACTCGGACGCGCTGGAGGCCTACCTCACCGCGAAGAGTTCGGAGGCCGCGCCGCTGCCGGCCCCGGCGCTCGACCGCGTCACGCGGCTGCCGTAGCCCTCACTGGGGACCCGAGCCGCCCGTCGCGGGGCTCGACTCGCTGGGCAGGGACGTGCGGGGGATGGGCGACTGGGCGGAGGTGATGTCCAGGCGCCGTGCCCCTGTCACCTGCTGCGCCAGTTCGTCGAAGTCCAGCTCCAGGAACTTCCCGGAGCCCTCCTCCGGGAGCGCGAAGCGGATCCGCCAGTAGTTGGGGCGGATGCGCACCGCCTGGCCGCTCTGCGCCAGCACCATGCCGTTCTGCCGGGCGTACTCCGCGCCCGCGTCGACGACGTTGCGCTCGCCCAGCTCCTCCTGGACCGGCTGGGAGTTGGGGGGCACGGGCAGGCGGCCCGTGGGGCCAGTGGCACAACCCATGCCCGCCAGGAAGGCAGGCAGCAGAGCAGCGGCGAGAAGGCGGGGGACCATACCCGAACCCTGGGCATGGCCCCGTCAAGCCGCACCGTGGGGCGGCTTGCGAAACCGGCACCCGTCGCATGCCCGCCCGGAGGAATGGCGCGGGGCCTGCTCCTCCGGTCCCCGCTGGAATGGACGCTACTTGGGCGCCGGCACGCCGGAGGCGCGCTCCACGACCTCGTCGATGAGGCCGTACTGCCGGGCCTCCTCGGCACTCATGAAGTAGTCGCGCTCGGTGTCCTTCTCGATGCGCTCGATGGTGTGGCCCGTGTGCTTCACGAACAGGCCGTTGAGGTACGTGCGCAGGCGGAGGATCTCCTTCGCCTGGATGTCGATGTCCGTCGCCTGGCCCTGCGCGCCGCCCAGCGGCTGGTGAATCATGATGCGGCTGTTGGGCAGGGCGTAGCGCTTGCCCTTGGAGCCCGCCAGCAGCAGCAGCGCGCCCGCGGAGGCCGCCTGGCCCACGCAGATGGTGGACACGGGGCACTTGACGTACTGCATCGTGTCATACATCGCGAGCGCCGCCGTGACGGAGCCACCGGGCGAGTTGATGTAGAGGTTGATGCCCTTGTCCGGGTCCTCGGACTCCAGGAACAGCAGCTGGGCGACGATGAGGTTGGCCACATCGTCGTTGATGGGCGTGCCCAGGAGGATGATGCGGTCCTTGAGCAGACGGCTGTAGAGGTCGTACGCCCGCTCGCCGCGGTGCGTGGTCTCAATGACGAAGGGGACGTTCATAGCCCCCGTACCCTAATCGTCCCCCCGCGCGCGCGCTCCCCCCTTCTTGCAGGAGCGTGCGCTGTCCCACGCTTGGGCGGGTCGGAGGGGGGCCTACAGGTTCCCGGTCATCTTCTCCGGGCGGACCCACTGGTCGAACTGCTCGGCGGTGACGAGCCCCAGCTCCACCGCCACCTCCTTCAGGGTCTTGCCCTGCTTGTGCGCCGTCTTGGCGATCTTCGCCGCGTTGTCGTAGCCGATGTGCGGGTTGAGCGCGGTGACGAGCATCAGGCTGCGCTGGAGGTTCTCCTGGAGGCGCGGGAGGTTGGGCTCGATGCCCACCGCGCAGTTCAGGCGGAAGCTGCGCATGCCGTCCGCCAGCAGGCGGCAGCTCTGCAGGAAGTTCTGGATGATGAGGGGCTTGAAGACGTTGAGCTCGAAGTTGCCGGACGCGCCGCCCAGGGAGATGGCCACGTCGTTGCCCATCACCTGGGCGGACAGCATGGTGAGCGCCTCGCTCTGCGTGGGGTTCACCTTGCCCGGCATGATGGAGCTGCCCGGCTCGTTCTCCGGGATGTTGATTTCACCGATGCCCGAGCGCGGCCCGGACGACAGCCAGCGGATGTCGTTGGCCACCTTGAACAGCACCGCCGCCAGCCCCTTGAGCGCGCCGTGCGCCTGCACCAGCGCGTCGTTGGCGGCCAGCGCCTCGAACTTGTTGGGCGCGGTGACGAAGGCATGGCCGGTGAGCTTTGAAATCTCCGCCGCCACGCGCTCGGCGTAGCCCGGGGGCGCGTTGAGGCCGGTGCCCACGGCGGTGCCGCCCAGCGCCAGCTCCAAGAGGTGCGGCAGCGCCGCCTCGATGTGGCCCTTCGCGCGGTCCAGCTGCGCCACGTAGCCGCTGAACTCCTGGCCCAGGGTGAGCGGCGTGGCGTCCTGCAGGTGCGTGCGGCCAATCTTCACGATGGACTGGAAGGCCTGGGACTTCTGGGCGAGCACGTCGCGCAGGGCCGTCAGCTCCGGCAGCACGTGCTTCACCACGGCCTCCACGGCGGCCACGCTCATCGCGGTGGGGAACACGTCGTTGGAGCTCTGGCCCTTGTTGACGTCGTCGTTGGGGTGGACCTTGCGCGACTCACCGCGCTCGCCGCCCAGGAGCTCCGAGGCGCGGTTGGCCAGCACCTCGTTGCAGTTCATGTTCGTCTGGGTGCCACTGCCCGTCTGCCACACCAGCAGGGGGAACTCCTCGTCGTGCTGCCCCGCGAGCACTTCGTCCGCGGCCTTCACGATGGCCTGGGCCTTCTCCCTGGGCAGCGTGCCGTTCTCCTGGTTCACGAGCGCGGCGGCCTTCTTCACCAGCACCAGCGCGTACACGAGCGCCAGGGGCATGCGCTCCGAGGAGATGGCGAAGTTCTGACGGCTGCGCTGGGTCTGCGCGCCCCAGAGCCGGTCGGCGGGGACTTCGATGGGACCAAAGGTGTCCTTCTCGATGCGAACGTTCTTCGTGCTCACGGTGGGGCCTTTCCCAGACAGGAACGATGTCCCGCGCGATTAACACCGCCGCCCCGCCCCGGCAGGACGGAGTGACGGGCGGATGCCGCATCCCCAACGCTCGGCGAGGGAGGAGGCGGACGGGACGCCCGCTCACCCGGGGCGCTCCGGCGTTAGTGTCACGCCGTGAGCACCCCTGGAATCATCAAGGCCCTCTTCCTGGCCCAGGAGCGGGGCACGCCCATGCGCCGGGTCCCCGAGGCCCACGCCGTGGAGCAGCACGGCTTCCAGGGCGACCGTCACCAGCGGCGAGCCGTGGGACACAAGCGCCAGCTGCTGCTGATGGACGAAGCGCAGCGCGCGGCGCTGGACGTGCCCGAGGGCGCGCTCAAGGAGAACGTGCTGGTGGAGGGCCTGTCCCTGGACGCGCTGCCGCCGGGACAGCGTCTGGCGCTGGGGGACGCGGTGGTGGTGGAGCTGACCGAGCCCTGCGTCCCGTGCTGGAAGCTGGATGCCCTGCGCCCCGGCCTGCTGAAGGACAGCTGGGGCCGGAGGGGTCAGCTCGCGCGAGTGCTGAAGCCAGGCACCGTGCACGAAGGCGACGCCGTGCGCCTCCTGGACGTGAACCCGAACGCACCGCGCATCATCCGGCCGAAGCTTCCCTGAACCCGACGTCTGAAACATGGGAGCAGGAAGACAGGCCCGCGCAGTGCTGGTCGCCCTGGAGCCTGTGAAAACAAGCTTAGTTTGAATAATTCAAATCATGCCTGCCTGCGTGACGGCGTGAAGTGTTCCGTGACACACTTTTCTCAGTCGTTCTCACGGCCTTGGGGGCGTCTGGGTATGTCCATGTTGTGGATGGGATTGGCGCTGACCGTTGGGGGTCAGCTCCCTCCTGACGGTGTCGCGCAGCTCCAGAAGGTGGACGCCGTGATGCCCCACCTGCGGCGGCTGGCCGAGGACCCGGAGGTGGTGCGGGCCATCCGCGCCCAGAACGCGCGCCACACGCCGCTCGCCACCATCCAGCAGCACGACGCGGAGTGGATGGCGACCCCGGCCCTCACGCCCTTCAAGCAGCGCGTGCTGGACGCCCCGTGCACGGGCGCGCTGCGCCGCCTGCGGGAGCGGCTGGGCCCGGCGATGGCGGAGGCCTTCACCATGGACGGCCAGGGCGCGCTCGTCTGCGCCAGCCGGCGCACGTCCGACTACTGGCAGGGGGACGAGCCCAAGTGGCGCCTCACCTACGCAGGGGGCCGGGGCGGCCCGGTGCTGCGCGAGGCCCCTTTCTTCGACGAGTCCTCCCAGGCCTACGTCATCCAGGTGTCCCTCCCCGTCCGCGACGGCGCCCAGGTCATCGGCGCGCTCACCGTGGGCCTGTCCCTGCTCGACCTGTGACGCCCACCGCCTCCTCCCCAGGGTCTTCGCGCATGCGCCTGCTGTCCGGTTTGAAGTTGCGAGGCCGCCTCACGCTGTGGATCTGCCTGCTGCTCGTCGCGGCCCTCACCCCCGTCGTCGCGGTGGGCGTCCACGTCATCCGGCGCAACCTGGAGCAGCAGGTGCACGGCGTCCTCCAGGTGGAGGCCGACGGCCTGCGCGACCTCATCGAGGCATCCCTGCGCGAGCGCGAAGCGAACGCCCGCGCGTGGACCGAGGACGCCATCGTGCGCGGCGCTCTCCTCTTCGACACCTACGCCAAGAGCGACGCGGTGCTCGCCTCCCTCAATGGCCGGCACACCAGCTTCGCGGGGCTGGTGCTGTTCACCGTCGACGGGCGCGCCGTCTCCGTGAGCCGGCCGGAGCTGCGCCAGGCCTTCGCGGGACGCGAACAGGAGGTGCTCGCCGCGCCCTGGTTCCAGACCGCGCTGGAGGACCGGCTGGACCCCGCCGTGCTCACGCGCGCGCTGACGAAGCAGGACCCCTTCCTCGCCCGCCCGGTGATGCCCCTGGCGCTGCCCGTGCTCAGCCCCATCTCCGGCGCGCGCGTGGGCGTGCTGCTGGCCGCGTACGACTGGGGCCAGCTGGAAGAGGTGGTCGCGGGCGCACTCCAGCGCTCGCGGGACCGGGGACAGAAGAGCTTCACCCTGGAGGTCCTCGCGCCCGACGGCGGCCGTCTCTTCAGCTCCCGGGCGGCGGACGCGCCGGCCCTCGTGGACTCCGTCCGGGCCGAGGCCCGCGACAACACCGCCCGCTTCAGCGGGAGCCAGGGCTGGCGCTTCGTGGCGGCGCTGGACGCGCAAGAGGCCTTCCTGCCCCTCAGGCGCTTCCTCCAGCTCAGCGTGCTCGCGGTGCTGGCCCTGGTGGGGCTGGCTGTCCTGGCCGCCTGGGCCCTGGCGCGCGGAGTGACACAGCCCATCACCACCCTGTGCGAGCTGGTGACCCGCGTGGTGCGCGAGGGCGACCTCACCCAGCGCGTGGAGTCCCGCGGCCACCAGGACGAGGTGGGCGAGCTGGCCTCCGCCTTCTCCCGGATGATGGACCACCTGCGCGAGTCCACCACCAGCCTCCAGCAGGCCACCCGGGTGCTGGGGCAGACGGTGGGAGAGCTCACGCAGGCCACCGAGCAGCAGGAGCGCATCCTCACCCGGCAGGGCGCCGCCATCCAGGAGACGCAGGTCACCGCGAAGGAGATCCAGCAGACCTCACAGCTCGCGGCGGAGCGCTCGCAGGCGGTGCTCGCGCTGGTGGCGCGGGCGCGAGAGGCGGGCGGCTCCGGCCAGACGTCGCTCGACGCCAGCCTGGACGGCTTCGAACAGCTGCGTGACCACGGGGCGCGCCTGGCCGAGGGCATCTCCACCCTCCACGAGCGCACGCACCAGATTGGCGGCATCACCCAGACGGTGAAGGACCTGGCGGACCAGTCCAACATGCTCGCGCTCAACGCGGCCATCGAGGCGGTCCGCTCCGGCGAGCATGGCAAGGGCTTTGGCGTGGTGGCGCGGGAGATCCGCGGCCTCGCGGATCAATCCATCCATGCCACCGACCGGGTGCGCGACATCCTGGAAGCCATCCGCGGCAGCATCCGCGACACCGTGGCCCTCTCCGAGGAGGGACAGCGCCGCTCCGAAGTGGGCCTGGCCCAGGTGCGCGAGAGCGGCCAGAGCCTGCGCGCGCTGACGGACATCATCCAGGACAACGCGTCCGCGGCCCAGCAGATCGCCGCCGCCGTCATCCAGCAGAACGCCGGCATCGCTCAAATCTTCATGGCCGTCACGGACCTGTCCCGGATGATGGACGACACCCTCCAGGCCATGCACGGCACCCAGCGGATGACGCTCGCCCTGCGCGGCGTGGCCGAGCGCATGGAGTCCGTGGCCGGCGTCTGGCGCGTCTAGCCGGACGCGCCAGCCAGCCACCGCGTCAGACGCGCTTCTCCCAGCGGGGCGTGTCGTCGTCCACGGGCGTGTTGGCCACCTTGGACACCCAGTCCAGCGGTCCCTGCAGCGGGGCCCGGCCGTAGGCCCTGGCCGGGATGAACGCCCAGAGCAGCAGGTAGAGCCCCGCGCTCATCCCCCCGGACGCGAAGAACATCAGCACGAACGCCACCCGCACCAGCGCCGGATCCACGTCCAGCTCGCGAGCCAGCGCCGAGCAGACGCCGAGCAGCGCCCGCCCCTCGCCCCGGTGCATCGGCACCGTCCGCGCACGGCAGTGCGGGCAGCGCGTCGCCTCCCCGGTCATCTCCTTCGAACAAGCCCTGCAGCGTGTCGTGACGTCCATGAGGTGACCTCTCCTTCAGGCCCCCGCTTGGCACGTGGGGGTCTCATTCCTACCTACGGAAACCCACCGCCGTTGATTGCCTCCCCCTTCCGGCGACGTGATTCCGGGGGGTTATGTCCGGCTGCGTCAGTGGATTTACAGATTTAATCCGGATGATGTTGACAGCCTTACAGGCAAGCAGGTTCTGATTCACCAAGACTTCCCATCCCTAGACGGTGGGAGCATCTTTCAGCCCGTTGGGCCGTTTTTACAACGCATCTCGTCAGGAGCCGACATGGACGCGCGCACCTCCCAGAACCCCCCGGCCTTCGGCCCCGGCGTGACCGTGGAGGGCGCCTGGCACCCGGACTACGCGGAGGTGCTGACGCAGGACGCCATGGCCTTCGTGGCGAAGCTGGTCCGCACCTTCGGTGAACGGCGGGAGGCCCTGCTGGAGCGGCGCAAGAAGGTGGCGCAGGCGTGGCGCAAGGGTGAGCGCCCGCACTTCCTGCCGGAGACGGCGGAGGTCCGGAAGGGCGACTGGCGGGTGTCCCCGGTGCCTGCGGACCTGCAGGACCGGCGCGTGGAAATCACCGGTCCGGTGGACCGCAAGATGATCATCAACGCGCTCAACTCCGGCGCCAGCGTCTTCATGGCGGACTTCGAGGACGCCAACAGCCCCACCTGGGACAACGTGGTGCGCGGCCAGCTGAACCTGCGCGACGCCGTACGCAAGACCATCTCCTTCACGGCGGAGAACGGGAAGCACTACGCGCTCAACGACAAGCACGCCGTCCTCTTCGTGCGCCCGCGCGGCTGGCACCTGCCGGAGCGCCACGTGCGCATCGACGGCAAGCCCATCTCCGGCGCCCTCTTCGACTTCGGCCTCTTCTTCTTCCACAACGCGCGCGAGCAGCTGAAGCGCGGCACGGGCCCCTACTTCTACCTGCCCAAGATGCAGAGCCACCTGGAGGCCCGGCTGTGGAACGACGTGTTCCACCTGGCCCAGAGCGAGCTGGACATCCCGCGCGGCACCATCAAGGCCACCGTCCTCATCGAGACGCTGCCCGCCGCGTTCGAGATGGACGAAATCCTCTATGAGCTGCGCGAGCACTCGGCCGGCCTCAACTGCGGCCGCTGGGACTACATCTTCAGCTTCATCAAGACGCTCCAGTCCGACGCGTCCGTGGTGCTGCCCGACCGCGGGCAGGTGACCATGGACAAGGGCTTCCTCAACGCCTACTCGCAGCTGCTCATCCAGACCTGCCACCGCCGGGGCGCGCACGCCATGGGCGGCATGGCCGCCTTCATCCCCATCAAGGGGGACACGGCCGCCAACGACGCGGTGATGGCCAAGGTCCGCGCGGACAAGCAGCGTGAAGCGAAGAACGGCCACGACGGCACCTGGGTGGCGCACCCGGGCCTCGTCCCCGTGGCGAAGGAGATCTTCGACGCGCAGATGCCGGGCGCGAACCAGGTGGCCAACAAGCGCGAGGACGTCCGCATCACCGAAAGCGACCTGCTCCAGGTGCCCTCCGGCACGCGCACGGAGGAGGGCCTGCGCCACAACATCCGCGTGGGCATCCAGTACACCGCCGCGTGGCTGGGCGGCCTGGGCTGCGTGCCCCTCTACAACCTGATGGAGGACGCGGCCACGGCGGAGATCTCCCGCGCCCAGGTGTGGCAGTGGATCCACCACGGCGCCACGCTGGATGACGGCCGCAAGGTGACCCAGGAGCTGTTCCGCAAGCTCCTCGAGGAGGAGATGGCGCGGATGGGCCGCGAGGGCGCCGTCGAGCGCTACGGCCAGGCGCACATGGAGAAGTCCCGCGCCCTCTTCGAGCAGCTGTCCACCGCGCCCGTCTTCGAGGACTTCCTCACCCTGCCGGCCTACGAGGCCCTCGACCCGCAGTCCTGAAGCCTTCCTGAAGCACCGACGTTCCAACGTTTCTTCAACCCTTCACCGCAGCCCGAGGAGTCCTGGCATGTACGACGCGACGCCGACCACTTCCGATGCCTCCCCTCACGCGAAGCTCCATGCCCAGCGCTTCGAGGGAATCAAGCGCAACTACACCGACAAGGACGTGGAGAAGCTGCGCGGCTCCATCCGCGTGAGCTACACGCTGGCGGAGATGGGCGCCCGCCGCCTCTGGGAGCTGCTCCACACGGAGGACTACATCAACGCGCTGGGCGCCCTCACCGGCGGCCAGGCCGTGCAGATGGTGCGCGCGGGCCTCAAGGCCATCTACCTGTCCGGCTGGCAGGTCGCCGCGGACGCGAACAACGCCGGCCAGATGTACCCGGACCAGAGCCTCTACCCGGCGGACTCCGTCCCCAGCGTGGTGAAGAAGATCAACAACTCCCTGCGCCGCGCGGATCAGATCGACCACGCCGAAGGGCGCAATGACCGCTACTGGTTCGCGCCCATCATCGCGGACGCGGAGGCCGGCTTCGGCGGTCCGCTCAACGCCTACGAGCTGATGAAGGGCATGATCGAAGCGGGCGCCGCGGGCGTGCACTTCGAGGACCAGCTGGCCAGCGAGAAGAAGTGCGGCCACATGGGCGGCAAGGTGCTGGTGCCCACCAGCCACTTCGTGCGCACGCTGACCGCGGCGCGCCTGGCGGCGGACGTGATGGGCGTGCCCACGCTGCTGGTGGCCCGCACGGACGCGGACAGCGCCAAGCTCCTGATGAGCGACGCGGACGAGTACGACCACGCCTTCATCGACAAGGCGGCGGGCCGCACGGGCGAGGGCTTCTACCGCATCAAGGGCGGCCTGGAGTGCGCCATCGCGCGCGGCCTGGCGTACGCGCCCTACGCGGACCTCGTGTGGTGCGAGACCAGCACCCCGGACCTCGCGCAGGCCAAGGCCTTCGCCGAGGGCATCCGCAAGCAGTTCCCCAACAAGATGCTCGCGTACAACTGCTCGCCGTCCTTCAACTGGAAGAAGAACCTGGACGACAGCACCATCGCGAAGTTCCAGCGGGAGCTGGGCGCCATGGGCTACAAGTTCCAGTTCGTCACCCTGGCGGGCTTCCACGCGCTGAACTTCTCCATGTACGAGCTGGCCCGTCAGTACAAGGACCGCGGCATGGCGGCCTACAGCGAGATGCAGCAGTCGGAGTTCGGCGCGGAGAAGCACGGCTACACCGCCACGCGCCACCAGCGCGAGGTGGGCACCGGCTACTTCGACCAGGTCGCCGAGGTCATCTCCGGCGGCAGTGCCAGCACCCTGGCCCTGCACGAGTCCACCGAGGCCCACCAGTTCTAGGCCGGGCGGATCAGCCCGAAGGCTGAAAGAGGCATGAAGGCCGCGGCGTCCCAGGGGAAATTCCCCCGGGATTTCGCGGCCTTCGCCGTTCTCCCACCCGAAGAGGCAACTTCCCGGGGCCTGTGGCGATAATGGGGAGAACGAATTTGAAGCCCCACAGGCATGCCCACGGGCGTGCCTGGGTTGAACAGGGGCCTTTTTGACGGGAGCCGCCATGAACCGCATCACGTCCCTCTCCGGTCCGCGGGTGCAGCCGGCCACGACGAACACCGCCTCCTCCGTGTCGGGCAGCCGCTTCGGCTCGCTGATGTCTGGCGCGGCCGCGCAGCCCAAGGCGGGCGCGCAGGTGACGGGGGGTTCGGTGGTGTCGTCGGCGCTGGCGCAGATGGGGGCCACGCCGCACGGCGGGCTGCTGAACGCCTACACCGCGGGCGCCACCTCCACGCCGGTGAACGTCACGGGCCAGCAGCCCCAGCAGCAGCAGCAGGCTGCGGGCTCTCAGACGGGCGCGGAGCCCCAGAGTGAGGAGATGAAGGCCATCGAGGACCTGGCCATCATGTCGTCGGTGTCCATGTCCCAGTCCATCCTGCACATGGGCGGCATGAAGCTGGACCTGGAGCGCGAGTAGTCCCCGCGCCCCAGGCCGTCCTTCTCAGCACTGATTTCACGTGAGCCCTGGGGGAGACCTCAGGGCTTTTTCTTGTCGCTGTCGTCGCTGTACTTGTCGCGGATGCCGTCATGCCGGTGCCGCGTGTCGTTCCAGGGCAGGTCCGCGTCGGTGCGCTGGCCGCCGTTCTGCCCGGTGACGTCGTTGAGCTCCTCGGCGCGTCCTTCCGCGGGCACCCGGTCGCCGTCCTCGTCCGGATCCTTCTGCTTGCTGGGGTCCAGCGGGATGCCGGCGCTCTTCTTGAGGTATTCGTCCTTGGGGTCCATGCCGCCATTCCTCCCTTGAGCCCTCAAGGTGGTGACGGGGTGCCGTTCCGGGAGCGGCCGGGCGGCCAGGGGGCCCCCTCCTCAGTTGAGGTACTTCGGCTTCGCGGGGACGGCCGGCGCGGACTCCTGGGCCTTCATCATCTCCAGGCCCTGGCGGGTGAGGACGAAGCGGACGACGCCGGAGCCGCGCTCGGTCTCGATTTCGGCCTCGAAGGCGGGCCCGGCGATGCCGCCCAGGGACACGTCCTTGCGCAGGTTGTTCACCCGGCCGGAGAGCAGATCGCCCGCCACCTCGCGGGAGCCCTCGCCGCGCGAGTACAGCTCGAAGGCGGCCTCGTGCAGCGTCATCGCCAGCGCCGGGGTGAGGGGCTGGGAGCTGAAGAGCACGGAGATGAGGAGCCAGTAAGGCGTCTGTTCAGCCATCGCTGGAGTGTAACGGGTGCGGCTAGCGGGCGCGCGGCTGTCTGCGGGCGGCGATGGCCTCCGCGAGCACGCCCTGCGCCCTCCAGTGGCCATACAGACGGCCCTGGGACGCGAGGAAGTCCAGCCGCTGCCGGGTGCGCGCGTCCAGACGGCCGGGGGCCGCGTCGCGATACGGCGTGCCGGGCAGGGGCATGAAGGTGTGACCGTGCACGCGAGCGCCCAAATCCGACAGCCGCTGCATGAGGTCCAGGGTGGCGTCCACGTCCGAGGGCTCCTCGCCGGGCAGGCCCAGGATGAAGTCCACGTTGGGCACGAAGCCGCCCTCCACCGCGAGCCGCGCGGCGCGCACCACGGTCTCCACGTCGTGGCCGCGCCGGGTGGCCTGGAGGATGCGCTCGGAGCCGGACTGGCCGCCGATGATGAGGTTGTCGTTGGCCACGTAGCGCTTGAGCAGCGCCAGGGCCTCCGGCGTGACGTGCTCCGGGCGGACCTCCGAGGGGAAGGTGCCGTAGTAGATGCGCCCCTCCGGGGCCATGGCCTCCGTCACGGCGGCGAGCAGTTCCTCCACGGCGGCCAGGTTCACGGTCTCGTCGGGGGTGCCGTAGGACAGGGACGTGGGGGTGATGAAGCGCAGGTCGCGCCGGCCCGCGCGGCGCAGCTCGCGGGCCCAGTGGGCGATGTTGGCAACGGTGCGGTGCCGGAAGCGCGCCTTGGACATGAAGGGCGTCTGGCAGAAGCGGCAGGCGTAGATGCAGCCGCGGGTGATCTCGATGGCGCCGAACTTCACGTGCTTCGCGGCGAACGGAGGGAAGTCGTCCAGGCGCACGCCCTCGCCGTGGCCGTGCTGCACGAGCTTGCCTTCCTTCAGGTGCGCGGTGCCGTGCGTGGTGCGCGGGTCCTCGCCCTTGAGGACGCGGGCCAAAAGGGCGCGCAGGGTGTGTTCGCCCTCGCCCACGGCGACGAGGTCGAAGCCGGCCTGGAGGGTCTGGAGGGTCTCGGCGGTGGCGTGCACGCCGCCCGCGATGCAGAGGACGTCACGGCCCTCCAGCCGTTCGCGCACCCAGGTCAGCTCCTCCACGGAGGGGCCGAAGCTGGCGGAGTAGAAGGACCACGCGGCGACGACGGTGTCGCCCGCGTCCACGCGTTCACGCACGGTGGTCAGCAGGTCCTCGCGGTTGCGAGGGAAGTGCAGCGACACGTCCGAGAGCGCGGGGTCCGCCTCCACGGCGCCGGCGAGCACGGTGAAGGCGTACTTGCCGGGGTACTGGTAGCTCAGGACGAGCGAGACCTTGCGAGGCGTCTGCGGCATGACGGCCGGGGATGATGCCACAGCGCGGTCAGAGGAAACGGCGCTCCCACTGGCGGACCTCGGCTTCGGTGAGGTCGCCCCAGGACCCTTTGTGCGTGTAGAGCCACGGTTCCAGCACACGGGCCAGCTCGCGGTACGCGGGCAGCGTGTCACCGGCCTCCAGGTCCCCGGCTTCGGGGACAGGGCCCAGGGAGACAAGCGCGCGGTCCGGGGACAGGGACTCAACCTGGGTTGAAGGCGAGTGCAGCCGGGACCGCAGGCCATCCGCGCCGCCCAGTTCGTTCAGCACGGGCGGGCCCAGGAAGGTGAGCCATGCGGGGCTCCAGATCCGTGTCCCCAGCTCCATTGCCAGGGTCTCCAGTCCCGGCAGCAGCAGGCCAGGATGCCGGAACCCCTTCTCCTTCATGACCGGAGTGGTGGACTCCGCCCAGCCCCAGGCGTCGAAGGACAGCCCCACGTAGCCAGAGTGGAAGGGCAGCTCTCGCCCCAGTTCGAGGGTCAACGCACGCACCCATTCCGGGCCTGGATGCTCCAGGAACTCGATGGGGAGCCAGAACTCCACAGCAAAGGTGCCATGGGGTGTGAGTTGGAAGAAGGGTTCTTGAGGCAGCCCTCGCCCCCGGTACTTGAACCGGATCCCCGTCACGGAGTCGGGTTTCTCGCTCGCTTCAATGCGCCCGGTCGCCGGGTGCATCACCTCCCCGTTCAGGAATGCGTCACTCTCTTCGGCCAGGGGACTCCAATCACCGTGGCGGTCCACGTACCATTCCAGGGAGTGGGGCTTGATGGCACGCCGGTAACGTTCCAGAGCGCGGCAGAGCGGCAGGGCCAGATCCTCGTGGGCTCCCCCCATGTAGAACGAAATGCTCACCGCCTCGCGCAGGACGACAATCGACTCACCTTCAATGTCGAGGGTGACGCGGCTTTCTGGATAGCTCGTGGCCATCACTTGACCCCCAGGCTCGGAGACACGAGGCGAGGAGAGGTGTCCTTACCAAGGAGAAGAGAGTAGACCTCGCCCTGCTCCTTCTTCGCGAAAGGATGTCCTTCAGGATAGGTGTCCCACCTGGGCGGGTTCGTCACCGGGCACGGGAACTTGAAGTCGTAGACCCGCTGCGCCTGGAGCGGGTTCCCCAAGGCGTGCAGCACCACATCCGGCGCGATGGTCCCCGTCAGCAGGAAGAACTGTCCGGCGGCCAGCCAGCGGGCCACCTCCTCCGGATCCAACCACCGCGTCCGGCCTGTCTTCGCATCGAGGATGTAGCGCGGCTCCAGGCTGAACCGTCCTGCGTCCGTTTCCCCCAGCTCCTGCTGTACACACTCCAGCGCAGCCGCGTGCTTCGCGTTCCCCAGCAGCACGCCCCGCTTCACCGTCCGCCCGTTCGCGTCCACCACCTTCTCCTCGCAGATGGCGCGAGTCGTCCGCTGCCCGGGCCCCAACATCCGGTCATTCACCTCCAGGTTCGCCCGCTTCGCGCACTCCACGAGCACGCCCTCCACGCGGGCCACCTCCGCCGCCTCCCACAGGCGCATCACCGCCGCGGCCTCGGCCGCTCGGGCCGCTGCCCGTGACAGCCACGGGAGGATGGCGTCCTGCCCGACCTGCGAAGCGCACGCCGGGTTGCGCAGGCATCCCGCCGTCGCGGAGTCCATCGTCGCCTGGGAGTAGCTTCGGGGCGCTCTCACATCCGGTCCCGCGCACGCGGTCCACAGCAGAAGGCAGCACAGCCACCACATCCATCGGGGAGGAGTCACAGCGCCTCCTCGCATGGAAGTGCCGGCCCCTACAACCCGCCTCCCGCCCCAGACGCACCGGAGCGGGAGGGTCCTTCACGTACCGCTCAGCTCCGGCGACGGCGCGCCTTCACCAGGCCCAAGAGCCCCAGCAGCGAGAACGCGGCCATCGACCCACCGCCCGTGGAGCACCCGCCGTGGAAGTCCGCGTCGCCCTCATCCAGCGGAGACGGTTTCACGCTCGTGCCCGGGCCCGCGTCCACCGGCGTGCCCGCGTCCACCACCGGATCCACCGGCGTGCCCGCGTCCACCACCGGGTCCACCGGCGTGCCCGCGTCCACCACCGGGTCCACCGGCGTGCCCGCGTCCACCGAGGTGCCCGCGTCGGCCGGCGTGCCCGCGTCCACTACCGGGTCCGGATCCGGCTGCACCACCGGGAACACGTCCTCGCGGCTGGTCGCCTGGATCATCCCGTCGTGGTAGACGACGCCCACCGCCGAGATGCTGTCGTCCCGGTACAGGCCCAGCTTCAGGTAGTTGTTCTGGCCAGAGAACATCGTCATGGCCTTGGTCTTCTTCAGCACCTGGACGCCGTTGTGCCACAGCTCCACGTAGCCCACGGACGGGTCCGGGGACCACTTCACGTGGAAGATGAACTCCTGCCACGCGCCGCGCTTGAGCGGCGTGGTCCACACCGTGCCGCTGTCGTTCAGCGACAGGCGGATGACCTCGCCCTTCACGAAGAACTCCACCGGCGGCGACCCGCAGCACCCGTCGTGGTGCCACTGCGTGAAGAGCTGCCACGCGTCCACGCTGGGGAAGTCGTTCGGGAACATCACCTTCCAGCGGTACCAGTACTCCGAACCCACCTTCTCGTTGCTCAGGTACACCAGCTCATTGCGGTTGCCGCTGGAGTTGATGGGGTCATCGCCCTGCTTCACCGTGGCCTTGAGGGCGTACTTGCCCTCCGACACCGGACTCGTCACCACCTGGAGCCGGTCCGAGCTCACCATCTGTTCCTTGCTGTACTGGGAACGGTTTCCCGTCTCGAAATCGCCCCGCCAGACGATTTCCGCCGCAGCGAGGCTCGGGAGCAGACAAACCACGAGCCAGAGGTGCAGTGCTTTCAATGAGGAGTCCTTGGGGGAGGGTGAAGGCGTGATGCTTTGCTTTCAAACTTCGACAACGACAGGCAGCAATCATTCCCTGTCTTCATTCCATCTCCAAACCATTCCCAGACGCCTGACAACAGGGCATGCGGCCAGGCAAGCCCTCACCCGGATTGAGCAATGTTTCACGTCGGGGATGGGCGGGACGCACCCAGCGAGCGGACGGCGGAGCGGTGTCCTGAACGCAACGCGTCATTGACAGGGGAGCATGCAGGAGGCTGACGGGACGGGGGCGTGGTGTAAGGTCACGGGCCCTTCCGGCGCTCCCTTCCTGGGGCGCTCTTCAGCGTGCCCCATGCTCGTGTTGCGAGACGTCCAGAAAACCGATCTGCCCGGCCTGAAGCGTCTTGCCGCGGTGCTGAACACGGTCAACCTGCCGAACAACGAGGAGACGCTCGAGGCCATCATCGACAAGTCGGTGAAGAGCTTCGCCGGCAAGGTGAAGGACCCGTTCGAGCGCGAGTACCTCTTCGTGCTGGAGGACGTGCGCAACAACCTCATCATCGGCACGTCGATGATCATCGCCCAGCACGGGACGTACGACGCGCCGCACATCTACTATGAGGTGAGCGAGCGCGAGCACTACTCCGCCTCGCTGGAGCGGCACCTGCGGCACAAGGTGCTGTCCATCGCGTACAACTACGAGGGCCCCACGGAGATTGGCGGCCTGGTGGTGGACCCGCCCTACCGCGCGACGCCGGACAAGCCCGGCAAGCAGCTGTCCTTCGTGCGCTTCCTCTTCATCGCCATGCACCGGCGGCTGTTCCGGCCGCGCGTGCTGGCGGAGCTCCTGCCGCCGCTGCTCCCGGACGGGCGCAGCCTGCTGTGGGAGGCGTGCGGGAAGAAGTTCACCGGGCTCACCTATCTGGAGGCCGACCGGCTGAGCCGCCAGAACAAGGAGTTCATCAAGGAGCTGTTCCCCTCGTCGGACATCTACGCGTCGCTGTTCCCGGACCGCGTGCAGAAGGTGCTGGGGGAGGTGGGCCCGGCCACGCGCGGCGTGCAGCGGATGCTGGAGCGGGTGGGCTTCCGGTACGTGGAGCGCATCGACCCGTTCGACGGCGGCCCGCACTTCGAGGCGGACACGGCGGACATCACCCTGGTGCGCCGCTACCGCACGGTGAAGCTGGCGGACGAGGACTTCGAGCTGGAGGGGGACGACGTGCTGGTCGCCGCCGAGCGCGAGTCCGGCCGCAACCGCTTCCGCTCCGTGCGCTGCCAGGCCCGGCTGGACAACACCGTCATCTACCTGCCTGCTCGCGCCAAGGAGATATTGGAAGTGAAGCCGGGCGCGAAGCTGTCCATCATTCCGTTCGAGTAGCGCGCACCACGCGCCAGTCCCCGCGCAGGAGCGACAGCCAGCGCTCCCCGGCCTCCAGGCCGGGGCCGTCCGGTGGCACCAGCGCCAGCGCCAGGTGCGTGTCCGGGCGCACGGGGTCCAGGGACGTGGGGTCCAGGTCCAACGTCCCGCCGCCTCGCAGCGCCACCCGCACCCAGGCGTGCGGCCGGCCAGCGCCGCCGTCCACCACGAGCAGCCCGTGCACCAGCCCCACCCGCTGGCCCCGCGCGCGAGCCAGGGACGCGAAGCGCAGTGCATGGGCCAGGCAGCCTCCGGCCTCGCCCTCCCCGCCTGAGCGCCAGTCCGCCGCCGTGGGCCCCTTGTCCGGGAAGGCCGCGTGCACCTTCGCGGAGAGGGCCCGGGCCTCGGCGGACGTCCACTCCGTCATCTCCGGCAGGCGCGAAGGGACCGTGAAGGACGCCTTGTCCTCGCGCGGCGTCGCCTCCGAGACGCGCCGTGCCTGTCCGCCCGGCACGAGTCTCAGCGCGCCCTCGGTGCCGCCCTCCACGGGCACCCCTTCCGCGAAGAGCTCCGGCGGTGCTCGCAGCCGCTCTCCGGGGGCCGCCCGCGTGAAGCGGGAGTCGCCCACCTCCAGCGCCTGGAGCTGCCCCTGGTCGTCGTAGCGGGCTCGGAAGCGCGCGCCCAGCATCGTGCCCTCGGCACTCGTGGGGCCCCTCTTCGTGACGCAGTGGGGGCCCTCCTGGCCGGACAGCTCCTCGCGTCCCTTCACGCAGCCCTCGGGTGGCGGCCCGCGCCACAGCCACAGCGCCTGGGGCACCGCGTCCGCGTCCGTCACGCGCCCCGCGGCGTCCACGCGCAGCGTCACCTCGCGCACTCGCTCGCCCGCTCGGCCTTCGCGCACGTGCAGGTGCCGGCTGGTGTACGTGAACCGCCCCGCGTCCAGGGACAGCCCCACCGTCCCCACCGGCACGCCCCGCCACGCGAAGACGAACCGGGCCGAGCTCCCGGCCCTGGTGGCCTCCGTGCCCGTGCTGGCGGGGATTCCCGGGAGCGCCAGCATGGCGATGGCGAAGAGGGCCTTCATGTCTCATGAAGCATGCGTCGAATTGAGGACCGGCGCGAGAAGGCGGGATAGCGTCCACCCCGTCCATGGGCGCCAAACGATACCTTTTCTCGTTCGGGGTGGCGGCGGCCCTGGTCTCCGCCATCCTCCTGGGCCTGCTGCTGCGGTGGGTGACGGGCCAGCCGGATGACGCGGCCGGGTGGGCGGTGCTGCTGTTCGGCGTGCCGCTGCTCTGGCTCATCGGCAGCTATCTGGCGTGGTTCCGCTTCGCGGCGATGCGCCGGCGCGAGCGGCGCGACCTGATGTCCCGGCTGGCGGAGGGCGACCTCACCACGCCCATCCACACCGGCTTCGAGGGCCAGGAGGACCTGCGCCGCCTCATCCTGTCCCTGCGCCGCGCCATGTCCCAGGTGCAGCGCGTGACGAGCAACCTGCACCGCACCGGCAACGGCGTGAGCGAGCAGGCCCGCATGCTGCTGGAGGCCGCGCGCCGTCAGGGCGGCGCCGTGGAGCGCACGCTCTCCGCCGTGGGCGGCAACGGCAGCAGCCTCCAGGTGGCCATCAAGCGCGTGCAGCACATTGAAACCTTCGCGCACGAGACGACGGGCGCCCTGCTGGAGATGACCGAGCGGCTGCACCAGGTGGTGGACGGCCTGGAGACCGTCAACGACTTCAGCCAGCGCACCAGCGGCCTCACCCAGGCGATGACGGAGCGGCTCACGCACATCGCCGCGTCGGGCGACGAACTGGGCCGCTTCGCCTCCGAGGCGGAGGACTTCGTCGCGCTGGTGGAGGGCGGCATCTACGCCGTGCGCCGCCGCGCCATGGAGACCAACAGCATGGCCGTCGCCGTCACCACCACCGCCCAGCGCGGCGAGGCACTGGTGGGCGACAGCGTGCAGGGCATGTACCGGGTGGAGGAGACGGTGCGCAAGGCGGCCGAGCTGATGGAGATGCTCGGCACGCGGTCGCTGGAGATTGGCCGCATCGTGGACGTCATCCAGGAGATCGCCGACCAGACGAACCTGCTGGCCCTCAACGCCGCCATCATCGCCGCGCAGGCGGGCGAGCACGGCCGCCCCTTCGGCGTGGTGGCCAACGAAATCCGCAGCCTCGCCGAGCGCACCACGCGCTCCACGCGCGAGATTGGCACCATGGTGACGGGCATCCGCGACGCGGTGGAGACCGCCGTGGCGCTGGTGCAGGAGGGGCGCGAGCAGGCCACCGCGGGCGTGGCCCTGGGCGACCGCGCCTCCGAGGCCCTGGCCGAAATCCGCGCCATCACCCAGCGCACCTTCGCCGCCGTGGAAGCCACGGTGATGGAGACGCAGCAACTGGAGGCGCAGGGCGCCACCGTCGTGGAGGCCAGCAAGCGCGTGGCCCAGCGCGTGGAGGACATCACGCGCATGGCCATCGAGCAGTCCGGCAACGCGCGGGACCTGGTGCGCCAGATTCAAGAGATGTCGCGCGTGGGCCAGAGCGCCGGACAGAAGGCCGAGTCCCAGGCCCGCACGGGCCGCGACCTGTCCGAGGCGGTGATGCGCCTGAGCGCGGCCATTGAAGAGCTGCGCGCCGCGCACCAGGTGCTCAGCCGGGGTGACGCCTCCATCCGCGAGGAGATTGCCCAGGTGCGCGAGGACGCACGCCGGGTCATCCGCATTGGCGACGGGCTGGACCGCACGGTGGACCAGCTGGGCCACGAGACGGCGAGCCTGGAGGCGGAGGTGTTCCGCTTCCAGCTGCCTCGCGCGCGGGCGGGCGGCACGCTGCGGGTGGGGTTGCACCAGGCGGGCTCGCTGCGCGCGCGGCAGGCGGTGGATCCGCTGTTCAGCGTCGAGAACCAGATGGCGGAGCTGACGGCGTGCCTCTTCTCCTGCCTCGTGCGGCTGGAGGATGGCGTGCTGGTGCCCGACCTGGCCGAGCGCTGGGACGCGGACCCCTCCGCGCGCCGCTACCGCTTCTACCTGCGGCGGGGCGTCACCTTCCACGACGGCAGCATGCTCTCCGCCCAGGACGTGAAGCGCCACCTGGAGCGGCTGATGGACCCGGCGCTGCGCTCGCCGGACCGCAGCCTGCTGGAGGACGTGGAGGGCGCGCGCGAGTACTCCAGCGGCCTGGCGCGCGAGGTGACGGGCATCGAGGTCCTGGACGAGGGCACGCTCGAAATCCGGCTGCGCGAGCCCAAGGCGTTCTTCCTCCAGCTCATGGCGCTGACGGCCACGGCGGTGGCGAAGCTGGACGCGGCGGGGAAGCTGGTGGGCACGGGGCCGTTCCGCGTCGTCGGCCTGCAGCCGGACCGGATGGTGCTGGAGCGCAACGCCACCTACTGGCGCGGCGGGGTCCCGCTGCTGGACCGGCTGGAGTTCGTCCTCTCGGACACGCGGCCCCAGGCGGTGCGGCAGCTGTTGGACGGGCAGGTGGACCTCGTGTCGTTCCTGCACGTGGAGCACACGGAGGCCAAGGGGCTGGAGGCACACCAGGTGGTGACCAGCACCACGCCGTCCACGGCGTTCCTGGGCCTCAACCTGAACGAGGCGCCGTACAACGACGTGCGCGTGCGGCGGGCGCTGCGCGCGGGCATGGACATCTCGGGCGTGGTGGAGCAGTTCCACCCGGGGGCTCGCGTGGCGCGCACCTTCACGCCGCCGGAGCTGCTGGATGGGGCCCAGGACCTGGGGCCCGCGCCGGTGCCGGACCTGACGCTGGCGGAGCGGCTGCTGCGCGAGGCGGGCGTGCGGCGGTTGCAGCTCACCCTGCACCACCCGGTGGGCCGCGACACGTCCGCGGAGGACGCGGTGCTCTTCCGGCCCATGATTCAAGCGGGACTGCTGGAGCTGCGGCACGAGCAGATGAGCCCGGAGGAGTACCTGCCGCGCCTGCGCGAGGGGAAGGTCCCGGCGTTCCGCACGCTGTGGCTGGCGGACTTCCCGGACCCCGACGCGTTCCTGCACTTCCTGCTCAACTCCAGCGCGCAGACGGTGTACCCGCTGGGCTACCGCAACCCGGAGCTGGACCGGCTCACCGCCGAGGCGCGCGTGTCCATCGACCCGGAGATGCGCTCGCAGCTCTACAAGCGCGCGGAGCAGCTGGCACGCGAGGACTGCCCGCTCATCCCGCTGTACCACGACCGCACGCACGCGGCGGCGGTGGCGGCCGTGCAGAACCTGCGGCTGCATCAGACTCCGCCGCAGGTGCGCTTCGAGGACCTCTGGGTGGATCCGGCGGTGGGCGTCTAGGGCACGGCCCGTAAATCTTCAACTGGGAGCTGCGATGGCGAGTGCTCACATCAAGTGCAAGCGTGGACTCAACCTGCATGCCGTCAAGGCTCCGCTCTACGACTCAGGCCACTGGGATTTCTCGCCTGAAGAGGCAGCTCAGCTCGTGGGCGGAACGATCTACCTCCACAATACCAAAGCGGAGCGCTCATACTTCGGTGGGACCGTGCTCTCGTACGAGATCGTCGATGTTCCCGAGAAGGCGCATTCTCAGCGCATCGTTTTTCGGATCCACTCCATGGTTGAAGCGAAGAACAAGGAGTGGCAAGGCGCGAACCACGTCCGAGCATGGACGAGCGGGATTCTTCCGTAGGAGTACCCGCCGACTCGATTGAACTGCACGCTACCCAGCAGCTACCCGAATCGATTGGCATACTCTTCGTGCATGCTGCACGGTCGAGCCACAAGCCACATCGGTTTAGGGCACGGCCCGGCGCGCTCCGGCAGGGCCCGCGTTGCGCTGGGGCCAGCCCTGGGATTCAGCGCGCAGGCCGACGGGATAGGACTCCAGGCGCCAGACGCCGTCGCGGCGCAGGGCCACATGCAGCAGGTCTCCTGCGAACACCGCGCCCGCGACCTCGACGCGCCCTGGCAGGGAGCACTGATTGACCTTGTTGCCGAAGGCAATCCACTCCAGCCACGCCTGACGCTGACCGTTCGGCAGCGCCGCGTCCGCGAGCACGCCCACGGTGCTCTGCTCCAGCAGCGCGGCTTCGTGGAAGGTGCCGGGAAGCAGTGGTGAAGGCAGCACGTCCACCTCCGAGAGGAAGTGGCCGTCGTCGGAGCTGAACGAGCGCAGCACGGTGCGAAGGTCCGCGTCGACGCAGGGAGTGCCGTCCGTGTGGTCGCACGCGAGCGCGAGCGCATGACCGACCATGCCACCGGGGGACATCAGCACGGGCTCGGCCAGGGGAGACAGCGTGCGCGTGCCCGCGTCCCAATCCAGCGCGGTGAGCGTTCCCCCATCCGTGTCCACGAAGGCCCGCGTGCCCACAAGCAACCGGCCCGACGCGAGCGCCAGTGATGGTGCTCCGCCTGGGATACCCGCATCGAGCGGTTCGAGGCTCAGCGATGCGATGCCTCCGTCCTCGAGCGCATCACCAAACGCCATGAGTGTCCCGCCGTCCGTGCTCACTTCAGGCAGCGCCCAACTCGTGAAGGCCAGCCGTCCATCCCACGGCGTGTAGAGGTACGCGCCACGCGTGTCGTCCACCGCGAGCCTTGCCGCTCCACCCCCGTCCTCCTCCGGCCCCATCGCCAGCGGCGCTCCCGCGTCCGCGCTCAGCAGCATGAGCCGCGAGCGCAGCGGCTCCGTGCCCGCGTCGCCGGTCCACGTGACGTACGTCAGCACGTCCCCTTCCTTCGTCAGCGCCACCCTGCCCGCTCCGGTGCCGGGCACTCCCTCCGGTGTTCCTCCATCCAGCGGCGCATCGGAGATCGCCAGCGACGTGCGCCAGCGCAGCTCGCCCGCGCCTCGGGGCGCGTACGCCTCCAGGGCCTCCGGCGCGAGCACCACCACTCCCGCGTCCGACGCCGCGAGCAACGTCCTCGCGCCCCCGTCCTCATAGGGCGACGCGTAGCGCAGCAGCCCGCTCTCCGTGTACGCGGCGAGCCAGCAGCCCGCGTCCTCTCCGCACACCGACGCGTAGACCGTCCCGTCGTCCACCAGCAGCACCGGACCTCCGTCCTCCGCGACGGGCGCTCCGGCCAGCTCCGCGCTGAAGACAGGCACCAGGTCTCCCGCGTCCGGGCGCATGCACTCGCCCGCGCTGCACTTGCCCTCGTCCTGGCAGGGCGTGGCCGGCGCGCAGACGAAGCCGTCCGGCGGCTTCACGGTCCGGCACGTGCCGCTGAGGCAGACCTGCGCCGCCTTGCAGCTCACCGCGCCGCAGGGGCTGAAGTCCGCCACGTCCACCTCCTGGCAGCCCGCGTTGCGGTCGCACACGCCCACCTTGCACGGGTGGGTCGACACCGGGCACGCCACGCTCTCCGTCACGCAGCCCTGCGTCGGAGAACAGCTGTCCACCGTGCACGGGTTGTCGTCATTGCACGTGCGCGGCTGCCCCACGCAGACGCCCGCCTGACAGCGGCCGTTCTCCTGGCAGCGGCTGCCCGGGATGCACGACGCGCCGTCGGCCTGTGGAGACTCGATGCACTGGCCGGACTCCAGGTCGAAGCGCGAGTCGCGGCACTCGCCTGTCGGCACGCACGGCCGCGGACGCACGCCCACGCCGATGAGCTTCACCTTCGCGGTGGTGCGCCCCGCCGTGAGCACCAGCTCGCCCTCCACCGGCGTGTTGCCCGCGGAGAACAGGATGTCCACCGTGCCCGTGCCGCTGCCCTCGACGACAATCTGGGACACGACGACGAAGAAGGGCGCGTCCGTCACCGCCTCCACCGTGACGCCCGCGCGGCCGGTGGCCACCAGCGTCAGCGAGCGGCGCACCTGGGTGCCCTCCAGCACCCGGCCGAAGTCCACGACCTCTTCCTGTGGCCGGAAGCTGGCGGTCGCACCGCCCACGGCGGGCTCGTCGCCACAGCGGCACCCTCCCACCAGGACGAGCAACACGAGCAGCCACCAGCGAGCACGGGCGCGGAACATGCCCCGACTCAACCGCGCCACCCCGGGCCCGCGCAACGTGCGCACCGCCCCGGCAGGCCGTCCCCGCACATTTTCCTGCCCGGACGGGCCCGCTACGGTTCCACGGCCGACTCACGCCGCCGCGTCAACGCCCGCACGCCCAAGGCCAGCGCCGCCACCACGAACAGCCCGATGACCGCGTACTGGTAGCGCGACACCAGCACCGTCAGCCGCTCCAGGTTGCCGCCCACCGCCATGCCCAGCGCCAGGATGAGCCCGCTGTGCGCCAGCGCGGACACCGCGCCCAGCACCAGCGCGTTGAAGCGCGGCACGCGCGCCGCTCCCGCCGCGATGAAGATGACGCCCCGGATGCCCGGCAGGAAGCGGTTCACCAGCAGGAGCCACGGCCCCGCGTGCCGCATCCGCGTCTGCACCTGCTCCAGCCGTGCGTGCGTGAGCCCGAAGAAGGAGCGATTCGGATTCGCCTCGAAGCGCTTCGCCAGCCACTGGCCCACCGCGTAGTTGATGAACGCGCCCACCACGCTGCCCGCCGTCACCACCGCGAGCACCAGCCACCAGGGCTTCACCCCGCGCACGGCGTAGATGCCGCCCATGAGCACGATGGTGTCCCCGGGGAACGGCGGCACCACGTACTCCAGCATCGCCGCCACGCCGAGCACCAGGAACCCGAACGGCCCCAGCATTCCGATCAGCTTGTCGACGTGCTCGATCCACATCCGCGCGGTGCCCTCCAGGCCCGGAAGCTCCTCGCGCGAGACTTAAGTCGTCTCCCCGCCCGACGGAACCCAGGAACCGCACCGTCCGCGCTGCGGTGAACAGGGCCGGGATGCCGGCCTCGGACGCGCGAAGTTCCCCTCTCGAGGCTCGAAGTCGCGGCTCCGCCCGGCGGGACCCGGGCCCCCACGACCCGCGAAGCTGAACACGCGCGGGCCGGGGCCGCCCCCGGCCCGCCCGCGCCTTCAGACCAGCGAGAGCCCTCCGTCGACCGTGAAGACGCTTCCGGTGACGAAGGAGGCCTCTCCGCTCGCGAGGAAGACGGCCGCGTTCGCGATCTCCTCTGGATTCGCGACGCGCTGGAGCGCATGCAGCCGCGCGGCGGCGGAGCGCTGTTCCTCGGAGGCGTTCCAGCCGCGGAACATGGGCGTGTCCGCGCCGCCGGAGACGAGCACGTTCGCGCGGATGCCCTGCGGGGCGTACTCGGCCGCGACGGTGCGCGTGAGCCCGATGAGCCCCGTCTTCGCCGCCGCGTACCCGGAGGTCCCGGGCATCGCCTTCGTGTACCCGACGAAGGTCCCGACGTTGATGACGCTCCCTCCGCCCGACTTCAACATCGCGCCCACCTGGTGCTTCGTCGACAGGAACGCGCTCACCAGATACCCGTCGATCCACTCCCGGAAGCAGGCCGTGTCCAGCGTGTGGGTCGGCCCGCCGCCGAACGTGCCCCCGGCCGCGTTGACGCCGACGTCGAGCCGCCCGAACGTCTCCAGCGTGAAGTGGACCAGGGCCTCCACGTCGCCCTCCCTTGTGACGTCCGCGGCGTGGGCCACCACCTGCCCTCCCCTCTCCGCGGCCAGGCGCGCCGTCTCCTCGAGCGGCGCGATGCGCCTGCCGGCCGCCACCACCCGCGCGCCCTCCCGGGCCAACGCCAGCGCCGTCGCACGGCCAATCCCTGAACCCGCCCCCGTCACCAGGGCGACCTTCCCTTCCAATCGATGCGTCATCCGACGGTTCTCCCGGACACTGGCCCGCTCATGAGGTCGCGCCCGCGGGGCCATCGCCGCGGCGCACGGTCCTCGTAGCGCCGCGAGGCCATGCCCCGCGCTCCGGTTCTTGCCGTCGAATCGAGAAGCCGCGAGCGCCGCCGGGCACGAAGCCCAGGCCGGCGGATCCGACACGTCAGGGCTGGCGGGGCGCCACGGCCGGCGTCGGCAGCACGGTGCCGCCGTACTGGCTGGCCGCCAGCGTGCCGCACGCGGCGCCAATCTCCTTGCCGCCCGAATAGCGCCGCGCGATGGGCGCCTTGAGGATCTGGAGGTGGTCGCGGAACGCGCTCAACTCCTCCGCCGTGGGCGGCAGGTACTTGCCCGTTGGATCCGTCACGTCGATGAGGTCCACCTTGATGGGGATGCCCTCGAACGCCGCCTTCAGCGCCTCCGCGTCCTCACGCCCCAGGTTGAAGCCCTGGATGGCCACGTAGGCGATCATCGCCCGCTCGCGCCGCGCCTCGCTGTACTCGCGGATGGCTTGGATCAGCTCCGGCAGCGGGTGCGTCTTCTCGATGGGGAGCACCTTCGCGCGCTTCTCCGGGATGGCGCTCGTCACGCTGAACGCCAGCCGGAACGGATGCCCCTCGCGGGTGTAGCGGCGAATCGCCGGGACGTGCCCCGCGGTGGAGAACGTGATGGCCGTGCCGGAGATGGAGAACCCCGCCGGGTGCGAGAGGATCTGCGCCGCGCGGACGGTCTCCTTGTAGTTGAGCAGTGGCTCGCCCATCCCCATGAACACGACGCCGCCCACGCGCCGGTCCGCCTCCGCGCGCACCTGCATCACCTGGTCCAGAATCTCCCAGGTCTGGAGGTTGCGCTGGAAGCCCAGCTTGCCCGTCATGCAGAAGTCGCACGCCAGCGCGCAGCCCACCTGGCTGGACACGCAGACGACGTACTTCTCCTCGAAGATGGGGATGCGCACCGCCTCGATGCGGCCGCCCAGCGGCGACTCGAAGAGGTACTTCACGAAGCCGTCTTCGGCCTGCCGCCGCTCGACAATCTTGAGGGACGGCAGCTCCGCCTGGGCGCGGAGCAGATCCGCGACCCGGCGCGGCACCTGGGGCGCCAGCGCGATGGCATCCACCGTGGGACGGGCGTGGGCGAAGACGCCCGCGAACACCTTGCGGACCGCGGTCGCGGACGGCTGGGCCGGCGCGAGCGCCGCTTCCAACTCCGGCAGCGACAGTTGTTTCAGGTTCACGAGCAGGACTTGATCTTCGAGCGCAGGAACTCGGTCAGCTTCGCCGACACCTCCCGGGGCATCTTCAGCGCCATGGCGCGCTTGCAGAGGCCGGGAGTGGCCCGATAGGTGCTGAGGAATTCCTCGCAGGGCTTACAGCCCGACAGGTGCTCCTGCAGGTGCCGCGCCTCCTCCTCGGGCATCTCGCCTTCGAGGAACTCCAGCAGGAGGTTGATGGAATCTTTGCAGGTATACATCCGAACCTCGGCTGACTGCGGCTCCCCTCGTTCCAGTTCGAAGATGCCGAGACGCCCTGGGGGTTTCACACCCCGCGATTGTCCCGGTTGTAGAACAGGTCGATGGCTTCTCGCAGCGCGAGCCGCGCCCGGTGCAGGCGGCTCTTGATGGCGGGGATGGAGTCCCCTGTCACTTCCGCGATCTGTTCGTAGCTGAGGCCGTCCACGTCTTTCAAGAGGAAGACTTCCCGGTAGCCCTCCGGCAACCGGTCGGCCGCCTGCTGGATTGCCTGCCCCAGCTCCGCGTCCAGCGCCTTCTCCTCCGCGTCCCGGCTCCAGTCCGTGACGGGGTAGTCCGCCAGGGTGCCCCGCTCCGTGAATTCCGGTGCCTGGAGCTCCGACTCCGCCGCCTGGGCCACCCGGCGGTGGCGCAGGCGCATGAGGGCGTGGTTCGCCGCGATGCGGTGCACCCAGGACCCGAAGGCCGCCTCGCCCCGGAAGTCCTTCAGGTGCTGGTAGGCGGAAAGGAAGGTGTCCTGGGTGATTTCCGCCGCGTCCGCTTCCGAACGCGTCATCCGCAGCGCCAGGCCGTACACCCGGTCCTGGTGCAGGCCCACCAGGGCCTCGAAGGCGGACACGTCACCGTCCTGGGCCCGTGCCAGGAGCCGCCGGTCTTCTTCCTGCCGGTCTTCTTCCTGGGAAGCCTCTTGGGACATGGCGTCTTCCACCCAACCAGCCAGAAGGTTCCGCGTCAAGGACGACGGCGAGGCCGCCGGGACACGAAGCGGCTGACGTGTCCACTGTCCCGGTCCCACAGCCGGAAGGGTTCAGCGGCCCACGCCCCGGCGTACTCCACGCCGATGCGCGGCCCCCGCTCCACCTGTGCGTCCGGCACCGGCGTCCCGGGCAGCAGGTGCAGCCCGTCCGAGTCCAGCGGCAGGTCGTTGTGGTTCAGGTTCAGCCCCAGCACCCGGCACAGCCGCCCGGGCCCGTCCGTCCGCTCGCCGGGCGGGATGCCTTCCACCGGCTCCACCCCTCGCACCAGCACCGCCGCCGCCACCCCGGGCGCGTCCGTCACCACGTTGAAGCAGTGGTGCATCCCGTAGATGAGGTAGACGTACGAGCGCCCCGCCGGCCCGAACATCACCTCGGTGCGGGGCGTGCGCCCCTTGGACGAGTGACAGGCCAGGTCGTGCTCACCCAGGTAGGCCTCCACCTCCACGATGCGACCCACCCGCCGGC
>NZ_RAVW01000509.1 GCF_003611585.1 Corallococcus exercitus | reverse complement strand
GGTGCGGGTGGAGCTGCGCGGGGAGGCGAACCCGTTCCCGGACTGCCCCACGCCGGTGGCCTGCCACACCTCCACCTTCGACGTGACGACGGAAGCGTGCGTGGACGCCGAGGAGCCGGACGGCACGGCGTGCGACCCGGGCAACGCGTGCATCCAGGACGCCACGTGCACGGCGGGGCGGTGCAAGGGCACGGAGCGCGTCTGCGACGACGGCAACGCGTGCACCACGGACGTGTGCAACCCGCTGGATGGCTGCACGGCGGTGCCGGCGCCGCCGTGTCCGGGGGACGGGAAGTGCCAGGTGGGCGCGTGCGACCCGAAGGTGGGGTGCACGCTGGCGAAGGCGCCGGACGGGACGTTCTGTGGCCCCGAGCGCGGCTGTGACGCGGCGGACGTGTGCCTGGACGGGACGTGCCAGCGCCGCGACCCGCCGGACAACTTCGCGTGCGCGCCGGCCAGCCCGTGCCAGGGACCGGGGAAGTGCAAGGGCTCCGTGTGCGAGCGCCCCGCCGCGACGGCGGTGGTGCCGGACTGGACCTACGACGCGGCCTCCAACGGCGAGGCGCTGCACGACCTGCTGGTGGGGCCCACGGGGGACGTGACGCTGGTGGGCTTCTTCGTGCCGGCGCTGCTGGACGCGGCGGGCCCGGTGCCGGTGCGCGCGAGCGTGGCCGGGCGCCGGTGCATGCTGTGGAACGACCGGCTGTTGTGCATGGACCTGCCGGGCTCCGGGCAGGTGTCGCTGCTGGACCGGGTGACGGGCGCGCCCCGGTGGACGTTCGACCTGGCGGCGGCGCGGCCGGACTTCACGCAGGGGCTGACGACGGTGTTCATGGCGCGGCTGGGGGTGATGCAGCCGGACCGGCTGGCGGCCCTCTTCGAGGCGTACCCGACAGGCACGGCGCGCGACACGCTGTGCCGGCGGTACTTCCTGGTGGTGCTGGATGCCTTTGGCGGGATGGTGTCCGCGCAGGCCTTGCAGGATCCGCTGCTCTCCGAATGCAACCACCCGCACCCGTACGGCGTGGCGTCCGACGCGGCGGGGGATTTGTACCTGGCGTTCGGGCAGACGCAGAACGTGGGGGCGCCGCTGTATCCGGGGGCGCCCACGCTCTTGATGGCGTTCTCGCAGGACGGGGTGCCGCGCTGGCGCAAGACGGAGGCCTTCGCCGCGGGCGAGCTGGCCATCGTGAACGGGCTCTTGCTCAACGAGCGCTCCACGCAGGCGCTGAGCACGCAGGACGGGCAGCCGGTGGGTTCACAGACCTTCCCCCGGGGGCTGGGCCGCGCGCTGGCGACGTCCGCGCACGTGATTCCCTCACCGTCCGAGGACGCCACGGCGGGAGGCTGGACGCTGGAGGGCTACGCGCTGCCGAACCTCACGCCGTCCTGGACGCATGCGTTCCAGGGGTGGCCGGGGCCGGTGGCGCCGGAGGTGCGGCTGGCGAGCTGGACGTCGTGGCCCGGGCAGCCGCCGGAGACGGTGGTGCTGGGCACGGGCCTGGATGCAAAGGGGCCGGTGCTGTTCGCGGTGAGCGCGAAGGACGGCAGCGAGGTGTTCCAGTGCCCCGTGTCGAACGCGGCGACGCCCGCGCAGTTCCTGGAGCTGGGGCCGGACAGCGTGGTGATGATGGACGGGGCGACGACGTGCGGCGAGTGCGATCCGCCGTACGCCTACAGCCAGGCGCGCTTCCGGCGCTTCCCCATCCCCGGCCTGAAGCCCGCGGAGGAACCCTGGCCCGGAACCTTCGGCGGGCCAGGGCACGACCATCACGAGGACCCGGTGCGCGGGCGCTGAGTCCCCGCGACGCGCATCACGGCGTCAGCGCGGTCCAGTCGCTGTTGGGCACGGAGACCGAGAAGTTGTACGTGCCGTTGGTCCAGCACAGGCCGTAGGGCCCCAGCTGGCTGCTGTTGCTGGTGGTGAGCGCGGGCCACGCGCCCGCGTTGAGGATCTGGATGCCGGAGGCCCGCACGCGCGGGAACGCGGGGCAGCGCTGCGCCACGTCCATCAGGTAGTGCGACTCCCACATCGTCCAGCCGGTGGCGAAGCTGGAGTTGCCGCAGATGGGCGTCAGCTTCTCCTCCCAGAGCCCTTGCGTGAAGTTGTAGAGCAGGCCGTGCGCGCAGCCGCTGCCGTCCTTGTAGACCTCCGTGAAGTAGCGCTCCTCGCCGTCGTAGCTGCGCACGTACTTGCCCTTCCACGTCGCATCCATGCCCTCGAAGGTCTGCCAGCCCGTGGCACCGTCGACGCCGCAGTGGTCCCAGAAGCCGTGCGCGTGCGCCGTCGTCGCCATGCCCGAGTAGCGCCAGTGCGCCGTCACCGTCTCCACGCACACGTTGCCCGCCGGCATGTGCGTGGGCGCATAGATGGTCGTCCCGATGGCGTTGTCCGGGATGACCAGGTCCGTCTGCGCGTCGTTGGCCGCGAAGATGCCCTGGCCCTGGTTCACCCAGAAGCCCCGGTCCCCGGAGCCCGGGAAGATGTCCGGGATGGGGTCGCGCGGACGGGGCCGGCTGGAGCGCTCCGGCAGCCGCGCCGCCGCGCCCTTCAGCACCTCGTTCGCCTGCGGCTGGGTGTTGGGAAGCGCCCGGCCGTGCACCGACTCGTTGAAGGGCTCCGGCTCCGCCGTCAGCTCCTGCCCCTCCGGCACCGGCACGCCGTACGGCAGATGGGCGGTCGCGTCCTCCGCCAGCACCGGCGCGCCCGCGAGCCCCACCACCATCGTCACGGCCTTCCACGATGTTTTACGCATGTGTTGTCCCTCTCCGGTTGGAGTTGAGAGGGATTAAAACAGCTTAAACAGTAAAATAAGCAAGAGCAGTTTAGTGTCCACGGGTGGTCAACGCTGGCGCGGCGCGGCTTGAACGCCACGGTCCAGGTCCAGGATGCGCCCCTCGCGCAGTGTCCCGTCCGCGTCCTGCGTGAGGGGCAGGCCCACCGCGGTGACGTCCCCGGGCCGGGTGCGCGTGCGCCAGCCCAGCCAGGCGCAGAGCGCGGCGTCCAACTGGTCATGCGTGCACGTCCCCGCGTCCAGGAAGCGCAGGCCGGCGGACTCCAGCAGGGCCTGCCTCCGGGCGCGTCCTTCGGGCGAGGCCTTTGCCCCCAACTTCTCCACAGCCAGCGCGCGCCAGGTGGCGCCGGGGAAGGCCTCGAAGAGTCGCGCCTGGGACAGCGCCGGCGTGTCCAGGTCCAGCAGCGGCACCCGCGCGTGGGCCCGCAGCGCGGCGAACAGCAGCACGCTGCCGCGCACGAAGCCCGCGAAGGGTGCTCCAGGCAGGGGCAGCACGTCCGGCGTGCGGCCTGGAGCTCGCAGCTTCCGCTCCGCGTCCCGCACCCGCTCACCGGGGTTCGCCAGCGCCTGCGGCCCGTCCACCACCACCACGTCGCCGGGCTGGAGGGCGAAGGCCTCCGCGAGCGCCTCCGGGTCCAGTCCGTGACCCGTCCGTGGCTCAGGCCAGACGCGCTGGGAGAAGCGCACGCGGCCGTCCCCGTCCACGACGGCTTCGTCCACGGGGCGGGGAGCGCGGGCGAACGGGTCCGTCAGGTCCCAGCCCACGAAGCGGCGCGCGTCCGTCATCGCGTGCCTTCCTGATGCGGGGCCGTGGACCGGACGTTAAGAGGGGCCGCCTTCACTTCCACCCAAGGTGACACGCACATGCACTACCGTCCGCTGGGCCGCACCGGCCTGTTTGTCTCTGAACTGTGTTTCGGCGCCATGACCTTCGGTGGCGAGGGCTACTGGAAGAACATCGGGCAGCAGGGCCAGGCGGAGGCCGACGCGCTGGTGGGCAGGTGCCTGGACGCGGGCATCAACTTCTTCGACACCGCGAACGTGTATTCGTACGGGCAGTCGGAAGAGCTGCTCGGCAAGGCGCTCGCGGCGAAGCGGTCGCAGGTGGTGCTGGCCACCAAGGTGCGCGGTCGCATGGGCCCGGGCCAGAACGAGGTGGGCCTGTCGCGCTACCACATCTTCGACTCCGTGCACGCCAGCCTGAAGCGCCTGGGCACGGACCACATCGACCTCTTGCAGATCCACGGCTACGACGCGGCCACGCCGCTGGATGAGACGCTGCGCGCGCTGGATGACCTCGTGCGCGAGGGCAAGGTGCGCTACCTGGGCGCGTCCAACCTGGCCGCGTGGCAGCTGATGAAGGCGCTGGGCCTGAGCGACCACCGGGGCCTGTCCCGCTTCGAATCGCTGCAGGCGTACTACTCCATCGCCGGCCGCGACCTGGAGCGTGAGCTGGTGCCGCTGATGAAGGACCAGCAGGTGGGCCTGATGGTGTGGAGCCCGCTCGCGGGTGGCTTCCTGTCCGGCAAGTACCGCCGCGGCGCCGAAGGGCCCGAGGGTGCCCGCCGCACCACCTTCGACTTCCCGCCCGTGGACCGCGAGCGCGCGTACAACGCCATCGACGTGATGGACGCCGTCGCGAAGGAGACGGACACCACCGTGGCGCGCGTGGCGCTCGCCTGGCTGCTGCACCAGCCGCACGTCACCACCGTCATCCTGGGCGCCAAGACGCAGGCCCAGCTGGACGACAACCTGGCCGCGACCGAGCTGCGCCTCAGCCCCGAGCAGCTCTCGAAGCTGGACGCCGTCTCCAAGCTGCCCGCCGAGTACCCCGGCTGGATGGTGGAGCGTCAGAACGCGGACCGCTTCCCCCCGGCCCGCTGACCGGTTGCTCCCGGAGTCCCATTCGTACGGAGTTTTCCATCAACGCTGGATGGACCCGACCTGCTGCGTTCCAACGACGCACCGTGTGAGCGCGGTGCGTCCGCCCCTACGGCCTGTCTGGGACGGCAGGCGCCGCATGACGCAGGATCCCCTGGGAGTCCGGTGGCGAAAGACACCGACGGTGTTTGGGATTGGGACGGACTTCCAATATCTTGGGGACTGCGAAGCGTTCGGTCACTCGAGCGCGTTCCATGGGGCCCACGCGCCTGTCCGGCAGCACACCCGTGCGGTCGGCATCCACGTGGAAGGAGCACGGTCGCCCGGATGACCTTGGAGGTCCGGTGTGCGGCGGCTCTGGTGCTTCATGGGGGGCCTGTCCGGGCCCCGGGTCACTCCCGGGGCCCGGGTAACCTCTTCCCGGCGCGCGGCGGCTAGTTCGACGTGTCCAGGCGCGAGCCGCCGCTGACGTCCAGGTCGGCCTTCTGGGGCCGCTTCGACAGGCGGACGATGCTGCCGCCGGAGGCCTCGCCGGTGACGCTGTCGGAGGCGTTGGCCTCCACGATGGCGCCGCCGCTGGCGTCCACGTCCAGGGTGGTGACGCCCTGGAGCTGCTGGGCGTGGAGCTGCGAGCCGCCGCTGACCTCGGCATCCAGCGACCGCGCGCGGCCGGTCATGGTGATCTCCGCGCCGCCGCTGGCCTCGGCCTCCACCTTCTTGGCGTCCACGCCGCGCACGGTGAGCACCGCGCCGCCGCTGGCCTCGGCGTCGAATTCGTCGGACGCGGTGACGTCGGCGTTCATGTGGCCGCCGCCGCTGACCTCCACGTGGTCGATGCGGGGCGAGGACACGATGATCTTCACCCGGCCGTTGAGGCCGCTCCAGCCCTTGCGCTCCACGCGCGTGGTGAGGATGCCGTCCTCCACCTCCAGCTGGATGCGGGAGAGGTTCTCCGAGGAGCCCTCCAGGCGGACGGACTTGGGGCCCACCTTCACCTCCGCCTGCATGCCGTGGCCCACGGAGACGCCGTGGAAGTCCTCCACCTGGCGCGTCTCACCGGAGCCCTGGGAGGGCTTCGCTGCGTCCTCCGCGTGAGCGGTGCAGGCGGTGGTGGCGAAGCAGCAGGCGGCGAGCAGGGACAGCGAGGAAACCCTCATGGTCGGCTCCGGGCAAAGCGCGAGGACGTGGAAGCACGTCCGGGCGGAATGCCTCGGGTACGGAGGACGCCGTAGAGCGATTGCGTGGCTGAGGCGAAACCTGTCCGACAGTCGGACGGGTTCAGGGATTGGCCAGCAGCTCCAGGGGGACCCGGACGGAGGTGGTGTCGTCGGGTTTGATCTCCACGAGGAGCTTCAGGGGCCGGCCGGTGCCATCCATGAGCTTCAGGGTGTGCCTGCCCACCGGGAGGGCGACCTTGGTGAGGGGGGTCTCGCCCAGGGAGCGGCCGCCCAGGGACACGCGGGCGGAGGGTTCGGTGACCAGGGTGAGGAAGCCCTGGGGCGCGGCCGCTTCGGTGGCGGTGTCGGGTGGGGCGGGGAGGTCGGCTTCCGTATCGTCAGCGGGTGCGGCGGCGGTGCGGGGCCTGGCGCGAGCCGGGGT
>NZ_RAVW01000508.1 GCF_003611585.1 Corallococcus exercitus | reverse complement strand
CCACCGCCCCCACCCCCAGCGAAGGTTCCGTCAGCCGCGAGGAGCTGGAGCAGCGCCTGGAGGCCACGCGTCAGGAGCTGCGCGAGGACATCCGCGCCCAGACGGCCACCCAGGCCGTGGCCAACAACGACTGGCAGGAGGAGTGGACGGAGGAGAAGCGCAAGCTGGAGCTGTTCACGCTCGACGGCTACCTGCGCGTGCGCCCCACGCTCTTCTACAAGTTCGACCTGGGCAAGCCCGCGCTGCCCTCCGGCACGCCCCTGGGCCGCCAGCTGTGGACGCGCTCGCCGCGCTCCGCCACCGATCAGACCCAGGCCGGCGCCAACATGCGCTTCCGCCTGGATCCGTCCTTCAACGTCTCCGAGGACGTGCGCATCAAGGCGCAGGTGGACGCGCTGGACAACATCCTCCTGGGCTCCAACCCGGACAGCGCCTACAGCGGGGACGGGCGCAACAACTTCACGCTCTTCTCGGAGAACCAGTCCCCGTCCAACTCCGCCGTCAGCGCGTTCAAGGACACCGTCCATGTCCGCCGCGCGTACGGTGAGGTGACGACGCCGGTGGGCATCCTGCGCTTCGGCCGCATGGGCAGCCACTGGGGTCTGGGCATGCTGCGCAACGACGGCAACTGCCTGGACTGCGACTACGGCGACACGGTGGACCGCATCCAGTTCGTCACCGAGCCGTTCGCCGGCTGGTACGTGACGCCCATGCTGGACTTCAACTCCGAGGGGCTCTCCACGGAGAAGGCCAACGCCCTGGGCGAGCCGGTGGACCTCACCCAGTCCGACGACGCGCACAGCCTGGTGCTGGCCATCGCGCGGCGCGACACCGACCAGCAGCAGAAGGCCAAGCTGGAAAACAACCAGGGCGTCCTCAACTACGGCCTGTACTTCACGTACCGCACGCAGCGCTACGCGACCACGACGGAGACGGGCGTGGCGTTCGACGACGCCAACCCCTCCATCCCCGTCAACACCACCGCGCCGGCGTTCGTCCCGCGCGGCGGCACGCTCTACATCCCGGACCTGTGGTTCAAGTACGCGGAGAAGAGCTTCCGCGTCGAGGCGGAGTTCGCCGCGCAGCTGGGCAACATCGACGGGCGCGCGCTCACGGCCAACGACCCCACCACCCAGTCGCTGCGCGTGGCGCAGTTCGGTGGCGTGCTCCAGACGGAGTTCCACGTCATCCCGGAGAAGCTGCACCTGGGCGTGGAGGTGGGCTTCGCCTCCGGTGACAAGGCGCCGGGCTTCGGCAACTACCCGGGCCGCCAGGGCACGGGCTCCGACGGCAACACCGCGCCGGGCGACGTGGAGGGCCGTCAGTACAGCTGCGACAACGGCGGCTGCAGCGACAACGCCATCCGCAACTTCCGCTTCAACCGCGACTACCGCGTGGACCTCATCCTGTGGCGGTCCATCCTCAATGGCGTCACGGACGCGTTCTACGTGAAGCCGGGCCTCAAGTACTCCATCGCGGAGGGCTTCGACGTCTTCGGCAGCGTCATCTACTCGCAGGCGTTCTACGCGGAGTCCACGCCGTCCTACACCAGCAAGGCGCTGGGCCTGGAGGCGGACATCGGCGCGCGCTACATCACGGAAGACGGCTTCGTGGCGGGCATCGACTACGGCATCCTCTTCCCCCTGGACGGCCTGAAGGACACGGGCCTGCCGGGCCAGGAGCTGAGCACCGCGCACGCCATCCGCGGCACGCTGGCCATCCGGTTCTAGCCCATGCGCTCCTCGCTCATCCGGCTGTGCGCCGCCACCAGCCTGACGCTCGCGCTGGTGGCATGCGGCATCAAGGGCAGCCCCCACGCGCCCCGTCCGGCGCCGCTGCCCGCGCCCACGCCGGAGACGGTGCCCGCGCAGGAGCCGCCGCGCGGACCCGTGGAGCCCTCGGGCCCCACGGTGCCTCCGTCCTCCACGGACGCCGGGCTGCCCGAGTGAGCGCCTTCAACTACAAGAAGGGCGTGCTGCACGCGGAAGGGGTGCCCCTGTCCGCCATCGCGGACGCGGTGGGCACGCCCACCTACGTCTACGCCACCGCCGCCCTCGCGGAGCGCTTCCGCGAGGTGACGGACGCGTTCCAGGGCCAGAAGCACCTCATCTGCTACTCGGTGAAGGCCAACTCCAACCTGGCCATCCTGCGCCTCTTCGCGGGGCTGGGCAGCGGCTTCGACATCGTGTCCGGCGGCGAGCTGGCGCGCGTGAAGCAGGCCGGCGGCGAGCCGGGCAAGACGGTGTTCGCGGGCGTGGGCAAGACGCCGGACGAGATGGCCCAGGCGCTGTCCCAGGGCCTCCTGCTCTTCAACGTGGAGAGCGCGGAGGAGCTGGAGGCGCTGGACGCCGTGGGCCGCCGGCTGGGCAAGCGCGCGCCGTTCGCGTTGCGCGTGAACCCGGACGTGGACGCGCGCACGCACCGCTACATCTCCACCGGCCTGAAGACGTCCAAGTTCGGCGTGCCCTTCGAGGAGGCGGTCGCCCTCTACGCGAAGGCGAAGAAGCTGAAGGGGCTCAAGGCGCTGGGGCTGGACTGCCACATCGGCTCGCAGCTCACGCGCACCGCCCCCATGAAGGCCGCCATCACCAAGGTGGCGGACCTCTACTCCACGCTCAACACGCAGGGCCACGCGCTGGAGTACCTGGACGTGGGCGGCGGCCTGGGCATCACCTATTCGGACGAGACGCCGCCCAGCCCCCAGCAGTACGCGCGCACGGTGCTGGACGCGACGGAGGGCACCGGCGCCACGCTGCTGCTGGAGCCGGGGCGAGCGCTCGTGGGCAACGCGGGCGTGCTGCTCACGCGCGTGCTGTACAGGAAGCCCACCGAGGCGCGCACCTTCGTGGTGGTGGATGCGGGCATGAATGACCTGCTGCGCCCGGCGCTCTACGAGGCGCACCACGAAATCCAGCCGGTCGTGAAGCGCCGCGGCCGGGACGTGGAGGTGGACGTGGTGGGGCCGGTGTGTGAATCCACCGACGTGCTCGCGCGGGCACGCCCCCTGGTGCTGCCCCGCCAGGACGACCTGTATGCCTTCATGAGCGCCGGGGCTTACGGGATGAGCATGGCTTCCACCTACAACTCGCGGCCCCGGCCGGCGGAGGTGCTGGTGGACGGTGCTGCCTGGCGTGTCGTGCGGGAGCGCGAGCGCGTCGAGGACCTCTGGCGCGGCGAGCGGGCCTGAACGTATAAGCGCCGGCATGAAGACCTTCGAAGGCTCCATGACGGCGCTGGCCACTCCGTTCCTCAACGGAAGCCTGGACGAGGGGGCCTTCCGGGCCCTGGTCCGCTATCAGCTCGAGGGCGGCACGAACGTGCTCCTGCCCATGGGGACCACGGGCGAAGCGGTCACCATGGACGCGGACGAGCGCGCGCGCGCCATCGCCGTCGTCGTGGACGAGGTGAAGGGCCGGGTGCCGGTGGTAGCGGGCGCGGGCAGCAACAGCACGCGCGAGACCATCGAGTCCGTGCGCCGCGCGCGCGAGGTGGGCGCCGACGGCGCGCTCATCGTCACGCCCTACTACAACAAGCCCACGCAGGCGGGCCTGGTGGAGCACTACCGCGCCATCGCGAAGGCGCACCCGGGCTTCCCGCTTGTCGCCTACAACGTGCCGGGCCGCACGGGCGTGGACCTCCTGCCGGAGACGGCGCTGCGCCTGTGTGACATCCCGGAGGTCGTGGCGCTGAAGGAGGCCACGGCCAGCCTCATCCGCGCGGTGGACCTGGTGGAGAAGTGCGGCGACCGGCTGACGCTCCTGTCCGGCGACGACTTCACGGTGCTGCCCTTCATCGCGTGCGGCGGCAAGGGCGTCATCTCCGTGTCCTCCAACGTCGCGCCGCGCATGATGGCGGACCTGGTGGCGGCGGCGCGGAGCAACGACATCGCGAAGGCGCGCGGCCTCCAGGTGCGGATGAACGCGCTGCACCGGCTGCTCTTCGTGGAGTCCAACCCCATCCCGGTGAAGTGGGCGCTGCACCTGATGGGCATGTTCGGTCCGGAAGTGCGGCTGCCGCTCGTTCAGATGGGCGAGGCGAACGCCGCGAAGCTCAAGGAAGAGCTGACCGGGCTGGGCCTGCTGAAGGGCTGAGAGAAGGGACACGCGCCATGACCCGCACCGTCATCACCGGCATCACCGGCCGCATGGGCAGCACGCTGGTGCGCCTGGCGAAGGCCGCCAGCGACCTCCCGGTGGTGGGCGCCACGGTGCGCCCGGGCAGCCCGCTGTCGGGACAGGACGCGGGGCTCGTGGCCCGGCTGGGCGCGCCGCTGGACGTGCTGGCGCAGGACGACCTGGGCCGCGCGCTGGACGGCGCGAAGGCGGACGTCGTCGTGGACTTCACCGGCCCGGAGGCCACTCTCCAGCACGCGCGCATCTGCGCCGAGCGCGGCGTGGCGCTGGTGGTGGGCACCACGGGCTTCACGCCCGAGGGCCGCGCGCAGCTGGAAGCGCACGCGAAGCGCATTCCCATCGTCGCGGCGCCCAACATGTCCGTGGGCGTGAACCTGGTCATCCGGATGGCCGCGGAGCTGGCGCGGGTGCTGGGCCCTTCGTTCGACGTGGAGGTGCTGGAGGCGCACCACCGCATGAAGAAGGACGCACCCAGCGGCACCGCGCTCAAGCTGGCGGAGGTGCTGATGGAGGCGCTGGGCCGCACGAAGGACGACCTCACCTTCGCTCGCGAGGGGCAGACGGGGGCCCGGCCGCCCGGTGAGATTGGCGTGCAGGCGCTGCGCGGCGGGGACGTGGTGGGCGAGCACACGGTTTACTTCTTTGGCGAGGGCGAGCGCATCGAGCTCACCCACCGCGCGACGAACCGTGACCAGTTCGCGCAAGGGGCGTTGAGGGCCGCGCGCTGGGTGGCGGGCCGCGCGCCGGGACTCTATGACATGGCCGACGTGCTCGGCCTCCAGGGGAAGACATGACCGCCCGCTACTGCCGCTTCCAGGTCGAGGGCCGCGCCAGCTACGGCCGCGTCGACGGCAACGAGGTGGTGGTGCTCACCGCCGCGCCGTGGGCCGGCGGCAAGGAGACCGGCCTTCGCCGCTCGCTCCAGGGGCTCACGCTGCTCACGCCGTCGGACGCGTCGAAGGTCGTCTGCATCGGCCAGAACTACCGCAAGCACGCGGAGGAGATGGGCAAGCCCATCCCCACGGAGCCGCTCATCTTCACCAAGCCCTCCACCGCGCTCAACGGCCCGGGCTCGCCCATCCGCATCCCCAAGGCGAGCCAGGAGGTGCACTACGAGGCGGAGCTGGCGCTCGTCATCGGCGAGCGCCTGAAGAACGCCGACGAGGCCACCGCCGCGCGCGCCATCTGGGGGCTCACCGCCTTCAACGACGTCACCGCGCGCGACATCCAGCGCAAGGAGATCCAGCACACCCGCGCCAAGGGCTACGACACCTTCGCGTGTGCCGGCCCCTGGGCCGTGACGGGCCTGTCCCCCGCGGACCTGCGGGTGGTGTGCCGCGTGAACGGACAGGTGCGTCAGGATGGCCGGACGTCCGACATGGTGTTCAGCGCCGCCCGCCTGGTGTCCTTCATCTCCCACGTCATGACGCTGCTGCCCGGTGACCTGGTGAGCACGGGGACTCCCTCGGGCGTGGGTGCGCTCAAGGCGGGGGACACGGTGGAGGTGGAGCTGGAGGGAATCGGAACCCTGGTGAACCCGGTTGAGATGGAGCCTTGAGCGCTACCGTCTATGTAGGACTGGGTTCCAACGAGGGCGATCGCGAGTCTCACCTCGTGGCCGCCCTCTCCGCGATGTCCTGCATCGACGCGGTGTCGGTGCTCGGGTGTTCCTCCCTCTACGACACCGCCCCGGTGGGCCCCGCGCAGCCGCGCTTCCTGAACGCCGTGGTGGCGCTGGAGTGCGACCTGACGCCGCAGCGCCTGCTGTGCATCCTCCAGCGCATCGAGCAGGACCTGGGCCGCCGCCGCACCCAGCGCTGGGGCCCGCGCACCATCGACCTGGACATCCTGCTCTGGGACGAGGAGGACCACTCCGTCGTCGCGGACGCGAACCTCCAGGTGCCCCACCTTGAACTGCACAAGCGCCGCTTCGCGCTGGAGCCCCTGACGGAGCTGGCCCCTGACGCCCGCCACCCGGTGCTGGGCGTGACGGTGCAGGAGCTGCTCGCGAAGCTCGCCCCCCAGGACGTCCGCAAGCGCGAGGCCCTCTACTGGCCCGACATGGGCGCCCGTTTCCCCGTCCACGAACTATGAGCCTGTCCCTCGTCCTGGCCACGGCCGCGCTGCTCGCGGCCGAGCCCACCCCC
>NZ_RAVW01000507.1 GCF_003611585.1 Corallococcus exercitus | reverse complement strand
GATCCGGACGAGTCGTCCACCTCGCGCTCGTCGCGCGACGACGCGACCCGGCGCAAGGCGATGCCGGTGAGGCAGGAGGCCTCGGAGCCGCCCCGTCCCGCGCGGCGTGAGCCGGCGCCGGTCGGCAAGGGCGGCGCGCTGCGCTCCGGGCTGGTGTTCGCGCTGCTGCTGGTCGTGGCGCTGTCCATCGTGGGCGCGGGGCTCTACTTCGTCCCCGAACTGCGCGTGGCCGTGGGCCTGGAGCAGTCGCGCACGTCGACGCCGCCTCCGCCCACGCCGGTGCAGCAGATGCCCACGCGGACGGAGACCTCTCCGGTGCGCCCGTCCACGCCCGCTCCGGCCCAGGGCACGCCGCCCGCCCAGGAAGTGGCTGCGGCGCCCGCCGTCGCGTCGGCTGAAGCCCCGCCGCCGCCCGCCGAGCCCGTGCAGGCCCCCACCGAGACCGCTCCGGCCGCAGATCCCGCCGGGGCTCCGATGGAGGCTACGGACGACCTGCTCGCCCCGGGTGGGCCGACGGAGGAGGCTGCCGCCCCCGCGTCGCCCACTCCCGAGGTGAAGAAGGCGACCCCGGCACGCCCGGGCAAGCGCGCCGCCACGGCTCGCGGCGCCAAGGAGGCCAGTGCGACCACCGAGCTGGATCGGGAATGGGCGAAGACGAGGACGCTCTTCCTGATGCTCGAGAAGAACCACGGCTGCGAGGCCATGGGGCTGCAGTGCCAGCGCTACGGCACGCTCGTGGAGGACTTCAACGAGGGCGGCAGCAGGACGCCGACCCTCAAGGAAGTGCGGAGCCTGTACAGCCAGCTCCGGGAAGTGCAGCGCCGTCAGGAGTAGCGTCTCGAGACGGCGCTTCCCACGTGGGCGCGCCTAACGCCGCGTGCCCGCGTCCATCCGCGTGCCCGCGTCCATCCGCGTGCCCGCGTCCATCATCCCCGTGCCCGCGTCACGCATCGTGCCCGCGTCGCGCATCGTGCCCGCATCCATCATCCCGGTGCCCGCGTCGCGCCCCGAGCCGCCCGTGCCCTGGTAGCTCTCCGCGAGCCCCGTGCCCAGCTCCCCGCTGCCGCCGGTCTGCGAGCCGGAGTTGTTCGCGGCCTCGCCCTCCATTGTGTTGGGGGCCGAGGTGCCGCCACCCAGCGCGCCCTTGCTGTCGCTGTTGTAGGGCCTGCCGCCGCCCCCCTCGTTGGACGGGTGGCCCAGGTCGCTGCCAGCCGTGTCCCCGGCCGGGGCCGGCTGCGAACGGTGCTGGAGCTGCACGGGGTCCTGGAACCCCTGGGGGCCCCTCGAAGACTGCTCGCTGTTGCAGCCCCAGGCCGCGAAGGCACCGCCCACCAGCAGTCCCATCCCCATCACGCGCTTGATGCCCTTCATGGTTTCCCCCTCTGGCGCGAGGACCTCCGCGCCTGTCCGTCCGGGAAGTTAGGGCCGACGCTTCCCGGGGCCACCCACCCCAGCAGCTGCCTGCCTGGTCGCCCGCCGGGCTCCGGGACGTGCCCGTGTTGACAAGACTGTCGACCTGGCGGGAAACACCGAGAGCGCGGGATTCCTACGCCGTGCGTCTTCCCCCGCTCCCGAGGTCGCATGGTTCGCTACGCCCTCGCCATCTTCACCAGCGCCTTCCTGCTCTTTGGCGTCCAGCCCCTGGCGGGCCGCTACGCGCTGCCGTGGTACGGCGGCACGCCCGCGGTGTGGACGGCGTGCATGCTGTTCTTCCAGGCCGTGCTGCTGGCGGGCTACGCCTACGCGCACGCGGTGGCCTCCCGGCTGCGCCCGCGCTCGCAGGCCTTCCTGCACCTGGGCCTGCTGGTGGTGGCGCTGGGCGCGCTCGTGGCGCGGGCCTCGTGGACGGGCTCGCCGCTGGCGCCGGGGGATGGCTGGCGCCCGGTGGATGAGCACCTGCCCGTGCTCCGGCTGATGCGGATGCTGGCCGCCACGCTGGGCCTGCCCTTCTTCGTGCTCAGCACCACCGGCCCGCTGCTCCAGTCGTGGTTCGCCCGCGCGCGGCCGGAGCGCTCGCCGTACGTGCTCTACGCGCTCTCCAACGCGGGTTCGCTGCTGGCGCTGTTGGGCTACCCGTTCCTCGTGGAGCCCTGGGTGGGCCGGAGCGCGCAGGCGTGGGGCTGGGCCGCGGGCTTCGTCCTCTTCGTCCTCTGCGTCCTGGCCTGCGCCCGGGACCTGCTGCGCCGAGCACCCGCGGCGAGCCCCCTCGAGTCCTCCGCCGGGGCTCTCCCCGAGGCTCTCTCCGATGCTCCCATCGAAGCGCCGCGCCCGGGCGTGGGGCGCACGCTGACGTGGCTGGCGCTGAGCACGTGCGCGTCGGTGCTGCTCCTGGCCACGACGAACAAGCTCTCCCAGGACGTGGCGGCGGGCCCCTTCCTGTGGGTGATGCCGCTCGCCGTGTACCTGGTCACCTTCATCCTGGCCTTCTCGCGCGAGTCCCTCTACGAGCGCACGCCGTACTCGGTGGCGCTCATCGCCTCCGTGGTGCTGGTGACGTACGCGCACAAGGAGGGCCCCGCGCTGGGGCTGGGGTGGCAGGTGCTCTTCCACGCGTCCGCCCTCTTCACGGGCGCCATGGTGTGCCACGGCGAGCTGTACCGGCGCCGCCCGGCCCCGCGCTACCTGAGCGCCTTCTACCTCTGGGTGTCCGTGGGCGGCGTGGCGGGCGGCGTGTTCGTCAACCTGGTGGCGCCCGCCCTCTTCAACACCTACTGGGAGCACCCGCTGGCCCTGGCCGCGTGCTGCGCGGTGGCCTTCGTGGGGCTGATGCGCCGGCCGAAGGAGGAGACGGTGGTGGCGCGCACGCAGCGCCTGCTGCGCGGGACGCTGCTGGTGGGCGTGGCGCTGCACCTGCCGCTGCTCGTCGTTACGGACCAGGAGCGCGTGCGCTTCGCCGCGCGCAACTTCTTCGGCGTGGTGCGCGTGCTGGAGCTGTCCCCCAACGACCCGAAGCAGCACCAGTACGCCCTGCGCCACGGCGCCATCACCCACGGCTGGCAGTACATCCGCCCGGAGCGCCGCAGCCTCCCTTCCGCGTATTACACGCCGGACAGCGGCCTGGGGCTCGCGCTCACGGAGCAGCGCCGGTGGCGCCAGGCCCAGGGACTGCCCACCGGCCTGCACGTGGGCATGCTGGGGCTGGGCGTGGGCAACAGCGCCGCGCTCCTGGCGGCCGGGGACGACGTGCGCTTCTACGAAATCAACCCCGTCATCATCGACCTGGCGCGGGGCAGGGGCGGCTTCTTCAGCACGCTGACGGACACGCCCGCGCGCGTGGAGGTCGTCGAAGGCGACGCGCGCATCTCACTGGAGCGGGAGCTGGAGCAGGGCTCGCGGAAGTTCGACGTGCTGGCGCTGGACGTCTTCAGCTCGGATGCCATCCCGGTGCACCTGCTGACGCGCGAGGCGGTGGCGCTCTACCTCCAGCACCTGGCGCCCCACGGCGTGCTGGCGCTGCACATCAGCAACCAGCACCTGGACCTGGTGCCCATCAGCCTGGCGCACGCGCGGGCCTCCGGCCTGGCCGCGGCGCTCGTCACGGTGGACAGTCAGGGCGACACGGTGTCGAGCTCGTGGATGCTGCTGAGCCCGGAGCCGGAGTTCTTCTGGGGCGCCACCTTCACCGGCGGCCGCGCGCACGTGCGCCGGCTGGCGCTGCGCGGCGAGCCCGCCTACGTCTGGACGGACGAGCGCAGCAGCGTGCTCCAGGCCCTGCGCCCCAGGGCCCAGGGCCGCGCCGCGGCGGACCCGAACGTCATCGACGCGCCCGCGGTGGCCCGGCCCTCCGCGCCCTGACGCGAAGGCGCGCGCGTCAGGGGGACGGCGCGGCGGGGGACGGCGCGGGCTTGACGTTCATCCGCACGTCCAGCGCGGCCAGCACGCCCAGCACCGCGCACGGCAGCACCAGCGTCACCGCCCCGTGGCGCAGGAACAGGAACGGGCCCAGCGTGGAGCCCGCGAGGAACGCCAGCGCCAGCCCCAGGTGCAGCCGCGTGCGCTCGAACTGCACGGCGGAGGGCAGGTCCCTCACGCGGCGCCACAGCCCCGGAGCGCCTTCCCCCCGGATGCCGTCGCGCACCCACGCCAGCATCTGCACCAGCTGGATGCCGATGTCCGTGAGCAGCCCCGTCACGTGCGTGGTGCGCACCACCGCGCCGGACACCCGCGTCACGAGCGCGTTCTGCAGCCCCATGGCGAAGGCGATGCCCCAGAGCAGCACCGGCGCTCGCGTACCCGGCATGGACGCCATGCCCACGCCCACGCCGCCCAGCACGAGCGCCTCCAACAGCAGCGCGGCCACGTGCCGCCCCCGCGTGCGGTGCCGCGAGGCATCCAGCAGCCCCGTCGCGCAGAAGGCCCCGGCGACGAACAGCCCCATCAGCTGCGCGGGCAGCCGCGCCGTGTCCCAGCGGCCCTGGGCCAGGGACTCGCCCAGCGTGGCCATGTTGCCGGACATGTGGGACGCATGCGCGCCCAGCGCCACGAACCCCACGGCGTTGACCGCGCCGGCCACGGAGGCCAGCAGCAGGGCGAGGCGGGAGTAGGCGCGGCGGGACTGGGGTGACGACTGGGCGCTGAACATGACGGGCGGGCCCGCCCGGGAAGAAGGGTGGGCCACGCGCCCGGGAACGCTAGCACCGGGCGCCCGGGCGTGGGTCACGCACTCGGGGCGTCCGGAGAGGGAAGGCTAGCCCGGCGGCCAGTGCAGGGGGCGGCCCGCGAGCAGGTGCAGGTGGATGTGGAACACCGTCTGGCCCGCGTCGCGCTGGGTGTTCATCACCACCCGGTAGCCCGTGTCCGCGAAGCCCCGCTCGCGCGCCAGCTTCGCCGCGCCGATGTAGAGGCTGCCCACCACCTCCCGGTCCTCCGCCGTGATGTCGTTCACCGTGGGGATGTGCCTGCGCGGGATGAACAGCACGTGGGTGGGGGCCTGGGGGTTGATGTCCTCGAAGGCCAGGCAGTCCTCGTCCTGGTAGACGACCTTCGCCGGGATGAGGCCATCGCGAATCTTGCAGAAGAGGCAGTCGGATTCGGGCATGGCCCTGGCTTTACCAACCCGCCGGTGGGGCAGGAAGGGGCTTCTGGGGCCGAACTGTCCCTCTCAGGGCAGTCGCCACGAATAGCCGGGGTCCGGCGTGCAGCCCGTGATGGGCAGCTTCACCAGCACCAGCCGGCCCTCCCGGGCCACCGCCGTGCCCGCGCCCTCGTAGCCTTCCAGGGTGATGACGTGGCTGAAGCGGTTGGAGCCCCGGCCGGGGCCGTTGTGGGGATACAGCGGCACCTTCCGGTGGAAGTAGCTGTAGCCCCCCGTCCACGCCTGGTGGACCGTCTCCACCTTCAGGCCGCACACGTCGTCGCGCCGGCCCGCGGCCTCCAGCAGCCGGTTGACCGGGCCCTGGTCGTCCCACGCGCTGTCCTGGGGGCGCACGTGCTCGTACTGGCCCAGCTCGCCGAAGGTGAGCGCCCCCGCGCTGGCGCCGGACAGCAGCGCCGCCGCCACCACCGCCACCGCGACGGTGGCCCGCGCGGGGAAGCCGCGAAGCACGCGCAGCACCGAATCCAGCCCCACGCCCGCCAGCGCCGCCAGCAGGGGCAGCGCCGGCACCAGGAAGCGCAGCTCCTTGTGCGGCTGGTACGCGTGCAGGACCACGAAGACGGCCGTCAGGAAGGACAACCCCCATGCCCGGGGCAGCGCCAGCAGGGCCAGCGCGCCCACCAGCACGGACAGCCCCGGCATCGCCGTGCGCAGGATGCGCGGGTAGTAGTCGAAGGCCTCCGTGCCGAACATCGCGGCCTTGCCCTGCACCAGGTTGAAGTCCAGGTACACGATGGCCGAGTGGAACCACCGGCCCCAGGTGAGCTTGTCCAACAGGCCAAAGGCCAGCGCCCACCCGGACAGCACCGCCAGCGCCACGCCCGCCTGCCGCCACTGGCGCCGCGCCAGGAGCACCGCCAGCAGGCCCACGCAGAAGACGCCGTTCTGCAGCCGCAGCAGCACCGCCAGCCCCAGCAGGGACGCCCCCGTCACCAGGGCCCGCCGGGACGCGGAGGCCGGCAGCGCCAGGGCCAGGCCCAGCACCACCGGCAGCGCGGAGGCGTTCTCGCTCATGGCCCGCGGGGCGAAGTACAGGGGCACCGACGCCAGCGCGAACAGGGCCGCCCCGCCGGAGGCCGCCAGGGTGGAGGCCCCGGACGCGCGGGCGAGCCGCCACGTGGCCCACGCCGTCGCGGTGCCCACGAGGGCGAAGAAGCCCTTCACCAGCGCCAGGTAGCCCGCGGGGTCCGTCAGCCCCACCATCCGCCCCAGCCCCAGCAG
>NZ_RAVW01000506.1 GCF_003611585.1 Corallococcus exercitus | reverse complement strand
GGGGTGGTGGTGCAGCACCTGCGCCTCGCGGGACTGCTGGACCCGTCGAAGGCGCACTGGATGTTCACCCTGTCCGCCATCCAGGAGCTGGGCTACCTGGGCCTCGCCGCGTTCTACGTGGCCGCCTTCGCCCTGCTCTTCCAGAAGGAGCGCTGGCGCCGGTGGCTGGGCGTGCTGGCGCCGGTGGGGCGCATGGCGCTGACCAACTACCTGATGCAGACGGTGGTGAGCCTCTGCCTCTACGACGGCTGGGGGCTGGGGCTCGTCGGCAAGCTGCCGCCGTCACGCTGCGTGGCGCTGACGATGGTGGTGTTCGTGCTCCAGGTCCCGTTCAGCCAGTGGTGGCTGTCGCGCTTCCGCTTCGGTCCGGCCGAGTGGCTGTGGCGCTCGCTTACCTACGGCCAGCGCCAGCCCATGCGGCTCGCGCTCAAGCTGTCGCCGGCCGGCGTCCCCGACGTCCGATGAAGAACCCCGCCGCGAGCGCGGCGACCGCGACCAGTGCCCCGAAGCCCATGGCGGCGTTCTTCACCTTGGTGAGCAGGGGGTTGTCGAAGACGTTGGTGGAGTAGTGGAACGCGGCGATGAGCCACCGGTCGCCCTCCTTCACCAGCGTGCAGGTCCACCGTCCGTTGACGACCAGATCCGTGCCGTCGTTCAGGATGTAGTGGTCCAGGGACGAGCCATACGCGACGCCCGAGTTGCCATACAGGCGCGTGAGCGCATCCACGTCGAACTTCGCCGTGACCTTCTTCACGACGCTGTCCGGGCCGCCCAGCATCTGCGCGTAGTAAGCGCGGATGGCGTCCTTCCCCACGCGGACGTCGTTGTTCATGGTGGAGAACACGACGTCCGGGTGCAGGTGCGACAGCAACCGGTCCAGGTCCTGCTTGTTGAGCGCGTCCTCCATGTCCTGCTTGATGGCGCGCAGCGCTTGATGCGTCGATTCATCGCCGGAGGCCACCGCCGCCGGAGCTACGGCCTCCTGAGCCCCCGACACAAGAGGGACCGCGACGAACAGCAACGCCAGGAGACCTACGAACCGGGTGCGCACCATCGAAGCTCCGTGAAGGAAGAGGACGGCGCGCATCCTAAACGACCGCTCAGGGTTTCCGTATGCCAAGAGTGCCCGCTCTGCCATGGGTGTGCAGTCCCCTGGAGCCAACATGAATTCCTCCGAAACTCGATTCCTCAACGTCGACCTCGACCTCCGCGGCACCCCGGGAGTTCGCGACCTGGTTCGAGTGATGGAGCCGTCCAGGGTCGTCCTCCGACTGACCGGCACCGAGGCCACCCTGGAGCAGCGGGCTCCGCCGCGAACCCTGGACAAGGGATTGAGATGGATTGCCCAGCTGGTGGAGGACCTCCCAGCGGACGCGCGCAAGCATTGGGGGTGCTTGCGACGCGCGGACGACGAACATCGGAATCCAGGCCGGAGACAAGCCGCATGAAGCGTTGTTTCCTGTCCCGATCAACACCGTGACCGCGCTGCTGGGAATCAAGGCGGAATTGCTATTCACAATCTACGCCAACGCCACGGATTGATGCGACGCCTGGAACGCCGTGCCGCCTGAGCACGGGGCCACCGGCAGGGGCGTCTGCCGGGCGCGCTTTGCGCGAACCTGTCCGACAGTCGGACAGGTTTGCGCCGCATGACGCCCCAGGCCGCGCTGTTCCGGCAGCCGACGAAACCGGTGTGCCCGCCCGTCCATGTCAGACCCGTCTGGTTGGATGGGCGTGGCTGGGGCAAGGAGGGTGGCGGTGATGGTGCGGGTGGGGCTCGTGGCATACGTAGAGGAGCAACTCGAGCGCGCGATTTCGCTGGGGATGCTGCCGAGGGGGCAGTTCGGCTCGGAAGAGAAGCTGGCGCGTGAGTTCGGGTGCTGCCGGGGCACCGTGCGCGAGGCGCTGCGGCGGCTGGCGGCGCGAGGGCTGGTGGTGCAACGCTCCGGACGCAAGACGCGCGCGGTGGCACTGGATGAGTCGCTGACACTGGAGAACCTGGGCCTGGCGCTGCATGACGAGCGTTCAGAGGAGTGCCGGCGGCTGTTGGAGGGCTTCTTCAGCCTCAAGCGGCAGGTGCTGGTGGAACTCCTGGCCGACTGCTGCGCGAGTGCCTCCGAGGCGCAAGTGAGCCAGTTGGAGTCCACCTGCTACGCGCTCTGGGATGCGGCGCACTGGGAGCCAGGGGCACGCTGCGCACAGTTGGAATTCGAGTTGCTACGCCTGGCGGCACAGGCAGCAGCCCGTCCCGGGCACCTGCTCCTCATCCAGTCACTGCAACGGGCCATGAGGGGCAATGCCGCACGGCTGCAGCTCCTCATGGGCGGCGAGTCGCTGCGCCAGTGGGCCATATGCGCGATGCACGCCCTGGGCGACCGCGACGTACAGGCGCTGACGCACCAACTGCCGGCGCTGCTGAAGGCATGTGATGAGGGCGTGCTGGACGCCTTCGCCCCTGCCTCTCCGGAGCATGTGTCCCCCGAGGACTCCCACGCCGAGGAGAGCCTCCTCGAAGCTTCCGCGTCAGTCGCCGCGCAGGACGAGGCGCTGGAGGCACGTCCCTGCATGGAGGAACGTGGCCTCGACGGCCTCGCGCCCACCGTCGATGACACCACGGTGCGCGGGGCTGCATCCCACCCTCGTGAAGAGGAGGCGATCCCCATGGAGCCGAACGGTGGCGCGATGCATCGTCCAGCCGCCATGGAGCCTACCTGCAGCGAGCCCGGTCATGAGCGCGTTGAGGAGGACGTAGCGGGGGCAAGCACGGCGAGCGAGAACAACAGGAGTCACTGCGGGAGCCGGTCGGAACGAGGCGACGAACCACGCGAAGTACCGCGCGGAACGGCTCCTTCTTCAGGCTGATCCGCATCAGTCAGTCGTTCCGCCGAAGCGCCACCTCACTCGAAGGAGGTATGGACAAAGACACTCGCCAGGATTGTTGTTCCCGGAGCCCGCCTTCGACGGGTTGCTGGGGGGACCACCGTGGACGCGAATCAATTGCTGGAGTTGGTCAAGCGCTATCAGGACTCCAAGAACTTCATCACCAACGAAGAGACCGCCAAGCAGGCCCTGGTGGTCCCCTTCATCCGGTTGCTTGGCTACGACCCCGGTCTTCCGCGGGAGGTGCGTCTCGAATACTCGGCGGACTTCGTCCAGGGCGATGGGAAGAAGCTCCCGGACCGGATGGACTTCGCCATCTTCGACCAGACCGGACTGAAGCCCCTCATCGTCATCGAGACCAAACCCCTGGGCACGGACCTCAAGTCACGCGCCCAGCAACTGGCCCGCTACCTCTCCCAGCTCCCGGAACTCCACTTCGGCATCATCACGGATGGGTGCCACTACCTGTTCTTCGGCGACCTGGAGAACCCCAACGTCATGGACCCGGAGCCCTTCTTCACGTTCTCCCTGGAGGACACGAAGTCGGACTGGGCCAAGGTCGCCAAGTTCCTCTCCAAGTTCAGCCGCGAATCCTTCAACGCCACGACGCTCATCACCGACGCGGAGAACAGCCGCTACCGCCAGGGGATGATCGACAAGCTGTCCGCCGCCCTGAAATCCCCCGGCGAGCACGAGGGCTTCCTCAAGTGGCTCACCGAGGACATTTACAAGGGGAAGCGGACGACCGCCGTGATGGAACGCCTCGCGGAGGTCGCGAAGGAGGCCATCGAGCCCACCCTCCTCCGCGTCATGGGCGATGACTTCCTCGACAAGCTCAAGGAGCGCATCCAGCGGCTGAACGAAGGCGTGGAACCCTCCGCCGCCAAGGAAGGCCCCAACGTGGTGAAAGCCGACAGCGCCAGGCCCTTCGACACGGAGCCCCGCGCCATGGGCGACGACAAGGGACGCCCCACCGTGGAGACCACCGAGGAGGAGCTGTCCTTCTTCGGCGTCATCCGGGACATCTGCACCAAGAACGGCCACGCGGCCGAGGACGTCCTCTACCGGGACACCGCGAGCTACTTCAACGTGTCCTTCAAGAGGCCCACGAAGTGGTTCGTGAGATTCTTCGGCAATGGCAAGCGCAAGAGCCTTGCCACCTGGGTTCCCGTCGACGAAGCGAAGACCCTCGCCGCGGGGTTTGAAGTCGAAGCCTCCCCCGCGGCCTTCGGTGTGAGCCGGGTCTACATCCAGTCGATTCCCGAGGTGTGGGCGCTCAAGGCGCTGGTGGCCCGGAGCCTGGAGCTGTCCCTCACCGCCAAGGAGGAGGCGCCTGCGGAGCCCACCCTCAAGGTGGTCGCCAGCCAGTAGGGCTCACACCGCCGACAGCGGCTTCACCGTGAGCCCCTTTGACGCGAGGAACTCCGGGTTGAACACCTTGGAGGCGTAGCGGCTGCCGTGGTCGCACAGGAACGTGACGATGCGCAGCCCCTGCCCCTGGTGCTTGCGCGCCACCTCCCACGCGGCCCGCACGTTGAGGGCCGCGGAGGTGCCCACCACCAGCGCGTCCTCGCGCGCCAGGTGGTAGAGCATCTCCAGCATGTCCTGGTCCTCCAGGCGCATCGCTTCATCCACGCGCGCCTGACGGAAGTTCTCCGTCAGCCGCATGATGCCGATGCCTTCCGTGATGGAGCTGCCCGCCGTCTCCATCTTCCCCGTGCGCACCTGGCAGTAGAGCCCCGACCCCGGCGGATCCACCAACACCACGCGCAACGCCGGGTTCTTCTCCTTCAGGTAGCGGCTCGTCCCGGACAGCGTGCCGCCGCTGCCCACCGCCGCTACCAGCACGTCCACCTTGCCTTCCGCCTGCTCCCAGATCTCCGGCCCCGTCGTCTCGTAGTGGAAGTCGCCGTTCGCCGTGTTCTCGAACTGGTTCATCCACGCCCAGCCGTTCGCCTCGGCCAGCACCCGCGCCTGGTGGAAGAAATGCGAGGGATTGGAGAACGGCACCGCCGGCACCCGCCGCACCTCCACGCCCATGGCCTCCAGGAGCTCGTACTTCTCACGCGCCTGGTTGTCCGGCATCGTCACCACCACCCGGTAGCCGCGCTCGCGCCCCAGCAAGCCCAGGCCGATGCCCGTGTTGCCCGCGGTGCCTTCGACGATCGTGCCGCCGGGCTTCAGCTGCCCCGTGGCCTCCGCGCGGTGGATCATGCCCTTCGCGGCCCGGTCCTTGATGCTGCCGCCCGGGTTCATGAACTCCGCCTTGGCGACGATGTCACAGCCCGTCTGACGGCTGAGCGAGCCAATGCGCAACAGCGGCGTGTTCCCCACCGCGTCCCAGAGCGACCCCATTCGTGGCGCCATGTTCGTCCTCCCTCCGCTAAAGCTTGCGCATCCGCACGCGGCGGACCTTGTGGTCGCTGCCCTTCACCAGGATGAGCCGCGCCCGTGAACGCGTGGGCGCGATGTTCTCCGCCAGGTTGGGCCCGTTGATCTCCGCCCACACCGACGCGGCCCGCGCGATGGCCTGCTCGCGCGTCAATTCCGAGAAGCGCCGGAAGAAGGACCGCTCGTCGCGGAACGCCGTCTCCCACAGGCGCAGGAAGCGCTCCACGTACCAGTGGCGGATGTCCGTCTCGGTCGCGTCCACGTAGATGGAGAAGTCGAAGAAGTCCGACAGGAACGTGTGCGGCAGCCGCCCGCCCTCCACCGGCCCCGTCTGCAGGACGTTGAGCCCCTCCAGGATGAGGATGTCCGGCTGCCGGATGGACTGCGCCTCCTCCGGCACGATGTCGTAGACGAGGTGCGAGTACACCGGCGCCGTCACCTCCTCGCGCCCCGCCTTCAGCTCCGCCAGGAAGCGCACCAGCGCGCGGCGGTCGTAGCTCTCCGGGAAGCCCTTGCGGTTCATGATGCCCCGCTCGGCCAGCACCCGGTTGGGATGCAGGAAGCCGTCCGTCGTCACCAGCGCCACGCGCGGATGATCCGGCCAGCGCGCCAGCAGCGCCTGGAGGATGCGCGACGTGGTGCTCTTGCCCACCGCCACGCTCCCCGCGATGGCGATGATGAACGGCACCTTGCGCACCGAGTGCCCCATGAACGCCTGCTGCGCCGCCCACAGCGACTGCGCCGACGCCACCTGCAGGTGCAGGAGGCGCGACAGCGGCAGGTAGACGTCCTCCACCTCGTGGATGTCCAGCTGTTCTCCCAGCCCCCGCAGCCGCTCCACCTCCTCCGCCGTCAACGTCATCGGCGTGGAGTCCCGGAGCTCGCGCCACGCGTCGCGGTCCAGGTCGACGTACATCGATGCGGCGCGGGGCTTGGTCACGGACATGCCGCCCAGCATGAACCAGACCTCCCCGGCTCCGGCAAGTGAAGGTGACAACAGGTCTTCCCCGCGATTCTTGACAGCAAGAGTTTCCCACCCCCAACG
>NZ_RAVW01000505.1 GCF_003611585.1 Corallococcus exercitus | reverse complement strand
CACGCCGCCCGAGCGCCAGCTGCCCCCGGGCGAGCTGCCGGATCCGGACGCCTGAGCGGCGCGGTGTCTAGAAGAGGGCGTGCTCGGCCAGGAGCACGCCCAACCCCACGGCGAAGCTGATCAACGTCACGGGCACGCCGACGCGCAGGTAGTCCATGAAGCCCATCCGGACCTTGCCGCGCGCGGCCTCGAAGACGATGAGGTTCGCCACGCTGCCCACCAGCGTGAGGTTGCCCGCCAGCGTGGAGCCCAGCGCCAGCACGTGCCACGCCAACTCCGGCTCCTGCATGGCCGGCACCCACGCGCGCGCGAGCATCACGAAGGGCACGTTGCTGAAGAGGTTGGAGGCCACGAGCGTGAGGCCCGCGAAGCCCAGCGTCTCGCGCCACGGCGGCCCGGCCATCAGCGGGGAGAACAGCTGGCGGATCTCCTCCGCCCAGCCCGCCTTGTGCACCCCGTGCACGACGACGAAGAGGCTGGCGAAGAAGAGCAGCAGCACCCAGTCCACGCGCTCCAGCGCCTCGCGCGACTCATGGCCGGACAGCGACATCACCAGCACGCCGCCCGCGAGCGCGCTCCAGCTCATGGGCAGTCCGGCGAAGAACGCCACCACCACGCCCAGCAGGCTTCCCAGCCCCAGCGCGAGCAGCCGGCGGTCCACCTCCAGCGGGGGAGGGTGCGTGTCGAAGCGCGCGGCCGGCAGCTCCTTGCGGAAGAGGTACAGCAGCGCCACGGCGACGATGGCGGTGGAGAGCACCGCGGGCAGGGCCATGTACGCGGCGAACCGCGCGTAGCCCAGGCCGGACGCGCCTTGAATCAACATGTTCTGCGGGTTGCCGGTGAAGGTGGCCACGGAGCCGCTGTTGCTGCCCATGCACACCGCCAGCAGGTACGGCACGGGCGGCAGGCGCGCGTCCTCCACCACCACCAGCACCAGCGGCGTGAGGAACAGGCACACGGTGTCGTTGACGAGGAACGCGGACAGGAACGCGCTCACGAACGTCACGGCCACCAGCAGCAGCCGGGGCGTGTGCGCGACCTTGAGGGCCTTGGCCCCGGCGGCGCGGAAGAAGTTCGCCTGCGCCAGGTACACGGCCAGCAGCATCATCCCCAGCAAGAGGACGATGGTGTCCATGTCGATGGCCTGCTGGCCCCGGTCCGTGCTGTGACCGAAGACCTCCGCGGGCGTGACGACGCCGGCGACGACCATCAGCGTGGCGCCCAGCAGGGCACCTCCGGGACGGTCCAGCTTGACGAAGGGCAACCTCGCCCCGGCGATGAAGATGTACGTGAAGAGGAAGATCGCGAGCGCCACGGGCGCGGGACACTAGGGTCCACCCATGAGGCGCGTCGAGGCCTCTGGCGCCGTCGGTCCAGGTGGGAGTCAAGGCCCGCGCTACCGCCCGGCTGGAACGTGGGCGGTCGGCCCCTGGGGAACCGGCGCGACAGGTCCTGACGCGCGTTGTCCTTCCGGGTACACGTCTGTACAGTGCCCGGCCCTATGAAGCCCGAGAAGGAAACCGAGGCCTTCTCCGGCCCGCGCCGCACGCCGTGGTCCGGGGCTCGCGGGCTGGATGCCGTCCTCCAGGGTTGGCGGACGGACCGGCAGGTGTGGCCGAACATCGTCCACGACGCCGTGACGCCGGCCCGCGCCGGGGTGTTCGCGCCGCTGCCGGAGGACCTGTCCCCGCAGGTCCGGGACGCGCTCAAGCGCCGGGGCGTGGAGCAGCTGTTCTCCCACCAGGCGGAGGCCTTCGAGCGGGCCCGCGACGGGGAGAGCCTGGTCATCGCCACGCCGACCGCGTCCGGCAAGAGCCTCTGCTACAACCTGCCGCTGCTGGATCGCTTCGCGCGCGAGCCGGATGCGCGCGCGCTCTACCTGTTCCCCACGAAGGCCCTGTCGCGCGATCAGGAAGAGTCGCTGCGCGCCTTCATGCGCGAGGCGGGCCTGGGCCACGGCGCCATCACCTTCGACGGAGATACGCCGGGGGATGCACGCCGGGCAGCCCGGGAGCGCGCGGGCGTGGTGCTCACCAACCCGGACATGCTGCACACGGGCATCCTGCCGCACCACGCGAACTGGGCGCGGCTGTTCGCGAACCTGCGCTACGTCGTCATCGACGAGTTGCACACGTACCGGGGCGTCTTCGGTTCGCACCTGGCGAACGTGCTGCGCCGGTTGCAGCGGGTGGCGCGGTTCCACGGCGCGTCGCCCACGTTCATCCTGGCATCGGCGACCATCGGCAACCCGAAGGCGCACGCGGAGCGGATGCTGGGGCGTGAGGTGGCGCTCGTGTCGGAGAGCGGCGCGCCGTCCGGTGAGCGCCGGGTGATGGTCTACAACCCGCCCGTGGTGAACGCGGAGCTGGGCATCCGCGCCAGCTATCTCAAGAGCGCGGTGCGGCTCACCGCGGATCTGGTGCGCGCGGGGGTGTCCACGCTGCTGTTCGGCCAGTCGCGCAACAACGTGGAGGTGATGCTCAAGTACCTCCGCGACCGGTTCGTGGAGGAGAAGCTGGATCCATCGCTCATCCAGGGCTACCGCGGCGGCTACCTGCCGGGCACCCGGCGCGCGACGGAGGCCGCGATGCGCGCGGGCGAGGTGCGCTGCGTGGTGGCCACCAACGCGCTGGAGCTGGGCATCGACATCGGGTCGCTGGATGCCGTCGTGTGCGCGGGCTACCCGGGCTCCGTGGCGGCGCTGGCGCAGCGCTTCGGCCGCGCGGGCCGACGGGGCATGGGGAGCCTGGCGCTGCTGGTGACATCCAGCGCGCCGTTGGATCAGTACTTCGCGGCGGATCCGCGCGCGCTCACGGGCGCTCCGGTGGAGCACGCGCGCATTGATCCGGACAATGTGGAGATCCTCGTCCAGCACCTGAAGTGCGCGGCGTTCGAGCTGCCCTTCGAGGAGGGGGACGCGTTCGGCGACGTGCCGGTGGAGAACACCACGGAGGCGCTGGACTTCCTCACGCAGCACCAGGTGGTGCATCCGTCGCAGGCGCCCGAGGGCGGGCGCCGGATGTTCCACTGGTCGTCGGACGCGTACCCGGCGCACCACGTGTCGCTGCGCAGCGTGGGCTGGGACAACGTGGTGGTCATCGAGCGCGGCACGGACAAGACGCTGGCGGAGATGGACTTCCGCTCCGCGCACACCCAGCTGCACGAGCAGGCCATCTACCAGCACGACTCCGAGCAGTACCAGGTGGAGCTGCTGGACCTGGAGAACCACAAGGCCTTCGTGCGCAAGGTGGCGCCGGACTACTTCACGGACGCGATGACGAACGTGCGCGTGAGCGTCATCCAGGAGGACCAGGGCGCGCCGCTGGGGCCGTCGCTGCACGCGGGGCTGGGCGAGGTGTCCGTCATCGAGAAGGTGGTGGGCTACAAGAAGATCAAGTTCCACACGCACGAGAACGTGGGCTACGGCGACGTGCGGCTGCCGGAGATGCAGATGCACACGTCGGCGCTATGGCTGACGGTGCCGGAGGCGGTGGTGCGCGCGATGGACGCTCCGAGGCCCGCGGTCATCGACGCGCTTCGCGGACTGGGCTCCGCGCTGCGCACGGTGGCGTGCGTGGGGTTGATGAGCGACCCGCGCGACCTGGGCCGGACGCTGGGCAGCAAGGACGAGCCGGACGGTCCGCCGCGCAAGGAGGGGGGCGTGGGCTTCGATCCGACGCTGTTCCTCTACGACAACGTGCCCGGCGGCGTGGGGCTGGCGGCGCGGCTGTACGATCAGCGCGAGGAGCTGCTGCTGCGAGGGCGCAAGCTGCTGGAGTCCTGTCCGTGCGAGGACGGGTGTCCGGCGTGCATCGGGCCGGCGGCGGGTGGCCAGCCGGGGAGCGCGCCGTCGGGATCACATCCGCGCAAGCGGTTGGCGTTGGACCTGCTGGCGGCGCTCGGCGTCGCTGGGGTGCAGTGAGGAGCACGGGCGCGGCATGGACCTGAAGCGCAAGCTGTCCCGACTCAGCAGCGCGGGCCCCGGCAGTCAGGCCCGGGCGCCCGTGAACACCGTGGTGGCTCCGGTCGTGGAGACACCGGCGGTGGAGACGCGCGTGCTGGCTGAGGCGGTGCCTCCGGTTCCGCCCGTGAGTGAGGCGGGCACGACCACCCTCGCGGAGGTGCTGGTGCAGGCGCTGCGCAAGCGCCTGTCGATGGACGGAGAGGGTGAGGCCGCACACGACGCGGAGGCCGGAGCAGGGGCCACGCAGGATGCGCGGGCACGCGAGTCCAGGCTCGCGGATGCAGTCGCGCAGGCCCGTGAAGACGGGCTCGCACGGACACGCGAGTCCGGGCTCGCGGATGCGGGCACGCGGGCCCGTGAGTTCGTGGACGAAGGTGCGCGGTCCCGTGCGGACGGGCTCGTGGACCTGCGCGAGGAGGCGCGGCGGCGGTTCGCGGCGAAGCAGACGGGTACGGTGGACGGGACGCCCGATCCCCGGGTGGAAGCGCTGCGCCAGATGCTGTCGTTCTGGGCGGAGCGTCAGGGCACGGCGTCCGCTCGGAAGGCGGTGGAGCCCGTCCCCGAGCCCCGGGCGTTGCCGGTGGAGGCGCGGTCGACGCCGCACGGCACGGTGCACGTGGCCGAGCAGCTGTACCCGCCGGAGCACCGCCACGGCACGGCGCCGGTGGCGGCGGCGCTCGACGTGGAGGCGCGGCTGGTGGCGGGGCTCGCGCTGCATCCGGAGCTGGAGTCGGTGGACTTCACGCGGATGCTGATGCTGGACACGGAGACGACGGGGCTCGCGGGAGGCACGGGCACGGTGCCGTTCCTGGTGGGCCTGGCCTGGTTCGAGGACCGCTCCCTGCGCGTGCAGCAGCTCTTCCTCAGGCGCATGGGGGAAGAGGCGCCCATGCTGCGCGTGCTGGCCGAGCGCATGGCGTCGTCCTCCTGCCTCGTCACGTACAACGGCAAGAGCTTCGACTGGCCGCTGCTGCGCACGCGCTTCGTGCTCAACCGGGTGCCGGTGCCGAAGGAGCTGCCGCACCTGGACCTGCTGCACTGCGCGCGGCGCGTGTTCAAGCACCGGGGCGAGGGCGCGCGGCTCGTGCACCTGGAGTCGAAGGTGCTGGGCCATCACCGGGTGGGGGACGTGGACGGCTCGCTGATCCCGGAGCTGTACTTCCGCTTCCTGCGGGGCACGGACGGCTCGGAGCTGGTGCCGGTGCTGGAGCACAACCAGAAGGACCTGCTGCTCCTGGCGGCGCTGCTGGGCGACCTGGTGCGCCGCTTCCAGTCGGAGGGCACGGAGCAACAGGACCCGAGGGACCTGCTCGGCTTCGCGCAGGTGGCGGAGAGGGCAGGGGACGCGGAGCGGGCGCTGACCTTCGCGAAGGCCGCCGCGGAGAGCGGAGGCCCGGTGGGAATCGAAGCACTGGTGCTGGCCTCGCGCCTCTGCCGCCGCTCGGGCGACTGCGAGACGGCGGTGGCGCACCTGCAGCGGGCGCTCACGTTCGCGAAGCCCGGCCAGGGCGCGGTGCTGCACCTGTCGCTGACGAAGCTCTACGAGCACTCCCTCAAGGACCTGCCCCGGGCCCTGTACCACGCGAGGTTGGCCGCCCCCGTGGAGCTGCCCACCGACCACCAGCTCCGGTTGGAACGCCTGGAGCGCCGGCTGTCGCGTCAGGGCGCCTGAGCGTCAGGCACGCTCACGGCAGCGCAGCACGCAGGCTCGGGAACCACGCGACGATCAGCCGCTGCGTGCCCAGCTTCACCCGGGCCCGGCCCTTCATGCCGTCCTTGTAGACGCGCTGCTTGCCGTCCCGTTCATAGTTGCGGGACGGGACGTGCGCCTGGACCAGCACCGCGCCGTGCCCGAACGCGTCGCTGCCCGGCAGCTGCGCCTGCGCGTACTGGAGCGATGCCTCCGGACCCTCCACCTTCTCGATGACCGCCTCGAAGGGGACCGGCATCCCCACCAGCTGGTACTCGAGCGTCATCCCCGGGGCCAGCTCCGACCGGTACTCTCCCGGAAACACGACATGGAGCGACGGCAGCGCGTCCTGATTCAACAACGCCGCTACCGGCTGCCCCGCCGCCACCCGCGCTCCCTTCGTCACCGTCACCCGGCCCACCATCGCCGACAGAGGCGCCACCACCTCCGCGCTGCCCGTCGCAGTCTCCAGCCGCGCCACCACCTGCCCGGCCTGGACCGTTTCGCTCAGCCCCACGTCCACCGACATCACTCGCCCCTCGGCCGGTGCCGGGACGTCCACCCACTCGCCCTGTTCGAGCAGCACCGACCCTCGCGCCGACCGGTCCACCCGCACCATCCCCGCCAGCACCCCCAGCCTGTCTCCTATACACATCTGACGCTGCCGACGATAAGGCTC
>NZ_RAVW01000504.1 GCF_003611585.1 Corallococcus exercitus | reverse complement strand
CACCCCCCCAGTGGCCCCGGTATCGGGCTCACTCATTTCAGGCGGAAACCTGATTGGATATGGCTTCACCGCAGGTGCAGGACTCTCGCTCAGCGCAGCAAGCCTCAGCGGACCAAGCCTGGAGCAAACCCTACCCTCAATCATGCCATACGTCGCAGTCTTTCCATTTGTATGGATGGTACACGGAGACATTTCAAGAGCATACTGCTCCAGTCGCTTTCTCGCAGGAAAAAAGAAAGCAGCCGACTACGCCGACGAGGTGGCCCGGTACCGCACACAGGTCAAACTCGAAAAAGAATCCGTCTCAAGAGACGAAATTGAAGCAGCCACCGGCTGGGATACGGATCGAAATGGCACATGCGGACCTTACACTTGGCTAGGCATCTATCTTGGAAAGCCAGCTGGCTTCAAGGCAAACAGCGAAATCTCGGGCGTCACCAAGTCGCGAAGCTTCAGCTCATACGGCTCCGTCGGACTGATCACATCTCCAGTGTCTTCTTTTTCTGTCTTTTTTGGCGCAACCTTCTGGTCGGTCGAGAACGAAGACACAAAGAAGAATCGAACCTCAACAACCCTGACCGCAGGGCTTGGAACAAATTTAGACATCATCAATCTAGTATTAAAGTGAAGCGCCTAGCAAAACCACAAATCCTCTCATCTGGTCATGCCCCTGAAGTTGCATGCCCCCGTCAAGCGCGATCCAACCTGAGATAGGCACTGGGTATCACCGCGAATCGCGGGATAAATCATCCCCATTGAGAGGGGGTGAATCCATCCGCCGATGTCCCGAAGCAGCATGCCGTTGACGGCGGCGTCCTCCGAAATCTGGCCGTCTCCCAACTGCGGAAGTTCGCACTCTGCGAGCGCGCGTGGTTCTTCGCCAAGGTCCTCCGGCTACCTGAGTGGCCCCTCAAGGCCCGGGACCTTGGCACCACAGTCCATGCCCAGTTGGAGCACTACCTGCGAACGGGTGGGGACGTGCTGGGCCCCTTCGCGACGGTCGGCAAACACCTCCTCCTTGGGCCAGGGCTGGACCTCCTCGTGGAGGAGCACTTCGGCCAGCCCTCTCCACTCTTAGCGGATGGCGTCCCGCTCACCGGCGACATCGACCTCGTCAACCCGCGACACCTCGCCGATGGCGTGCTGCGCGTCACGGACCACAAGACGACGAAGTCCATCGCCAGCTGCGCCGCTACGCCCGAGCAGCTCGCCTCCGCCGTCCATGACGCCGGCATCCAGATGGTGGGCTACGGCTACTGGGCCGTCCTCGCCGCCGAGCGCTTCCCGGGGCTGAAGACGCTGGAGCTGTAGCACCTCTACTTCCAGACCCACGGCGCGAAGCTTGCCCGCTCCGTCGTCGCCACAGTCAGCATCGAGCACGTCCGCGACGAATGGCACACGCACGTCGAGCCGATGGCGCGCCGCATGCGCGACGTCGCACGGGCCACGTCCCCCAACCAGGGCCCTGCCCCGCCGCGACATGGCCGCGTCCTTACACGACGGCGGACGTTGAGGCGCTGGAGGCTCAACTGCGCGGCCATGTCCCCTGCCCGTTCATGCCCCACGCGGCTGCAGCGCGTCCAGGCCCTGGCGTTGCTGGAGGCGTCCCGAGTGGGCGGGCTGCCGGGCCCCATCGGCACCGGCCACGGCAAGGAGCTGACCACCTTCCTCATGCCCATGGTGATGCCGGCATGCCGCGTGGCCTGTCTGTTCATCCCGGCCAACCCGCTCCTCCAGTTTACGGCGGAGAGGGACTACTACGGCGCGCACTGGCGGCGCCCTAACCTCGCGGGCGGACGCTGGTTCCGTCCTGGCCTGCCGGTGCTGCACGTCATCACCTACAACAAGCTGCCCAGCCAGGAAGCCACGGATCTGTTGGAGCGCATCCGCCCGGACCTCGTCATCCTCAATGAGGCGCACAACCTCAAGGACCCGAAGGCATCGCGCACCGGCCGCTTCCTCCGCTACTTCGAGAAACGCCCGGAGACGCGGCTCGTAGCCATGTCCGGCACGTTCGCGTCCAAGAGCATCAAGGACTACGCGCACCTGTCGCGGCTGGCGCTGCGCGAAGGCTCCCCCTGCCGCTGGCCCATCACGTCGTGGAGGAGTGGGGTACGGCGCTGGACCCGGGCAAGGTGATTGCCCACCTGGTGGGCTGGAGCGGCTGTGCGAGCCCGAGAAGCATGTCCGCGAGGACTTCCGGCGCCGCCTCAACGACACGCGCGGCGTTGTCGCCACGGATGAGAGCGCCCTGGACAAGCCGCGCATCATCCGCCCGCGCCACCCGGGGCCGGTGCCCGCCGAGTTGCTGGCGCTCATCAAGCTGGCGCACGGTGGAGAGCGACCGGACGGCGAGCAGTTCCAGGAGCAGCTCCAGGCCATGGCTTGCGCGCGGCAGCTGTCGGCCGGTTCTACGATCGCTGGCGATACCCTCGGGAGGAGCCTCCGGAGCAGATCGCAGAGTGGTTCGCGAAGCGGAAGGCCTGGAACAAGGGAAGTGTGGGAGGAGCTGAAAGGCGAGCGGCAAGAGCACCTGGATTCGCCAGGGTTACTCACCAAGGCCGCCATCCGCGCGCACGTGGTGCCGCTCTACGAGGGCGACAAGCCGGTATGGCAGGCGGCGACGTGGCTTGACTGGGCGGCGATTCACGACGCGGTGCAGCCTGGGCCCCAGGCCGTGTGGGTGTCGGACTTCCTCGTGCAGGACGCGGCAGAGTGGGCGCGGGCCCAGGTGGGCATCGTCTGGGTGGAGTTCCCGGAACTGGGGGAGCGCATTGCCCGCACCGCTGGCGTGCCGTTCTACGGCGGGGGCCGGGTGGCCTCCGAGGCGATTCTCCAGGAGAGCGGGAGGCGTTCCATCGTCGCAAGCATCAAGGCCCACGCGACGGGGAAGAACCTCCAGCAGTTCTGCCGCAATCTCGTGGTAACGCCGCCCTCGGACGGCGCCCTCTGGGAGCAGCTTCTCGCGCGCACCCATCGCCCCGGACAGCAGGCCGCGTGCGTCGCAGTGGAAGTGTGTATCCACACAGAGGACTACGCGGGGGGCTTTCACCACCGCACGGGAGCGAGCGCTATTCATCCAGCAGACTGATGGTCAGCCGCAAGAGCTTCGATCATAGCAATATACTATCCAGCTAATCTGGCTCCCACTCATCTTCGACTTCAGAGCTTGATGGCGCTGCCCAAACAGCAACCAAATCTGTTGCATTTGAGGCCCCGAGTCTCTGAGCCTCCAGCAGATCCAGCAGCATTGCGTAAAAAACAACCAACAAGACTCTCGACTCTCTCTCCTGAATGGAGAAATACGACTGCCCCGAATAAATCCTCCAGCTAGCCTCCACCACATCCCTATCCCAGGCAACCCCAGCAACAGGGCGCTTACGCCTAAGCGACTTAAATCTCGCCACGGTCTCCTGGCTATACTTAACAACATACCCCTCCCCCAAGACAAACACAGCATCCACCCTCACGCTGCTTCCACTAAGCCTCGCCTCCACATCCGTGATAGAAAAACCCTCGGCCAACTTATACGCAAACACAATCCTAAACGACTCTCCCCTGCGCCCGACTACGGGCCGCATCCGAACCACATAGTCGCGAAAATCCTTCTCTTCTGGCTTTTTCCTCTCCGCATATCCAAACCCGTCACGACCATAAGCATAGCCAACCTTCACTTCGGCACTCTTGACCTCGATCTCATCAAATTCGCCTCCCCCTGCAAAGCCATCTTCGTGATAATCTGTCACTTTCGAAAAGACCGAAAACTTCTCTAGGGCATCATCAATCTCTTTCTCCCCCAGGGTCGACTTCACTTCAATCACACCGAACGTCTCAGCAAGCGGAACCAACCGCCTATCGCTTTTGCGATCCTGAATGAACTTAGGGCACCTCATGGCATCAAAGACGATCACATCCGTCTGCCTGGAGGCTCGACCATTCAAGCCAACTACATATCCATGAGTTGCGCCATAGCTATTTGGCAGCCACTCACCAAGAAAGCTCCGCAGAACATCCTCACGTCCCTCACCGATCTCATCAGGCCGCACACCTCCGCGAGTTCTTCGAAATGCGACTTCAAACTCCGTGGCCGCAGCATCAAAAAGACTCTCAAAATCAGGCAACTTCATAACCAACTCCATCAACCCAAAAGAGAATATTTCTTCAAAAACCCCACCTACAACTCCCTCTTGCGCTTCCTTTTCACACCCTCGATAACTTCATCAATATCCATCCTCTCAAAGAACTCTCGCGATCGAAGACTGCTACGATCGAACATATACACATCGCCCTTCTCTTCCTCTCGCAACTCACTCAGCCTCTTGCCCGTCTTTCTCGTGAACTTCAAAATCTTCTTTGCCGCATCAAGCGCCGCCTTCTTTACCCATTCCCCGTCCTCTCCCACAACACGAACTAACTCCTTGAATCGCCCGATGAAGAACATCGACACCCCTCCATCAGACTCCTTCTTTGCAATAATTTCCGTCGACGGATCGTAATCAACAATCTCAATCCCCGCTTCTCGTAACAATCCCAGAAGAACTCGCGCACCCTCCGCCTCATTCAAATGCCTTCGCGAGCGCAGCTTCGTAATAACCAACATGCGCTTTAGCCCATCAGCATCAAGACGATTTGCCTTTGGGATTCTCATGGTTACAGATTTCCTTCTTGAATCAAGACAGACGCGCCCCTCCGGCGACGCCAAGTAATAATGAATCGACTCCCAATACGACTGCCCTGTCGCCGAATCATGCATGACGATAAAAACGGGCTCCCAGAAACCTTCCCAGTGTCGAAGATGGGAAACATCGATACGAGCTGCCACCCACTGTGCGGATTTGTTCCTTGGCACGGACTCCGACGATTTCGCCTGAATAAAAAACGACAATGGCGTTGCGCGTCCATCTTTGAATATTCTGACAAACAAATCCTCCCCATAGTCCTTGTGCAAATCTTCAACAACCCAGCCAGTCTCGCGGGAAATGGCCTCGCGAATTCTTGCGCGTGAAATATCTTCCAGCACATGCGAACGTGGGCGGTTCGGCACATTGACCTCCTAAACCAGCAATTTTGACTTCGGTGAAGCAACCATTTCTATCCATGCTTCGCCTCTGCGACCCGAGTTTTACCCTCACCACTTTTCATTCTGCCCCCATTTGAGCTGGTGGGGACGTCCTCCGACGTCCTACCGCAATGGGAGCAACGGGACATGAGCAACGCAGCACTTTCACGAATCGTCAGCGCCCAGGCGGCGCTCGGCGCGCAGTACCTCAAAGCCGGCCGCTACCGGCTGGAGGTGCAGTCCATCCGCACCAAGGACGGCTTCAAAGGCCTGTCCGCCATCGCTGAGCTGAAGGTGGTCTCCTCCGAGCGGACGCAGCTCGCAACCGAGCCCAGCCGCATCGGAATGGTCGCCTCCTACGTCGAGAAGCTCTCCGAGGCGAAGAAGAACGGCGGCGGGCGCTTCAAAGCCTTCGTCATGGCCCTGGCCGGCGCCGAGGAGAAGGGCGACAAGCATGCCGGGGCCTTCCTCCTCATCGACTGCGAGGTCTTCCCCAAGACGCTGCCCGAGAATGACGGCAAGCCCGGGAAGTTCGTTGGGGGCCACCGCTGAAGCACTGTAAGCCATACGGACAGCGAGCTGGTGGCCATCGAAGCGACGTCCGGCGAGGCGAAGCTGCGACCCTCGCCGACGCTCTGGCCTGAGCAGATCCCTTTCCCAATACAGCTGAGTACTTGGCGTGTCCTCCGCACCGTCACTGCTGCGCCCTGGCCCGCTCGATCCATTCCAACAGGCTTTCGGAGCACGCCTCGCGCTTGAGAGCGCGGGGACAGATGTCACCGCGCTCCCATTCGCTGGGCCTTCACTTCTGCCAAGGCCCGCCGCGCCTTCCGCTCCAACCGGAGGACTTCAGCCGGGCTGAGGACCAAGTCGACATCCACATCCGCGGGGAATGTCGATGCGCGTCCTACTTCTTGTCGCCTTCAGACTGGGCTGGAGGCGGAGGGGGCACGTTCGGATGGCCCTGCTCCGCGCGGTTGGCGCGGTCCGCTGCGTACTCCGCGCTGTTGGGATTCTTCACGTTGCCGCGCATCTCGTCCGGCGTGTAGTTCTTCTTTGCCATGGCGTTGCTCCTCTTTGAATGGACCGGTCAATTCCGGCCTACAAGCAGAGTGGAGACAGGAGGCCTCGGCTGCCATCACAACAATTCCGCCCCCCTAGGGGCTGTCCCTGATCTCAGGCCGGAAAATCAACCTGGTGGATCAAACACCGGCATTGGACCCGGCTTCGGAAGGCATCAGGAGGTTGCCAGCCAGCGTCAGGCATGATCAACGCTGGCTGTGC
>NZ_RAVW01000503.1 GCF_003611585.1 Corallococcus exercitus | reverse complement strand
CTCTTGGTGCAGCCAGCGCCCATCAGGGTCGCCGCGGCCAGCACGGGAGCAACACGCTTCCATCGAGGGAGGAGCACGGCCCCGGGGTTTAGCCATGCGCGCCGGGCTTGTAAAGCAAGGCGGCCTTTGGCAGACGGCCCCTCGCCCATGCCCAGAGTCCTGCTGCTTCACACGGGAGGCACGCTCGGAATGGCCGGTGGCCGGCCTTCCGCCCTGCGTCCCGCGGCCTTCTTCAAGACGCTCCGCAAGCGAGCCCCGGAGCTGTTCCAACTGGCCGACATCGAACTCGAGCTGTTCTCCAACCTGGACAGCTCGGAGATGCAGCCGGAGCTCTGGAGCCGGATGGCTGCCCACCTCCACCGTCGACTGCAGGACTTCGACGGGGCGGTGGTGACCCACGGAACGGACACGCTCGCCTTCACGGCCAGTGCACTGTCCTTCATGTTGCGAAACCCGCCCTGCCCCGTGGTGCTGACGGGCTCGCAGCGTCCGCTGGGGGAGATCCGCTCCGACGCGCGGCTGAACCTCATCGACGCGGTGCTCTCCGCGCTCCAGGGGCCGCGCGAGGTGACCATCTGCTTCGACTCGCACCTGTACCGGGGCAACCGCACGCGCAAGGTGAAGGTGGCGGAGTACGACGCGTTCGAAAGCCCCAACTTCCCCGTGCTGGGCACGCTGGGCGTGGACGCCACCTTCGAGAAGGGCCTCCCGTCGCGGGGCCCCTTCCGGCTCCACGAGAAGCTGGATCCGCGCGTCTTCCTCCTCAAGGTGTATCCGGGGCTGGATCCCGCGCTGCCCCTGCAGCTGCTCCCGCACGTGAAGGGGCTGGTGGTGGAGGCGTACGGGGCCGGCAACGTGCCCATCGCGCCGGAGCTGGGCCGCTCGCTCCTGCCGCTCTTCGTGCAGGCGCGGGAGCGGGGAATCCCGGTGTTGGTGGTGAGCCAGGCGTACCGCAACGGGGTGGACCTCACGCTCTATGAGTCCGGGGCCCAGTTGCTGGCGGAGGGGGCGGTCGGCGGTGCGGACATGACCCCGTCGGCGGCGCTGGTGAAGCTGATGCAGGGGCTGGCGGAGCATCCCCGGGGGGGCGAGGCCCTCTCACGCTTCCTCCGGACGCCCGTGGCGGGCGAGCTGTCCGTCGGGCGGCCGACAGTTCCTCCACCGGAGAAAAAGAGGCGCCGGCCGGCGCGGATGGGGCGGGTCGGCTGACACCGGGTGCGTGAAAGGAGCGTGGGTGTGCTTGCCGCCGTGAAAAGGCGGCCCCTAAGATGGGAGGTGCGATGTCCGAGGAGAAAACTTCCGTCCATTCCATTTCGGACCTGCTGGGCAGCGCCCAGCAGCAGAGCGCGTATCTGATCGTCATCAGCGCCAAGTCCGCCGCCGGCATCGGGCGGATGTTCAAGCTGGACCGCTCCGAAGTCGTGCTGGGCCGCAGCTCGGAGGCCCAGTTCCAGGTGGAGGACGACGGCATCTCCCGCAAGCACGCGAAGGTCGTCGCCATTGGCGATGGCCGCTTCCAGCTCGTGGACCTGGGCAGCACCAACGGCACGTACTTGAACGGCCTGAAGGTGAGCGCCGCGCCGCTGTACGACGGCGACAAGATCCAGATCGGGTCCAACACGGTGCTGAAGTTCAGCATCCAGGACGCGCTGGAGGAGCAGTATCAGCGCAGCATCTACGAGTCCGCCACGCGTGACGGCCTCACCCGCGTCTACAACAAGAAGTACTTCATGGAGACGGTGCGCAAGGAGTTCGCGTACTGCCTGCGCCACCGCGTGCCGCTGTCGCTGGTGCTCTTCGACGTGGATCACTTCAAGCGCATCAACGACGTGTACGGCCACCCGGCCGGAGACTTCGTGCTGACGCGCATCGCGCAGCGGGTGGCGGACACGGTGCGCACCGAGGACCTGCTCGCGCGCTACGGCGGCGAGGAGTTCGCGCTGATGCTGCGCGAGTCCGCGGAGGACGCGGCCCTGGCGTGCGCGGAGCGCTGCCGCGTGGCGGTGGACCGCGCGGACTTCATCTTCAGCGGCACGCCCATCAAGGTGACCATCAGCCTGGGCGTGGCGACGCTGCTGGACTCGGACTTCTCCCAGCCGGAGGACCTCATCTCCGCCGCGGACAAGTACCTCTACCGGGCCAAGCACGCGGGCCGGAACCGCGTGGACGCCAAGGCCGTCAGCGGCCCGTGAGCGTCGGCGCCTCGGCTCGGGCCGAGGCTCGGATGGAGGCCTGATCCACGGGCCTCCCCTTCCGGCGTCCCAAAGCCGTCAGCGCCCGAACCCCAACCGGCGCAGCCCGTCCTCCGACACGTGCTTCACGTGCGTGTCCGCGTCGTGCGCCGCCGCCTCGCTCAGCGCCGCCACGGCGTGCGGCCCGCCCAGCGCCGTCAGCGACCTCGCCGCCGCGACGCGCACGTCCGCCACGGGATCCCCGCGCAGGCGCTCGGCCAGGACGCGCACATGCGCGGCGCGGCCCACGAACTCCAGCGCCCGCGCCGCCGCCGCGCGCACCACCGGATGCTCCGACGCCAGCAGGCCCGCCGCCTCGTCCCCTCGCGACGGCTGCCGGTACGCGGACAGCACGTCCAGCGCGGCCACCACCACCTCCGGGGCTCCGTCCTCCAGCGCCTTCGCCGCCAGCGCCATCGCGTCACCGTTCCGGGGCAGCGCCCCCAGCGCCCGCACGGCACCCGCGCGCACCGGGGCCACGCTCGACGCGAGGAAGGGCGCCAGCCGCCGCGTGGGGGGCGGGCCTTCCGCGCAGTCCCCCAGGAGCGCCACCGCCTCCCCTTGAATCTCCGGCGTCCGGGCGTTTCGCCCCTCGGCCACGTCCCGCAGGAAGGCGAAGCACCCCTTCTCGTGGGCCATCGCGCCCAGCCATGGCCGCGCGGCCTCCGCCGTCTCCGCGTCCTTCACGCCCTGGAGTGCCATGTCCCGAAGGGGCTTCCCGGCCGACTCCGCCAGGCCGCGCGCCGCCAGCTCGCGGATCCGCGCGTCCTCGTCCCCCAGCGCGCCCTCCAGCTCCCGCCTGGCCAGCGGACCGTAGCGGCGCAGGGACGCCACCGCCGTGCGCCGGCGCTGCAAGTCACCGGACGCAAGCTCCGGCCGCAGCGCGTCCAGCTCCCGTGAGTACACGGCGAAGAGACGGTTGATGACGGCCTCGTCCGGGGGCTTCGCCTCCGTCAGGAGCAACCGGCCCACGGACGCGCGCTGCCGCTCGGCGACGGCGGAGAGGAGCTCCGCCATCACCGCGTCGCCCGCGACGGGCCGGGACGCCACCGCGTCCAGCACCACGCGCGTCGCCGACCGCCCCTGGAAGGTGGCCAGGTGCAGGAGCGCGGGCAGCCGCACGGCCGGCTCCTGCGAGAACATCTCCAGCGACAGCGACTGGCGGACGGCCTCCCGCTTCGCCCACACCCGGGCGGCGGCCGAAGGGCCCCGAGCCCCCGCCTCCCGCAGGAAGTCCGCCGTGGACTGGCCGGTGTCGGCGGCGGCGCGGACGGCGGTGAGGCAGGCGCCCAGGTCCGCGTCCGGTGGGGTGTCCATGATCCAGTCCGCCAGGGCCCGCCGCTCTGTCAGGCCCCGGCTCCGGGCCCCGGCCCGCACCGCGGCCCAGCGCACCCGCCAGTTCCCGTCCGTGAGCGCCGACTCCAGGGCCCGCTGCGCCTCCGCTCCGCCCGTCCCCAGGGACGCCACCCAGCTGTCCACCCGCCCCCCGGTGACGCAGGCGCCACAGGTCCGGGCGCGCAGCGACGGGTCCGCGACGTGGCGGCGGCAGGCGGCCCAGCACTCGGAAGCGACCGTGCCGGCCCGGGAGGGGCTGGCCGCCAGCAGGAGCACCAGGAGGAGGAGACGGGACACGCGCCGGACACTCTAGCGCAGCCGGGCCCATCCTTTCCGTGCGGGTCTCCTTGCCTTTTCCAGCCCGCTGCGCCATACCCCCCGACCCTCTGAAGATTTCCAGATTGCATCCAGCTAGGCGGAAGGAGGTGACTGCATGCCCGGTATTCGAGTGAAGGAAGGTGAGTCCATCGAAAGCGCTCTCAAGCGCTTCAAGAAGGCCACCGAGAAGGCCGGAATCCTTTCCGAGATCCGCAAGCGCGAGCACTACGAGAAGCCTTCCGTGAAGCGGAAGAAGAAGGCCCTCGCCGCCAAGAAGCGCGCTGTGAAGAAGGCCCGCAAGTCGTACTAGCGGTCCCGCAGTGAGGAGCCGGGGCGCCTTGAAGCAGTCAGGTGCCCTGGTTCCCGCCGTCCCATCCCCTGGCGCGGCGACCCTTTTCCCCGCCCGTGAGGAACCCCGACATGACCACCCTGAAAGAGCGCCTGACCGCGGACCTGAAGGACGCGATGAAGGCCAAGGACGAGCTGACCCTGAGCGTGGTGCGCATGCTCAAGAGCGCCGTGAAGTACAAGGAGGTCGAGCCGGGTGCCAGCGAGCTGGACGACGCGGGCGTGCTCCAGGTCATCGCCGGCCTCATCAAGCAGCGCCGCGACTCCATCGAGCAGTTCAAGGCCGGTGGCCGCCCGGAGCTGGCGGACAAGGAAGAGCAGGAGATCTCCGTCCTGCAGCGCTACCTGCCCAAGCAGCTCACCCCGGAGGAGCTCACCGCCGCCGTCCAGGCCTCCATCGCCGAGGTCGGCGCCAAGGGCCCCAAGGACATGGGCGCGGTCATGAAGAACGTGAACCCCAAGCTCCAGGGCAAGGCCGAGGGCAAGGCCATCTCCGAAGAAGTGAAGGCCCAGCTGGCCAAGCTGTCCTGAAGCACCCGTCGGATGAGGGGAAGGGGCGCCGGGAACGTCTCCCAGGTGCCCTCCCCGGCCCGGGCTCGAGCGGATTTTTTGATCCTTCGCCCGCTGGCCATTAAGCGCTGATCCCAAGGCCGTCCGCCCGTCCCCCACCCCGGGAGGCGAGCAGCCAGCCTTCAGGAGTGCGCGCCGTGTCCCAGCCCCCGTCTGTTTCCGCGCCCCGCCCGCGTCCGCATGCCCTACCTGTCTGGGCGGGCGAGCGAGGAAGCGGCGGTGCGGGCCGCGTCAGACCGGGGCGTCAGGATTGCGGGCGGAAGGCCGCGCTCATGCGGATGGATGGAGGGGCGTCGTGATTCCGGAGCACAAGATCCAGGAGGTCCTCGACCGCGTGGACATCGTGTCGCTGGTGTCCCGTCACGTGGAGCTGAAGAAGGCCGGGCGCGAGTTCAAGGGCCGCTGCCCCTTCCACCAGGAGAAGACGCCTTCGTTCTACGTCGTACCGGAGAAGCGCTTCTATTTCTGCCATGGCTGCCGGGCGAGCGGCGACGCGGTGTCCTTCATCCAGCGCTACCTGGGCAAGACGTTCCAGGACGCGGTGCGGGACCTGGCCCAGGAAGTGGGTATCGACCTGGAGGCCGCGCAGGACCCGGGCCTCAAGGAGCGTCAGCAGGTCAAGGAGGCCACGGACTTCGCCGCGGAGCACTTCCGCGGCCTGCTCTGGCACGAGGACGAAGGCCGCGCCGCCCGGGCCTACCTGGCCAGCCGCGGCGTCTCCGAAGAGGTGGCCCAGGGCTTCGGCCTGGGGTGGGCGCCCGCGCAGTGGAGCCTGCTGGCGGACCGCTTCCAGAAGAACGGGATGCTGGAGTGGGGCCTCAAGGCGGGCCTCATCACGAAGCGCAACAGCGGCGACGGCTGCATCGACTTCTTCCGCAGCCGCTTGATGGTGCCCATCCGCGCGCCGGAGGGGCGGCCCATCGCCTTCGGCGGCCGGCTGGTCGCGGCGGAGGACGGGCCCAAGTACCTCAACTCGCGCGAGTCCCGGCTCTACAACAAGAGCGAGACGCTCTTCGGCATGGACCAGGCGCGCGATGAGATCCACAAGCGCAAGACGGCCGTGCTCGTGGAGGGCTACTTCGACTGCATCGGCCTGCACCAGGTGGGCGTGCGCCACGCGGTGGCCCTGTGCTCCACCAACCTCACCGCCGGCCACCTCCAGGTGCTCAAGCGCGCGGAGGCCCGCGACCTGGTGCTCCTCCTGGACGGAGACTCCGCGGGCCTGGCCGCCGTGGAACGCCTGGCCGGTCCCCTGCTCGCCGCGGGCGCCCCCACCCGGGTGGCGCTCCTGCCGCAGGGGGATGACCCGGACGTCTTCGCCCGCCGCGAGGGCACCGACGGCGTGGAGCGCCTCCTGGAGGGTGCCCAGCCCCTCACCGCCTACCTCTTCGCCACCCTGCTGCCCTCCGGCAGGCAGGCGAGCTTCGAGGAGAAGATGGCCGCGCTGGAGCGGCTCAAGCCCGTCACCGCCCAGGTGCCTCCGGGGCTGACGCGCTCGGCGCTCATCAGCGCGCTGGCGGGGCACTTCGGCTGGATGCCGGCGCAGATTGAGTCGTCGCTCCAGTACAAGCCGCCCCCCACGCCCAAGCCCGCCGTCGCGCCCCAGGCGCACGTCGTCCCC
>NZ_RAVW01000502.1 GCF_003611585.1 Corallococcus exercitus | reverse complement strand
GGTGGAAGGGGTGCGGGTGGGGCCGGACGAGAAGGAAGGCTTGGAGAACGAAGAGGAGCGCAGCTTCATGGGAGGCCTCGGAAGTGGAGTGCAGCGACGGACCACCCCTACTGCACCCCGCATGCCTACCGTTTCGCGGCCCTGGGAGCCGCGGGCCCTGCCTGATTCCAGGGGGTTGCGTTGAAGCAAGGGGCCGGCCCTGGTGACTGGAGTCGGGGGCCTGATGTCTGGAGTCATCAGGCCATTGCCAGGTGGGCCGCCCTGTTTTACCCGGGTGATATTGACGCGGCATTTATACCCGGGTAGAAATGGCGTCATGACTGCATTTGATCTGAACCGCGGCGCGCTCGCGCCGGTCGCCGACGAGGTCGACCTCGTCGACCTGTCCGTCACCGGGGTCATCCCGCGCGAGCTCGACGGAGCGCTGCTGCGCAACGGTCCGAACCCACTGCGCGGCCGCTTCGAGGGCAACGGCGTGCTGTCGTGGTGGCCGGAAGCGGCGATGCTGCACTCGATTTCATTCGAGGATGGCCGCGCGGTCAGCTACCGGAACCGCTGGGTGCGCACGCGCCGCTGGGCAGACGTGTACTCGCCCGCTCAGGCGCCGCACCTGCCCGACACCAATCCGAACGTGAACGTGTTGCTGCATGCGGGCGAATTGCTGGCGCTGGCGGAGGGTGGGGCGCCGTTCGCGATCACGGCCGAGCTCGATTCGCTCGGCGCGCCCCGCCGGCACGCCGGGGTTGCCGGCGGGATGACCGCGCATCCGAAGGTCGATCCGCTGACGGGCGAGCTCATCGCGTTTCGCGCGGACTGGCGCGCGCCGTGGCTGCGCTACGGTGTCGCGGACGCACAGGGTGCGCAGCGCGTCGACGTCGTTGTCGATGTGCCGGCGCCGTCGATGATGCACGACCTGGCGATCACCGCGACCCGCAGCCTGCTGCTCGACCTGAATGTCGGGTACGACTTCTCGCTGCTGAAGCAGGGGCACCGGATGCCGCTGCGCTGGCACGATGACCGGCAGGCGCGCATCGGCGTGATCCCCCGGTACGGCGGCGACGTGCGCTGGTTCGGCATCGAGCCTTGCTTCATCCAGCACGTCGTCAACGCGTATGACCGTGACGAAGCATGCGTCGTGCTCGATGCGGTCCGCTATCCGTGGTTCTTGCGGCTCGACGCGAGCACGGGCAGGTTCGCCGACAACCCCGTCGGCGTGCTGTGGCGCTATGTGATCAACACGGCGAACGGCCGGGTCGAGGAAGGGCCGCTCGGCGACGGTGGGATTGAACTGCCGCGCATCAACGAGAGCCGGACGGGGCGTCCCTATCGTTATCTGTATGCGACGGAGCAGCCGACCCCCGTCGAAATGCGCGGCGTGGTCCGCTTCGATCACGAACGCGGCGCGACGACGCGCTACACGTTGCCGCCCGGCGACCAGAACAGCGAGCCTGTGTTCGTGCCGCGCCCGGGGGGCGTCGACGAGGACGATGGCTGGCTGATGGTGGTGGTCTATCGCGCGGCGACGGACTCCAGCGACCTCGTGATTCTCGACGCACGCGAGATCGATGCAGAGCCCGTCGCGACCGTTCACCTGCCGCGCCGGGTGCCCGCCGGGTTTCATGGCGCGTGGGTGCCGAGGATGCGCTGAGCGGCGTGTGTCCTGGGTAGCGCGCGAGCCGGAGCCCCTGAGCAAGCGGAGTGAGGGATTGCGCAATCCCTCACGGCCATGTCTGGGGTTGAGTCTCGGGCGCGCTCAGCTCTCGGCGGAGGGCGCGGACTCGGACGCCTGCGGCTCCTCGCAGACGGGCGCCGCGTCGCCGGACGCCTCCATCTCCTCGCTCACGGAGGCCTGCTGCGCGCTGGGGGCGCGGCAGTAGTCGATGCAGAGCTGCTCGTCGCCGCAGGTGGTGTTGGTGGCGCCGACGGTACATCGCCGGACCCGCCGCCCAGGGCCCGGGGATGATCAAGCGATCGCCGAAGTCCTCGCCGCTCGGCGGCAGTGCGTTCCGGGCGCTTCCACTGCAACCAGGCACCCACCATCCCACGACGAGCCAGGGCCGCGGTGCCGTGGAGAGTCGAGTGGCGCTGTCCCCGCGGGGCTCAGCGTGAGCGGCCGCGGCCCGCGCTCACGGGCAGGGCGGGCTCGAGCTCCGCCTCGTCGCGGTGCGGGAGCGACGCGCTCTGCCACGAGCGCTCCACGTCGAGCTCAAGTCCACTGGGCTCGGGGGCCGAGTCCGGGCGCTCCGGCGAGGGGGCCAGATCCGGGCGATCCGGTAGCGCTATCGCAGCGTGTCTGCGCGGCTCAGCCTCCCGCGTCGCGTTGACGCCGAGTGCGAGCAGCCAGTGACGCGTGAGGCGCTCGTCGATCGCGGCGGCTCCGAGCGCTTCGTAGGCCGGGCGCGCATCCGTGACGGGGCGGGAGGGCAGGCCCGCGAGCGCCGCGATGCGCAGGGCCGTCGGCGGATGGGTGAGGCCGCCCAACTCCAGCGGGTCCCCTTCGTTCTTCACCGCGAGCTGCCTGCGCCCCGCAGGGGGAAGCGCGGCAGCGAGCGCCGTCGCGGCTTCGCACAGGCGTGGCGTCGGTTCCGCATGCGCCCGCCGCAGCGCCTCGTTCAAGGCAAGCTCGTACGCGGGCGCCCCATCCCGCAACGCGCGCAGCGCCGCGATCGTATGGTTTGCGCCCACCACCTGGGCGGAGATGCGGTCTGCCTGGAACTCGCGCTCCCGCGACCACGGGTAGTACACGGCCGACAGCACCTCGAGCGCCACCCAGCTTCCCCAGCGCGCGGGGTTCCAGGCGCCGAAGCGCAGCTGGACGTCGAGGACCATCCGCATGCAGTGGCGCACCCAGCGTCCGATGCGTGGATGGCCCGCGCGTGCGTGCCCGAGTTCATGCGCGAGCGCCGCGGCGAGCTGATCCATCGACATCTGCTGCAACAGTCCGAGTCCCACGTAGAGCACCCGCTCCGTGCGTTTGCCTGCTCGCACCACGGCAATGCCCAGGGTGGTGTCCGGGCTCAGCTCGAAGGCGTCCACGGGCGCGGTGCCCGTCGCCGTCGCCACCTGCTGTTGCAGGCGGTGCAGCGCGAGGAACTGCGCGGGCTTCAGCCGCACCGAGAGGCTGGGCAGGGGGCTGTCCGCGAGCTGCCGCTCCTCCTGCTCGCGCAAGGGCGAAAGCACGCAGCGGGCGAACACGCCCAGGTACTGCCATGAGGCGCCCATGCCCTTGAACCCCGCGACCATCGCGCGGGCCGCGAGCACGGGCCGCATCGAGGCCAACGCCGCCGCCCCCACGCCGAACAGCACCATCGGCAGGAGCAGCGAGAGCGCCACCGACGCGAGCGCGGTGAGCCCGAAGGTGAGGACGCCGAGCAGGGCAAGGAGTGGAAAGAGCAGACGTCGCATGGAATGCCCATTCGTAGCATCGTGAGCGAGGGCAGGACGATGCCGGCCCGCCGCGGAGATCGATCACCGCCGTCGCTTGCAGGAGCGCGTAGGCGAAACCCCTCTCAGAAGCCCCGTCGGCGCCGTCCGAGGAACGGCAGGGCCAGAAGCCCCAACGCCAGCGGCAGCCATGCCCCGGCACCGCCCGTTGAGCAACCGTGACCGCGAAGATCGCCGTCGTCGGGCGTCCGCGGATCCGTGCCGCGCTTCACCTCGTTGCCATCACTGACACCGTCGCCGTCGGTGTCGGGGTTGCGAGGGTCGGTGCCGTGGTGGCTTTCGTCCTCGTCGCTGAGCCCGTCGTGGTCCCCATCGTCCGTCGCCGTCCAGGACCAGGACGCGGCAGAGCCGTCCACGTTGCCCGCCGCATCCCTGGCTCGCACCACGAGGGTGTGACGGCCCGGGGCCACGCTGAATTCCGCCGGTGAACCGCACGCGATGAAGGCGCTGTCGTCCAGACTGCACAGGTAGGTGACGCCCGTCTCGTCCGAGCCCAGCTCGAACGTGGCGAGCAGGGGCGCGTCGTCCGCGGGCGGACCGGAGCGGATGAAGGTGTCCGGCGCGGTGCGGTCCACGGTCCAGGTGAAGCTCGCGGGGGTGGGGTCCACGTTGCCCGCCATATCCACCGCGCGCACCTGCACGGTGTACGTGCCGTCCGTGAGGCCCGAGCGCGACAGGGGAGGGATACAGGAAGTGAAGGCCCCGGTGTCGAACCGGCACTCGAAGGTGGCCCTGGAGTCCTCCGAGCTGAACGTGAAGGACGCCTCGGGGCTGTTCGAGAGGACGGGCACGGATGCGCTGAGGGCGGTCTCCGGGGCATCCCTGTCCACGGAGAAGGTGACCCGGGCTTCCGGGCTGACGTTGCCCACCGCATCCGTGGCCGTCACGCTGACGGTGTGGAGCCCGCTGCTCACCGTCAATCCCGAGCCGAAGGACCACGCCCCCATGGCGGAAGCGACGACGCCCCCCTGGATCGTGCCATCGAGGAAGAGCCGCACCTGCGCGCCCGGCTCGGCGGTGCCCGCGTAGACAGGGCCCTCTCCGTTGAAGATGGCGCCAATCGCTGGCGACGTGATGACGGGCATGGACGGGGCGCTGAGGTCCACCGTCCAGGTGTACCCGGCGGGCGACGGATCCCGGTTGCCCGCCGCGTCCACGGCGCGCACGGCGAGCAGGTGCTCACCCTCGGAGAGGGCATCGAGGACGAAGGGGCTGCCGCAGGAAACGAAGTCCTCCGCGTCCAGGCTGCACTCGTAGCGGGTGCCTCCACCGGTGGAGCTGAACTCGAACGTGGCACGGGCGCTGTTTGACGCCTGGGCCGGGACCCGCGTGAGCTCGGTGTCCGGCGCCACGGTGTCCACGAAGAAGGTGAGCGCCACGCTCGGACCGGCGTTGCCCGCCGCATCCACGGTGAAGGCGCTCAGCGTGTGGAGCCCGTCCGTGAGAGGCAACGGCACCTCGTGGCTCCACGTGCCCTGCTCACTGACGAGAATGGGTCCCAGGGTCGTGACCTCGTCGAGGACGACGGACACGCTGCCACCGGGCTCCGAGGTGCCGGTGATGCGCGGCGACGCGGTGGCGATGGGCTCGTTGCTCCTGGGATGGAGGATGGCGGGCGCGTCAGGGCGCGTGGTGTCCACCGTGAACGAGACCGTGCCGGGCGGACTGCGATTGCCCGCCGGGTCGCTGGCGGTGACGGTCGAGGTGTAGGCGCCATCCGCGAGCGGGAGGGCGGTGCAGGCCCAGGCTCCAGAGGCCTCGTGGGAAACCGCGGTGCACAGGACGCGGGAACCCTCGTGCACCGTCACCGTGCTGCCGGGCTCGGCGGTGCCTTGGAACACGGGCGTCGCCTGGACCAGCATCTGCCCGGGGAGGGGCGCCGTGATGCCGGGTGTGGCTGGCGCCTGAAGGTCCACCGTGAACGTCGCGGTGCTGGCAGGGCCGGTGTTCTGGGCCGCGTCCCGGGCGGTGAAGGTGAGCGTGTGCACGCCCGCCGCGAGCGACACCAGGGCGCAGGCCCAGTCACCCGTCGAGCGGGTCGTTGCTTCGCACAGAAGCGTGGTGCCCTCATGCACGGCGACGAAGCTGCCCGCCTCCGCCGTTCCCTGGAGGGTGAGGCTGGCGGTCGGCAGCGACTGTCCTGGCGTGGGCGAGGAGAGCACCGGCGCGGAGGGCGCCACGGAGTCCACGGTGAAGCTCCGGGTCGGGCTGGAGCTCACCAGGCCCGCGGGGTCGGTGACGTAGACCGTCGCGAACTGGTTGCCCTGAAGGAGCTCCACCGTCGACGTGCAGGACCAGCTCCCGGACGCCTGCGCCGTGGTCTGGCACGCCCGCACGTTCGGCGGAAGCATCCAGACCTCGACAAGGCCCTCTGGCTCGGCCGTACCCTGGAACGTGGGGAACGCGGTGTTCACCGTTTGGGCTTGGGCAGGCGAGATGAGGACGAGCGGTGCCGCGTCCACCACGAACGGACGCCAGCTCTCATAGGACTCGTTGCCTGCCCTGTCCCGGACGGTCGCCGTCACGTCGGTCGAGCCGGAGTTCAGTCTGAGCCGGGATCTGCAACTCCATGCCCCCGTGACCGCATCCACCAGCGCGGTGCACAGCTCCCGGGTCTTCCACGTCACGGTGACGGTGCCGCCAGGCTCCGCTGTCCCCGTGAAGAGGGGCACGCGGGTGTTGATCCGGGCGTTGCTGGCGGGTGTGGAGATGAGGGGGGGCTCCGGCAGCGTCACGTCCACCGTGAGCCAGCCCCCCGTGGTGACGCTCGATATCGTGGAGAGGGTCGCCCGGACCGTGTACGAATGCAGGCCCTCCGCGAGGCGCACGCTGCTCTCGCAGCTCCACTCGTAGGTGTAGGAATCGATGGTGGCGGTGCAGAGGGTCTGGGTGCCCTTCCGCACGATGATTCTGCCCGAGTACGGGTACGTTCCGGAGAAGCGAGGCGTGTGCGTGGGCAGGAAGGCATCCGGGGCCGGGGCCGTGACTGTGGGGG
>NZ_RAVW01000501.1 GCF_003611585.1 Corallococcus exercitus | reverse complement strand
TACCCGTGCAGTACGCGGACTTCGCGGCGTGGCAGCGCAACTGGCTCCAGGGTGAGGTCCTGGACGCGGAGATTGACTACTGGAAGCAGCAGCTGGCCGGTGCGCCCGCGGCGTTGGAGCTGCCCACGGACCACCCGCGTCCGCCCGTGCAGTCCCGCCGGGGCGCCATGGTGGAGGTGCGCATCCCCGCGCAGATCTCTGATGCACTCAAGGCCCTGGCCCAGCGTGAAGGCGCCACGCCCTTCATGACGCTGCTGGCGGCCTTCCAGGTGCTGCTGTCGCGCTACTCCGCGCAGGACGACGTCAGCGTGGGTTCCCCCATCGCGGGCCGCACCCAGGCGGAGACTGAAGGCCTCATCGGCTTCTTCATCAACACCCTGGTCCTGCGCGCGCACCTGAACCCGCGCGCGACGTTCCGTGAGCTGCTGGCCCAGGTGCGCGGCACGACGCTCGCGGCGTACGACCACCAGCACCTGCCCTTCGAGAAGCTCGTCGAAGCCGTGCAGCCCGCGCGCGACCTGAGCCGCAGTCCTCTCTTCCAGGCCATGTTCGTCCTGCAGAACACGCCCACCGAGGTGCTGCGTCTGCCCGGCCTGTCGTTCCAGGCGCTGCCGCTGGAAGCCCACTTCGCCAAGTTCGATCTCTCGCTGGGGCTGCGCGAGGGGCGGGACGGGTTCGTCGGCACACTGGAGTACGCGACGGACCTGTTCGACGCGGCGACCATCCAGCGCATGGCGGGCCACTTCGGCGTGCTGCTGGAGGCCATCGCCACGAAGCCGGACACGAGGCTGGGTGACCTGCCCCTGCTCACCGACCCTGAGCGTCAGCAGTTGCTTGTCGAGTGGAATCCTCCCGCCTCACAGATGCCGCAGGAGCCCAGCATCCCCGCGATGGTGGAAGCCCAGGTGCGTCGCACGCCGGATGCCCTGGCCATCATCACGCCGGAGCGTCAGCTGACGTACCGGGAGATGGACGCGAAGGCGAACCAGCTCGCCCATCGCCTGCGCGGTCTGGGCGTCGGCCCCGAAGTCCGCGTCGGCCTGTGCGTCGAACGCACCGAGGACCTCGTCATCGGTGCCCTTGGCATTCTCAAGGCCGGTGGCGCCTACGTGCCGCTGGACCCCAGCTACCCGCGTGAGCGCTTGGGCTGGTTGCTTGAGGACGCCCAGGGCCCTGCTCTCGTGGCCCACTCGCATCTGCTCGCTGCGCTGCCCGAAACTGCTGCGACGCCCGTGTGCCTCGACTCGGACACGGAATTGGCGAAGCAGCCCACTACGGCACCCGAGGTGGGCATCCACGCCGGGCACCTCGCCTACCTCATCTACACCTCCGGCAGCACCGGCCGTCCCAAGGGCGTCGCCATCTCCCACGGCAACGCTGTCTCCTTCCTGCACTGGGCGCTCGCGACGTTCACCCCGGAGGAGCTGAAGGGCACCCTCGCCGCGACGAGCCTCAACTTCGACCTCTCCGTCTTCGAACTCTTCGCGCCTCTCTCAAGCGGCGGCGCGGTGGTGGTGGCACGCAACGCCCTGCACCTGGCGGAGCTGCCTACGGCCTCGCACGTCACCATCGTCAACACGGTGCCCTCCGCCATGGCGCAACTGCTGCGCCTGAATGCGGTGCCGCCTACCGTGCGCGTCGTCAACCTCGCGGGCGAAGCGCTGCCCGAGACGTTGGCCAGGCAGGTCTACGCCGTCCCCACGGTGCAGAAGCTCTTCAACCTCTACGGGCCTTCCGAAGACACCACCTACTCCACGGCCTCCCTCGTCGGCCGTGACGAGGTGCCCCTCATCGGTCGTCCCCTGCCCGCGACGCGCGCCTACGTGTTGGACGCTTCGTTGCAGCCGGTGCCCGTGGGTGTGGCCGGAGAGCTGTACCTCGCGGGCGAAGGCCAGGCGCGTGGTTACCTGCTGCGCCCGGAGCTCACCGCGGAGCGTTTCGTGCCGGAGCCGTACGGCCCTCCGGGCGGCCGCATGTACCGCACGGGGGACCGCGTCCGTTACCGCGTCGACGGGCGCCTGGAATACCTCGGCCGCATCGACTTCCAGGTGAAGGTGCGCGGCTTCCGCATCGAGCTGGGTGAAATCGAAGCGGCGCTTCGCCGCGCTCCTGGCCTCAAGGACGCCGTCGTCGTCGCGAAGGGCGAAGCCGCCGACAAGCGGCTGGTCGCCTACGTCACCGCGCGCGACGGCCACGCGCTGGACTCCGAGTCCCTCAAGGCCCACCTCCGGCAGCAGCTGCCCGAGTACATGGTGCCTTCCGCGCTCCTCGTCCTGGAGGCCCTGCCGCTCAACTCCAACGGCAAGGTGGACCGCAAGGCCCTGCCCGAGCCGGAGGCGCCGCAGTCGGGCAGCTCCTACGAGGCACCTCGCACGCAAGTCGAGGCGAAGCTCGCCTCCATCTGGGCGGAGATCCTCCGTCTGCCCCAGGTGGGCGTGAAGGACTCCTTCTTCGAACTGGGTGGCCACTCATTGCTGGCCACGCAGGTGGTGTCGCGCGTGCGCGCCGAGTTCAGCGTGGAACTGCCCCTGCGCGCCCTCTTCGAGTCCCCCACGGTGGAGGCCCTTGCCACGCGCATCGCGGGCCTCACCCGCACCAGCGCCTCGCACCTCACCCGCGTCTCGCATGACGGCCCGTTGCCGCTGTCCTTCGCCCAGCAGCGGCTCTGGCTCATCGACCAACTGGAGCCGGGCAGCGCCCTCTACAACGTGCCCGTCGCCGTCCAGCTGGAGGGCCACCTGCGCGCCGATGTGCTGGAGCGCGCCCTGCAGGAAGTCGTGCGCCGCCACGACGCTCTGCGCACCACCTTCACTCAGGTGGAGGGGACGCCTGTCCAGGTCATCCATCCCGACAGCCGCCTGCCGCTGAGCCTCGTGGACCTCTCGGATGTGCCCGAAACGCAGCGTGAGTCCGAAGCGCGGGCCCGCGTGGAGACGGAGATGCGCCGGCCCTTCAATCTGCACACGGGCCCACTCCTCCGCACGCTCCTCTTCAAGCTTTCCGAGCGCGAGCATGTGCTCGTCGTCACGATGCACCACATCGTCTCCGACGGCTGGTCGCTGGGCGTGCTGGTGCGGGAAGTCACCACCCTCTACGCGGCCTTCTCCGCCGGGCAATCGTCTCCCCTGCCTGAATTGGCGGTGCAGTACGCGGACTACGCCGACTGGCAGCGCCGCACGCTTTCAGGTGAGACGCTGCAGCAGGAGATGGCTTACTGGGAGGCGAAGCTCTCCGGTGCTCCGGCCGTGCTGGAGTTGCCCACCGACTTCCCCCGTCCTGCCGCCCGGAGCACCGCGGGCGCAACCCTCAGCTTCTCTCTGTCGCGTGAATTGACGGAAGCCTTGCGCGGCCTCGCCCACCGGGAAGGCGGTTCACTCTTCATGGTGCTGCTGGCCGCCTGGCAGGGGCTGCTTGCGCGCTACACGGGGCAGCAGGACCTCAACGTGGGCTCGCCCATCGCTGGCCGCACCCGCGAGGAGACGGAGGGCCTCATCGGCTTCTTCGTCAACACGCTCGTCCTTCGCGCCAAGGTGGACGAGGAGCAGTCCTTCCGGGCACTGCTGCAACAGGTGCGTGCCACGGTGCTGGAGGCCTACGAGCACCAGGAGGTGCCCTTCGAGAAGCTGGTGGAGGCCCTGCAACCCACGCGCAGCCTCAGCCACACGCCTCTCTTCCAGACGCTGCTCGCGCTCCAGAACGTGCCCACCGAGGACGTGCGGCTGCCGGACCTCCGGCTGCGAGGCCTGGAGGCCACTCACTCGACGTCGAAGTTCGACGTGAGTGTCTTCTTCACCGAAGGGAGCGAAGGCCTGCGCGGCACGCTGGAGTACAGCACCGCCCTCTTCAAGCAGAGCACCATCGAGCGGATGGCAGGCCACCTGCGCACGCTGCTGGAGGCCGTGGCCGCGAAGCCCGAACAGTCCGTGGCGGAACTGTCCCTCCTCTCAAGCGACGAGCGTCAGCGCATCCTCGTGGAGTGGAATGACACTGCGGCCATCAGCCCCACGGACATCCCCGTCCACGTGCACTTCGCGCAGCAGGCGCAGCGTACGCCTCACGCCGTCGCCCTCGTGCTGGGGGATGACTCGCTGACGTATGCACAGCTTGAAGCCCGTTCGAACCAGCTGGCCCATCACCTGCGCGCCCTTGGCATCATCCCGGGTGCACGCGTCGGCCTGGCCGTTGAGCGCTCCTTCGAAATGGTGACGGCACTGCTCGCCATCCTCAAGGTGGGCGCCGCCTTCGTTCCCGTGGATCGCAACGCTCCCGTGGAGCGCATCGCCTCACTGCTGGAGGACGCCGACGTCAGCGTGACGCTCACGCATCAACCTTTCGCGTCGTTGCTGCCCGCTTCCGGCGAACGTGTCTGGCTGGACGCACAGGCCCATGACATCGCCAAGGGTCCCACCCACGCCCCCAACGTCCGCGTAGACGGCGAGGCCCTGGCCTACGTCATGTTCACCTCGGGCTCCACGGGCCGTCCCAAGGGCGTCTGCGTGCCCCACCGGGGCATCACCCGGCTGGTGCTCGGCAACTCCTTCATGCGCTTTGGGCCTGACGAGGTCTGGCTGCAGTTCGCTCCGGTTGCCTTCGACGCCTCCACGCTCGAAATCTGGGGTGCGCTGCTGCACGGCGCGAAGCTCGTCCTCGCTCCGCCTCACTCCCTCTCCCTGGAGGAACTGGCCGCACAGCTACGCCACCACCGCGTGACGTCGCTCTGGCTCACCGCGGCCCTCTTCGAGCAGATGGCCCTGCACCAGGGCGAAGCCCTCGCGGGTGTGCGTCAGGTCCTCGCCGGTGGCGACGTGCTGCCCGCCACCCGAGTGCGTGAGCACCTCTCCCGCATCCCCGAAGGCACCACCTTCCTCAATGGCTACGGCCCCACGGAGAACACCACCTTCTCCGCCACCTTTGCCATGCACCGCGACTCCGTGGTGGACGGTGCGGTGCCCATCGGCCGTCCCCTCTCCAACTCCACGGCCTACGTGCTCGACGCGCACCTGCGTCCGGTGCCCGTGGGTGTCGCCGGAGAGGTGTACGTCGGTGGCCAGGGCCTCGCCTGGGGCTACCTCCACCGCCCGGACCTGACCGCGGAGCGGTTCGTTCCCCATCCCTTCACCTCCATCCCGGGCGAGCGCCTCTACCGCACCGGTGACAAGGCCCGCTGGCGGGAAGACGGCACGCTCGACTTCCTGGGCCGCGTCGACTTCCAGGTGAAGGTGCGTGGCTTCCGTATCGAACTCGGTGAAATCGAAGCCGCGCTGCGTGCATCCACTGGCGTCAACGAGGCCGTCGTCGTGGCCCGGGGCACGGACTCGGACAAGCGCCTCATCGGCTACGTCACCGCGCGCGAAGGCCAGGTGCTGGACTCCGAAGCCCTCAAGGCAAGCCTCAAGCAGCGGCTGCCCGAGTACATGGTGCCTTCCGCGCTCCTCGTCCTGGAGTCCCTCCCCCTCAACGCCAACGGCAAGGTGGACCGCAAGGCCCTGCCGGAGCCCGACACTCACGCCAGCGAGGCCCGGGACTTCGTCGCCCCTCGTGACGCGCTGGAGATGCAGCTCGCCCGCATCTGGGAGGACATCCTCGGCGTCCGCTCCGTCGGCGTCCGCTCCAGCTTCTTCGAGCTCGGCGGCCACTCGCTGCTCGCCGTGCGCATGGTCGCCGCCGTGCGAGAGCGCCTGGGCCAGTCGATTCCCCTCTCCGTCCTCTTCCAGCAGCCCACCGTCGAGCAGCTCGCCCAGGTGCTCCGCGAGGACTCGCAGGCGTGGACGCCCCTCGTCCCGCTGGAGCGCGGAGAGCCGGGCCACCGCCCCTTCTTCCTCGTCCACCCGGGCGGCGGCAACGTCCTGGCCTACTCGGAGCTGGCGCGGCGGCTGGGCCCCTCACTGCCCGTCTACGGCCTCCAGTCGCGCGGCCTCGACGGACGTCCCGTCGCGGAATCCATCGAGGAGATGGCCGGCCTCTACATCGAAGCCCTCCGCACGGTGCAGCCTCACGGCCCCTACCAACTGGGAGGCTGGTCCCTGGGCGGACTCGTCGCCTACGAGATGGCCCAGCGGCTGCGCGAAGCCGGCGAAGCCGTGGACCTGCTCGCACTCATCGACACCCACGTCCCCGGCCTGACGAAGCCCTCGCAGGACACCACGCACCTCGACGCAGAAACCCGCGCCAGGCTCGCCTTCGCCCATGCCACGGCCACCGCCTTCGGCCAGGAGCTCTCCCTCTCCGATGACGTCCTGGCCCAGGGCACTGACGAAGCCATGCTGGACCACCTGCTCCAGGAAGGACTCCGGGCTCGCATCCTCGACGCGCACTCCGGCCCCACGCAGCTGCGTGCCCTCTTCCAGGTCTTCCGCGCCAACCTCTTCGCCCAGGAGAAGTACGTGCCCCGGCCGTACGACGGCACCGCCCTGCTCCTGAGCGCTGGCGAAGCCCCCGCCACCCTCCCGCGTCACCGCGGCTGG
>NZ_RAVW01000500.1 GCF_003611585.1 Corallococcus exercitus | reverse complement strand
GCCCCCAGCCCCGCGCCCGCGCCCAGCCACACGACGTCGCGCACGCGGTGCAGCTCCCGCGCGCCTTCCATCCGCCGGAACAGCAGCGCCGCCAGCACCGCCTCCAGCGTGGAGCCCAGCACGACGGACAGCCCCACGCCCGGGCTCACGCCCATGGCGTACGACACCACGCCCGCGCCCAGCGCCACGGCGGGCCAGCGCGACACGCCCAACAGCAGCAGCCCTCCCAGGGCCACGCCCGACGGCAACCAGACGGGACAGATGTGGCTCTCGTCCGCGGCCAGCAACAGCGCCACCCGCGCGGCCAGCAGGTACACCGCCGTCAGCGCGAGGACCTCCACGAGGCCCCGGACCGGGAACGCCGCCACACGGGCCTGAGGACGACCTTGGATGATGACTCCCCCCGTCCCTTCAGGGCCGTGACGCCAGGCCGGAAGGAACATGCGTCATGCTAGCGGGGACGCCAGGGCGTTGCACCCCGTCCGCGGGGAGGCCCGCCCGGCAGGCAGGCGGTGTCCGGCGGGCGATGCAATGGACCCCCTCCGGGACCGTAGAAAAGGACAAGGAGGAACGAATCTCATGTCGCGTCCCGGTCTTGCTGCGCTGCTGTCGTTCTTCATCCCCGGCGTGGGGCAGATCTACAACGGTGACATCCTGCGCGGGGTCTTCTGGCTCATCGTCACGCCCGGCTTCTGGCTGGGCACGGGAGGCATCCTCGGCTGGGTGTGCCACGTCATCGCCGCGGCCACCGCGTACAACCGCGCGGAGGACAAGGAGCGGCTGAGATACGGCGTGGGCTGGCCACGCACCCCTGAAGCACGCTGAAGCGCGGACATGAAAAAGGGGCCCACCGGCCCCTTGCCCACCGCCGCCCCGGTGCCCTCATGGGCCGGGGCGGTGTTGCTTCATCAGACTCAGGTGTTGAACGCGTCGGGCAGCGGCTGCGGGCCCGGGATGATACCGGCGATGTCGGGATCCTCTTCGCCTGGCCCGCGCGCCGGACGCTGATCCTTCTCGGTCTTGCGCTCGGCCTTCTTGGCGTCCTTCTCGCGCTGCTTCTGCTGGCGCGCCATTTCCTTCTGCCGCTTCGTGGACCTTCCCTGCATGGAACCTCCTGGGAAACATTGAGCGAAAAAGAGGCCCGGCCCCTTCAAGGCCGGACCTCGTGGATGCGTGAAAAGCAGCAGAGCCGGAAGGCTCAGCCGACCGGGCGGACGTTCTCCGCCTGGAGCCCCTTGGGGCCCTTCTTCACGTCGAACTCCACCTTCTGGCCCTCGGCCAGGGTGCGGAAACCGTCCGCCACGATGGCCGTGTGATGGCAGAACACGTCCGGACCACCGCTGTCCTGCGTGATGAACCCAAAGCCCTTCGCATCATTGAACCACTTCACCGTACCACTTGCCATGATCTGCTTCCTTGTCCCACTGGCAACCCTGCGAAATCGCCGGACTGCCCGCCCCCGAATTTTGGGGCGAAGACCGCGCCTTAGCCCTGAACAGGCATGAAGTCGAGCCGGGAACCACTCCCGGTCTCCCACACGCCGTCGAAGGTAACAACCTCGATCCGGCAGTGAAACGCCTTCATGGGGCGGGGCATTTCCCGCTGGCTGACGCTCCAGGCAGCCAGGGGTGACACCGTCCCGGAGCCCCGGTGTTCCGGAATAGTTTTCAGCCCTGAACACTTCCAGCCGGACGTGGCCTATCGTGGATGCCCCGTACCGGCAGCACCCCTGCAGACTCCAATCGTGAGGCGTCCCTCCCAGTGACAAACCCGACCCGTGTGACCTTTGGCCAGCGCGATTCCTCCTTCGCCGAGGACCTGAAGCGACGCGTCTCCGAATACTTCGAGACCCGGAACCTCTCGCAGCGAGCCAACAAGGCCATGTACGTGAAGGCCCTGTCCATCCTGGGCTTCACCGCGGGCGTCTACGGGCTCTTGCTCAGCGGACACTTCAATGCCTGGGGCATGCTGGGCCTGGCGGTGCTGATGGGCGTGGCCATCGCGGGCATCGGCTTCTGCATCGGCCATGACGGCGTGCACGGCTCCTACAGCGACGACGCCCGCGTGAACGGCGTGGTGGGCTTCGCGTTCGACCTCATTGGCGCGAACAGCTACATGTGGCGCATCACCCACAACGTCCTGCACCACACGTACACCAACATCCAGGGCATGGACGAGGACCTGACGGTGAGCCCGCAGCTGCGGCTCTCGCCGCACAGCGAGTGGAAGCCGTACCACCGCTTCCAGCACCTGTACGCATTCACGGCGTACTCGCTGACCACGGTCTTCTGGGTGTTCGCGAAGGACTACAAGTACTTCTTCCAGAAGGACCTGGGCCCCTACAAGGGCAAGAAGCACGCGCCCGCCGAGTGGGCCCGCCTGCTGGCGATGAAGGCCGTGTACTACGGCTGGACGCTGGTGATTCCGTGGCTGGTGCTGGACGTGACCTGGTGGCAGTTCGTGGTGGGGCAGCTGGCCATGCACATGACGGCGGGCTTCATCCTGGGCATCGTCTTCCAGCTGGCGCACGTGGTGGAGAACGCGGAGTTCCCCGTGCCGGACACGGAGGGCAAGGTGGAGGACGCGTGGATGGTGCACCAGCTGCGCACCACCGCGAACTTCGCCCGCAAGAACCGCCTGCTGAGCTGGTACGTGGGCGGCCTCAACTTCCAGGTGGAGCACCACCTGTTCCCCAAGGTGTGCAGCATCCACTACCCGGCGCTGAGCGAAATCGTGAAGGCCACCGCCGAGGAGCACGGCCTGCCCTACATCGAGGCGGTCACCTTCCGCGGCGCCGTGGCGTCGCACTACCGGATGCTCAAGCGCCTGGGCCGTCCGCCCGCGGTGGACGCCGTCCCGCAGCAGCCCAAGCCGGACATGGCCGTGGCGGCCTGATCCACGACGCCGCCGTGCGGTAGACCCCAGGGGCCGTCCTCCTCACGAAGGAGGCGGCCCCTGCTGCTTTTCAGGCGCCCGCGGTCCTGAGCGCGGCCAGCAGCTCGCCCGCCGAGGAGACCACCGCGCGAGCCCCGTGCGCGTGCAGCTCCGCCGCCGTGCGGAAGCCCCAGGTGACGCCCACGCCGTACATGCCCGCGGCCTTCGCGGTGTCCATGTCCACGGAGGTGTCCCCCACGAAGCCGCACGCCTCCGGCGCCACGCCCAGCTCCGCCGCCAGGGCCAGCGCCGCGGTGGGGTCCGGCTTGCGCGGGATGCCCGGCCGCTCGCCGTACACGGCCGTGAAGCGCACGCCCGGTAGGAGCCGCGCCGCCAGCCGCTTCACGAAGTCGTCGGACTTGTTGCTGAGCACGCCCAGCCGCACACCGTCCGCCGCCAGCGCCACGAGCGCGTCCTCCACGCCCGGGTAGGCGCGCGTCCGGTCGAACAGGTGGGCGTCGTAGTAGGCGTGGTACGTGGAGAGCACCTGCCCCTGGAGCGCGGGGGCCGCGCCGGCGGTGGCCCGCTCGGCGAGCTTCGCCACGCCCTCTCCCACGAAGCGCAGGTAGGCGGCCTCCGGGTGCGGCGGCAGGCCGTGCTCCGTGAGCGCGTGGTTCATCGCCGTGGCGATGTCCCCCAGCGAGTCCACCAGCGTCCCATCCAGGTCGAAGAGCACGGCGCGCAGGAGCATGATGGGGCGCTTCTCTAGCAGAAACGCGAACGCCCCGACCCATGCAGGGTCAGGGCGTCTTTTGTAAAGCGCGGATCCCGGAACCGGCCGGGATCCGCCGCGAAGCTGTTGTTACGGGGTGACGGCGGCGGTCTTCTCACCGGCCGCGGCGCCACCCGCCTGGATGACGGCGAAGTTGATGTTGCTGTAGCCGGCCGTGGCGCAGCTGAACATCACCCGCTTGATGACCTTGAACTGGACGTCCTTGTTGGCCTGGATGTTGACGTCACCCTTGAAGGTCTCGCCACCACCGGCCATGGAGTGCAGGTCCTCGAACTGCTTCTTCATGTCCCGCAGCTTCTCCTCCAGCGCGGGAATGTTGAGGTACTCGTCCTTGGTGAGGTCCTCCACCCGGCCCACGATGGTGCCCGACACGCTGACCTGGTCGTTGGACACCATCACCACCGGGTGCATCTCCACTTCCTTCACGTTGACCGCTTCGGGAAGGACGATGTCCTTGGTCATCATCAGCACCTCGCCCGTCGCGGAGAAGTTCGCGATGAGGAAGAGCACGATGATGACGAACATGTCGACGAGCGGGGTGATGAGCAGGTCCGCGTTGCCGTTCTTCTTGCCGTGACCGCCGTGGCCGAAGACCTTGGAGTGCTCCAGCCGCTTGCCGTACCGCTTACCGGGAACCTTGATGCCCATGGCTTGGGTGCTCTCCTGTTAGCCCATCGCCGCGGAGACCGACACCTGGGGCAACCCGGAGCCGATGCACTCGTCGATGATGCGGACCAGGTCCTCGTAACGGACCAGGTCCTCGGTCTGAAGGGTGATGGCGGACTGGTCCGGCAGCTGCGCCTTCAACTCCTTGAAGCGCGCCACCAGCTTGGTCAGGTCCGGCCGGCCCTTGTCATCCCGGGTGAGGGGAATGGGGTCGAAGGCGCTCTGGTCGGCGGTGAGGCGCATCTCCGTGGGCGACACCAGGAGGGTGAGCTGGACCGTCTTGGTCTTCTCCTCCTCCTGCTGCTCGTCCGTGGAGGCCCCGCCGGCCTGCGACACCTGGAGACGGCCAATCTGGGTCCAGACCGCCGTCATGATGAGGAAGCTGATGGTCACTGCCATCAGGTCGATGAAGGGCACCATGTTGATGGCGGTATCGAGCGGCTTCTTGCCACCCTTTCCACCGGTGCCCAGGTCCATTCCGCCGGCCATGGCGACTACCTCCCTGCTCTACCGCGCTCTTCGCGCACGAACGACGTTTCAAGAAGACTCTGGGAACGGACGCGACTGTCTGGGTCCACCACTTCGGGGCTACCAGACAGCGCGCCGGTACATCCGGTTCCAACCTGGCGCTGCGTGAGGAGGATTACTCCTCGGCGTGCGCGGAGGCCGGGATGTTCAGGTTCTTGAACTTGTCGCGGTTGGCCACGATGAGGTTCAGCACGGAGACGCTGGTCTCGTTGATGTCGTTGATGAGGCCCTGGGTGCGGCCCATCAGCACGGAGAAGGCGATCAGCGCCGGGATGGCCGTGAGCAGACCGAAGCCCGTGCAGTTCATGGCTTCCGAGATGCCGTTCGCCAGAATGGTCGCCTTGTCGGCCGGGTTCACGTTCGCCACCGCCTCGAAGCAGGTGATGAGACCGTTCACCGTGCCCAGGAGGCCCGCGAGCATCGCCGCGTTGCCGAGCATCGCCAGGTAGCCCGTGCGCGCCTCCAGGCGGGGCGTCTCACGCAGGCTGGCCTCGTCGAGCGCCGCCTGGACCTCTTCCTGGCCCTTGGGCACGTTCATCAGGCCGGCCTTGATGACGTTGGTCAGCGGCGTGTTCTTCTGGCCGGCCACGTAGTTGATGGCCTTGTCCAGGTCGCCCGCGTAGATGTGCTTCTTCAGCCCGCGCAGGAAGCCTTCCTTGTTGATGGAGGCCTTGCCGAACAGGACGATGCTGCGCTCGATGATGATCGAGAGCGCGACCACCAGACAGACCGCGATGGGGTACATACCGGCCTGACCGGACTCCCAGCGGCGCCCCAGTTCCTGCAGGAAGGTCTCATTGCCGCCGGCGGCGTTGGCGAGGACGGACAGATTGGCTACGAACCCCAGGTTCATCACGGAATGCCTCCAGATGGGCGGAGCGACACGCGCTTGCGGGCCACTTCGCACTGCGACCGGCCGGGTGGACATCCACCCAGGTCAGAAGCAGGAATTTTGGATCACGGTGGCGCCGAGTCTAGGAACCGCTCCCAGGCGTGTCAAGGCAGGCACCCTCAGCGTTAGTTACTGAAATCTCACAGGAATTTTGCGTTGGCTCGCGGCTTGCCAAGTCGCTCCCCAGGGCACACGGCAGGCCCTTTCCAGTGGCTTGCGCAACAGGCGTGCCAGCGATTTGGGCACCTTCGGGTGCCGTGCTAGGCGGGGAAACCATGGCCAGGAAGCGCATTGGTGAGCTGCTGGTGGAACGCGGCGCGATCACCCCCGCCCAGCTGGAGGCGGGGCTCGCGGCGCAACGACAGACGCGGCAGCGGCTGGGCGTGACGCTCATCGGTCAGGGCGCCATCACGGAAGCGACGCTCGCCCAGGCGCTCAGTGAGGCCCTGGGGATGCCGCAGGTGGACCTGGCGGCGATCACGCCGGACTGGGCGGCGGTGCACCTGTTGCGCGCGCGCTTCTGCGAACAGCACGACCTGTTCCCCTACGCGCTGGAGAACGTGGGCGGCCGGCGCCAGCTGGTGGTGGCCATGGCGGATCCGCTGAACATCACCGCCATCGAGGAGATTGAATTCACCAGCGGCCTGAAGGTCAGCGGCCGGGTGACGGCGCTGTCCGCGGTGCGCGGCGCCATCCTGCGCTACTACCACAAGGTCCCCGTG
>NZ_RAVW01000004.1 GCF_003611585.1 Corallococcus exercitus | reverse complement strand
AACGTCATCACCCGCCCACCCGACAGCCGCCGGAACTGCTCCCGGCCCACGCCAATGGCGGCGGGCAGCTGCAGTTCGGTGCAGCGCACCGCCATGTGCGAGTTCGCGCCTCCGTACGCCGTGACGATGCCGGCGACGCCCAGCGCGAGCAGCCCGTCGTAGCCGGGGTCGGCCCGCTCCAGCAGCACGATGTTGCCGCGCACCCGCTCCGGGTCTGGCAGTCCGTCCGCGACCAGCACCGGCGCGCGCACGCACGCCTTGGTGACGAATAGGGGCTGCTCTCCACTGCTCACGTGGAAGAGCAGGTGTGACGTGCGCACCAGGATGTCTGGCAGCTCGATGAGGTTGACGGCGGCGGCATGCTCGCGGGCCTCCTCCACGGCATCACGGCACCACGAACGGGCTTCACGCGGCGGAAGTGACAGCGCGGTCTCTGCCTGCTCCAGCGACAGGTGCGCCAGGTCATCCCGGCTCAGCCCCAACGGCTCGCCCCACGCCGCCAGGTGTTCGAGCACGCCACTCAGCGTCTTCGTGAACACGTGCTTCCCGTACTCGCGCCCCGCGATGCCCGCGCCCAGGTGCGCGAGGAGCACCTCGCTGGTCATCGACAGGCCGGCGCTCCGCAGGCCCGCGCCCAGGCGCTCGTGGAGGCTCCGGGACAGGGGGGCCTCGTGCCGGAACGGTTCCTCCGCTCCGGAGATGAGCGGGCCGAAGTAGCGCTCCGGATCCGCGTCATAGCGGGGCATCCGGATGTCATAGGTCCCCGGGCGCAGGTGCCCGAACTCCGCGACGAGCGCCTCCAGGCCCAGCTCGCCTCGCCGCACGCGGAGCGCGTCCGCTTGCAGCTGCCCCGCCACCGTCCGGATGCGCTGGAGCACGTCGCGCTGCTCGCTCGAATCCATCACGCCTTCGCGCACGAAGCTCTTGAGCAGCGCGGTCACCACGAACGCCGTCCGTGCCAGGTGCGCGAAGGGCAGGGTGCCCAGCTCCCGCAGGCGCGCGAGGATGGGGCCGAGCCCGCCCTCGAAGCCCGGCGCGAACGGATGGGACCGCAGCCGCTCCACCTGCTCCACCTGCGCGGGAAGGTCGGCAAGCCCGTGGAGCGTGATGTCCCGCAGCGCGGTGGCCAGGGCGTCCAGCTCCCCTGCATCCAACGAGGACGCGTAGAGCCTGCGAAGCCGCTCGCGCAGGCCGAGGCTCGCGCACGTGTCCGCGATCTCGAACTCCACCTTGTCATGCAGCTCGGGGGCGTGGGCCAGCCGGGCCAGCTGCCGGGAGACCAGGACCTCCGCCACACGCGCCGGGGTGACGGCCGGGATGAAGGAGTTGAGGGAGGCTCGGACGTCCACGTAGGCGTGCCCCGCGAAGTCGCGCAGCAGGGGCGTGCCGCGCAGGTCGCGGTATCCGTAGGCCGCGCGCTGCTCCGCCCAGGTCCGGTCCGTGATGAGCCTGCCGTAGAGCGTCCTCGCGAGCGGGAGCGGGCGCCGGCCAATCATCTCCGCCGGGTTCCAGTCCGTCATCGTGCTGTAGACAGGCCCGTCTCCGACGACGGGGGCCTGGGGCCGCAGCAGCGCCTGGTGCTCCGTGCACGCATCCGCCAGCAGCAGCGCCCGGCGGACCTCGCTTCCCTCCGGCTGCGACGAACCCTTGGCGATGGGACGCACCTGGAAGAGGTGGAAGTCACCGCCCGCCAGCGCGAACTCGATGTCCAGCGCGTCCACACCCATGAGCTTCACCAGCTCACGTCCCACGGTGACGACTCGGCGGAGCGAATCCGGCAACAGGCCCCGGGGCACGCCGTGCTCCACGTACGCGGAGGAGGGCTTCTCCAGAGCGCCGGAGGTGATCTGATCCGTGCGCCCGCTGGAGACGTCCGAGGCCACCACCCAGTACGAGGCCAGCGTCTCCGGATGCCGCGCCATCAGCACGCCGCTCTCGCTCACCGGGTGGACGTAGGACTGGAGGAAGACCTTCTCCTTCACCGCCCCCGGACCGTACGAACCGAACACGTCCGAGATGGCGCCGCCCACGGCCACCGCATCTCCCGCGTCCACGTCGAGCACCGAGAGGAAGCGTCCCGCGTTCGACTCGGTCCACGCATCCTCCGCGGAGCATGAGGAGCGCACCACGACGCGCTCGTCCCCGAAGCGCTCTCGCACCCGCTGGAGCACGGCGTCCCGGTCCCGGGCCCAGTCCTCGCCCCGCACGATGTGCGGCGGGGAGATGCGCCATGGCCCCTGCAACTCCGACAGGATGTCGAGCGTGCGAGCCTTGTCCCCCAGGACGAGCCGGCCCATGGGGGACAGGGGCTCGCTCGAGACCTCGGTCTCTTCCAGCTCGAAGCGCGACACGTCCCCGGCCCGGGTCAGCCTGTCCGCCACCGCGTCCAGGTCTTCTCCCTCCAGCGCTTCCCGCACCACCTGGGTCCTTCCGACGATGAAGCGGCACTCGCCCCGCCAGGTCGCGATGACGGCGGAGGCGGTCTGGAGCCTCAAGCGGATCGCGCGCGGACGCGGGAGCACCGTTCCCTTGAACACGAGCGTCAGCGGCACGCCGTCATACGTCTGGGCGAGCGTGTCCAGGACGCGCTCGGCCCAGACCCACGTGGAGGCGTGCACGGGGCCTACGCCACGGATGCGGCAGTCAGGCGCAATTCCAACCGGAGGGGTGGTGCGAAGCGTCGCGGCTTCGCGGTTCAGGGCTGTCACGGGAGACCTCGCACGAGCGGACGTGGTGCATGGCGCGTGCGCGGCATCGCATTGTGGCCTCTGCCCACGTGTGATGGATTCGATACATGAGAACCTTCGCCACGGATGAACGGCTGGCGTATCGCCGCCCGGGCAATGAGCTTCAGCCCCGCCCGACCGAGGACCATGTCCTCTCCTACGAGTACCGCTTGATGCAGCTGCCGCTGGTGCGGCCCGACCACCCGGAGGTCGTGCCGTTCGACCTCAAGGCCGGCTACGACTGGCTGGGCACCTACCGCGCGCCCCGCGTCTCGCTGGTGGGCTTCGTGGACTTCGGCGCCTTCGCCCAGAGCCCCCAGTTCAACCGCTTCATGAACGCCGTGGCCATGACCGCCGCGGCGCGGAAGATCTCCTGGGAGACCGTCGAGCGGCGCAAATACAGACACCACTTCACCATCTGCAACGGGCTGCATGAGCGAATGCCCATCGCGGACATCGTGCCCTTCGTGAAGCAGCGGCTGGAGGGCTTCCCCCGCTTCCGCATCCAGGTGAAGGGCGGCTGGTTCTGGGGCAAGAAGAACGGCCGCATCTACTTCCCCGTCTACCCGGAGCTGACGGACGGCCCGAACCCGGTGGACCACCTCACCGAGGTCCAGACGCGCCTGGGCCACTCGCTCCACCCGGGCTTCTACATCGGCTGTCTCCAGTTGATGGACCACCTGCGCTTCAACTCCGAGCTGGACGTGCACGAAGCGGACGAGCTCTTCGGCGTGCTGCAGCGCTTCCGGGAGACGACCATCGTGGAACTCGACGTGACCGAGCTCTCCATCCTGCGCACGCACGACGACCTCATCCTCAAGAGCCGGGTCCTCGAACGCGTGCCGCTGACGGGGTGACGGGGTCATTCGAACTCCTGGAGCGCGCTGCGCAGGAGCACGCGCTCGTAGGCGTTGCGGACCAGCGCCCCCAGCGGACCGATGATCCGCGTGAGGTCCGTCTCGCGGTACAGCGCCGGGTGGTGGAGCAACTCCAGCACCGTGGCGGCGAGCGCTGGCTCCACGCGGTAGTCGAACATCCCGGGCCGGCGCGGATGCGAAAGCCCCGCCTGGACCGCATCGTCCACCAGCGCCGCCTCGCGGGCCACGACGCGCAGGTACACCTCGCGGGACGTCGAAGGGTCGGAGCGCAGCCCCGCCAGCTCGTCCGCGGTCTCGCGCCATGGCGCAATCAGCTCCTCCGGCCAGGGGGCGACGAGTTCCACCTCCTCCGCGAGGCGCAGGCGGAGGTGGACCAGGAACTCCACCGGCGAAGGCCGCCACGCCCGCCCCACGACGGCTCCCGGCAGTTGCTGGATGGCGGAGCCCGCGCGCCGGGTGGGACGGCCTTCCGACTCCAGGAGCATGCGCAGCTCGCGCGGGTCGAAGGCCGTGGTGGCCTCTTCAATCATGGCGCGCGTGTCGTCCGAGGAATGCATGAGGCTCAGCGCGCGCGTCGGGGCCTGGAGCCGGCTGCGCAGGTGGAGGGGTGAGCGCTTGCGCGGATCCGCCGACCCCTTGAGCGACTTGAACGCCGCGCAGGCCGACCGGCCCGGCGTGCGGAGGATGAGCGCGCAGGAGGACTCCAGCAGGTACACCTCGCTCGGGACGGCCCACGTCTTGTCGAGCGCGATGGGACGGTTGGGGCTGTAGACCGCCTCGATGCTGCTCTGCGTGTATTGGACGAAGCGCCGGTCCACGGCGCGGAAGCCCTCGCCCTCCAGGAACGCGAGCGCCTCCTCCGCGAGCCCGAGCCCGATGGCGTACGGGTCGAAGAACGTGAAGACGAACTCCTCGCTCCCCGGCCGCGAGCCGAAGGACTCCACGAGGTCGGACACACTGGCTGCGTTTCTCATGTGAGGTCTCCACTTCCGGCTTCCACGAGCCACAGCGCCTCGGAGGGCGCGAGCAGGACGTCTCCCTGCCCCTGACGCCCGCCGAGCAGGTCCTTCCACTCCCGTAGCGGCACGGAGACGGACATGGGTTCCACTCCGAAGTTCACCAGGACGTGCAGGGGCTGCCGGCCATGGCCTCGCGCCAGGTGCAGGACTCCGGGCGCTGGTTGCCATGCCTCGCAGCCGCGGTCCTCCCTCAACGCCGGCGTCCGGTCGCGCAGGCGGATGAGGCCCAGCAGGGACTTCAGGATGCGCGCGTGCACCGGCTGCCGGACCCACGCACGCAGGGCGCCATCCGCGTAGCGGTGCCGGTTCGCGGCGCGGGGGTTGGAGGGCTCGACGCCCACCGCGTCGGGCAGCCCGAACAGCGTGGGGAAGTAGAGGCAGGGCGTGGCGGGGAGCGCGAAGAGCAGCGCGTGCGCGGCCAGGTAGCGCTCGACGTCGAGCCCCGCCTCCGTGGAGAAGATGCGATGCAGGGAGCTGTTGAGCTCGTACGGCCGGGGCTCTCCCCCGACGTCCGCGTGGGACATCCGGACACCGGCTCGCTCCAGCCGCTCCAGCACCCGCCGCAGGGTGGGGGCATCGAGCGGCGGATCCATGGGACGCAGGTGCACGCCGTCATGCGTCTGGAGGAAGGCGTAGCCGTCGCGGCCGTATGCATCCGACGCGGACGCGTTCACCCAGTCCACCAGCGGGCCGCCCTCGCCCGCGAGCGCCGCCGCGAAGACGAGCAGCGGCACCGCGAGGTGGTTGTCGTGCTGCGCCAGCTCCTCGCCCAGGTAGCACCGTTCTCCGGAGCGATGGTCCGTCTCCGCGAGCAGGCGCACCGAAGGGTCCACCCAATCCGTCACGGCACGCAGCGCACGCACCAGCAGCTTCGCCTCCGGCTGGTGCGGCCCTCCGGGAATGCGCTTCCACACGTGGGGAATGGCATCCAGGCGCACGACCCGCGCGCCCGCCTCCACCAGCCGCAGCAGGGTCCCTGCCATGGACCGGAAGACGTCCGGCGAGCCGTGGTTCAGGTCCACCTGCGCGCGCCCATACGTGCACCACGCCCAGACCGCGCGGGTCCCCATGTCGAAGCGCTGGAGGATGGAGGAGGTCCGCACCCGCGTGCCCCATTCGATGGCTCGCGGCTCGGAGAAGAGGTGGAAGTCTCCGGGCCGGCCCTCCCCGCGCAGCACGTCCCGGAACGCCGGGTGCGACGTGGACACATGGTTCATCACCAGGTCGAGCATCAGCCCGCCGCTCACCTCCGACAGCCGCTCCAGGTCCTCCCATCCTCCCAGGCGCGGATGCACGGCCCGGTGGTCCACCACCGCGAAGCCGTCATCCCCGTCCGACACATAGGGCGGGAGCACATGCAGCAGGGCCGGCCCCACGCCGCCCACTTCTTCAAGAAGGAAGCGCCGCAACGCCGCGAGCGGAGCCAGCCCTCCATCGAGCACGTGGTCCGGGTACACGGCGATGACCGCGGGCCGCGCGTCCACCGCCGCGCGCCCGGGCTTCAGGCGCGCGCGGACGCCCTCCGCCGCCAGGGCCAGCTCCCGGACGAGCGCCTCCGCGCGCTCCGCCCCGTAGAGCTGTCCCAGCGCATCCCCCAACCGCACCAGCGCGGAGGGAATCGCCATGTCCCCGGACGTGCTCATCCCTGGTGCTCGAGGACGTAGGTGATGCTGCCCTGGAGGAACTCCACCGCGCGCGCCAGCTCCGGCTCCGCTGCCATGCGCTGGGCCATGCGCCGGTGGAGCGCTTCGATGCGCGTGAAGCATTCGCCCAGCGGGCCCGTCGCGCAGTCCGCGTGGATGGAGAGCCCTTCCGCCAGCAGGGCCCGGTCCACCTCGCCCGCGGTGGCCATCGCCTTGCGCGACTCGATGAGCAGCCACTTGCGCGCCGCGCTCGTCACTCCCAGGGCCGCGAGGATGGAGACCAGCGCCTCCTCCACCGCGATGCGCGCCACGTGCCGGCTGGATTCCTCGCTGACGGCGCGGTGGCTGATGGCGTCCTCCAGGTACTCGTGGACCTCCATGAAGTGCCGCACGGTGAGGTAGGTGGGCAGCAGCTCCACCAGGAACTCGTCGCGCCAGCTCGCCACCAGGCTCGGGTTGAGGAGCGGAAGCCCCGTGCGCAGCCGGTGCAGGAAGCGCAGCTCCGGGCCGTCGATGATGGGGATGAACTTCAGCTCGGACGGCTTGTAGAGCGCCGGCGCGATGGCCGTCATCCACGTCATGATCTCCGCGACGCGGCCGCGCTCCGCGAGCTCGATGTTGACCTCGACGCCGTCGCAGTACTGGAGCGCTTCACTGAAGCGGCTGTTCTTGAAGCGCACGCCCTCCTTCGTCGAGATGAGCGACGTGCGGTGCGGCACCAGCACCATCAGGTCCACGTCCGAGCTGGGAGTGCCATTGCCGGCCGCGAGCGAGCCCGTCAGCAGCACGCCGCACGAGGCGGGGTCGCTGACCAGCTCCGACAGGATGCGCTCGACGTCCACGCCGTGGGCGCGAAGCGTCTGCGTGGTGAGCGGTTGACCACTGGAGAGCTGATGTGTGCGCTTCATGATGCCACCTTCCCGCGTCCCTCATGGGACAGCTGCAAGTCCGAGAAAACGTCCGCGCACGCGTCCGCGACGGTGCGCACCATCTGCTCCTCATGCGTCCGCATCACGCTCAGGCGCAGCAGGCCGCGGCCCGCCGGGACGGCCGGGTGGATGACCGGGTTGGCGTAGATGCCCCGGTTCCACAGCAGCCTCCACGCCTGGAGCGTGTCGAAGTCCGCGCCCACCTCCACGCTGACGATGGGGCCGTCCGACGGAAGGGGCCGCAGCCCGCGCGCCATCAGCGCCTCGCGCAGCGAGCGCACCCGCTCCTTCAATTGCGCCACCAGCCCAGGGTCCTCCTGGAGGATGCGCAGGGCGGCCAGCGCCGCGGCCACGGAGGCCGGCGTGTTGGCGGCGGTGAAGAGGAAGGGCCGCGTGAGGACGCGCAGCGCTTCAATCTGGGCCTTGTCCCCGATGATGGCGCCGCCGCAGGAGCCCAGGCTCTTGGAGAAGGTGATGGTGATGAAGTCCGCGTCCTGGACGACGCCGTCCTCCTCCACGGTGCCCAGCCCCCGCTCGCCCACCGTGCCCAGGCCGTGCGCCTCGTCCACGACGAGCGCCAGCCGTGTCTCGCGGCACACCTCCAGGAACCGGCGCAGCGGGGCCCGGTCTCCGCGCATGGAATAGACGCCCTCCACGACGCAGAGGCCGGAGGCGGTGTCGTCCTTCGCCTGGGCGAGCAGGTGCTCCGGGTCGTTGTGGTTGAAGCGCTTCATGTTCGCGCGCGCCAGCCACACCCCGTCCAGGACGGAGGCGTGCATCTCGTCGTCCACCCAGGCGCGGTCATTGCGGCCCAGGAGCGAGCTCATCAGGCCCAGGTTGGCGCCGTAGCCGGTGGAGAACACCATGGCGCCGGTGCGGCCATAGAAGCGCCGCAGGGCGTCCTCCAGCTCTTCATGGAGCGCCAGGTTGCCGTTGAGCAACCGCGAGCCTGTCACGCCCGCGCCCCAGCGGGCCGAGGCCTCCTGCGCGGCGGCGATGACGCGCGGGTCGTTGGCGAGCCCCAGGTAGTTGTTGGAGCCGAAGTTGAGGATGTCCCGGCCCTCCATGCGGGTGATGGGGCCGGTGGCCGACTCCACCCGCGTGAAGTAGGGGAGGCGGCCGATGCGCTTGCCCAGCCGGGCCTGCGCCACGCGCGGGTCCCCGAGCAGCCGTTGGATGACGGGCGCCGGAGCGCGGCCCGCCGTGTCTTGTTCAGGTCGTGTCATGTTTTTGGTCTCTGAAGTCGAACGCCAGGCTCGCGGCGGTCGCGCAGACTGCGGTGAAGGTGAGGATGACGGCGGTGCTCTGGAGCACGACGCTCCAGCGGCCGGAGCCGAAGGTGGCTTCGTTGAGCGCGCGCAGGGCCCAGTAGTGCGGCGTGGCGTAGCCGAGCGTGCGCGACCAACCCGGCAGGGCTTCGGTGGCGACGATGGCGCCGCCCACCGCGCTGAACGTCACCAGCACCAGGTAGGAGAGGTTGGAGAGCGTGGCGGTGCTGCGCGTGATGGCGAAGAGGAGGAAGCCCAGCGCCGAACCGCTGGTCACCAGCGCCGCGCCGGTGAGGGCCACCTGGAGGACGTTGCCGTTCAGCGGCAGGCCCAGGAACACCGCCGCGAAGCCCGTGAAGAGCAGCAGCTGCACGAACGACATCGCGCACGCGGGCAGCACCTTGCCCATGGCGAACGCGAGCCGGGCGGGGCGGATCAACGCCTGCCGGCCGTGGGTGTGGTACCAGAAGTCCCGGTAGAACGCGTGACCGGAGTAGGTCACCACCATGTAGCTGAACATCACCGCGAAGCCGATGGTGGCCCGGCCCATGGCGCCCGGGGCCGCGTCGAGCCCGGACACCCCCGGGCCCAGGATGGCGGAGAGCACCGCGGGCAGGATGAAGATGAACACCATGGCCGTGCGCTCGCGAGCGAGCACCCGCCACTCCGTCAGCGCGTAGCAACGCACCACGTTGGCAAAGCCAGCCACGCCGCTGTGCGCGGAGGGGGCACTGGAAGCAATGTCTTGATTCATGACCCTTCCGCCTCCCGGGCGAAGGCGCTCAGGGACGGGTCCCTCAGCAGGATGTCGCGGAGCCGGTTGCCGGACAGGCGCAGCTCGGACAGGTGCACATCGGAGGGGACCTCGCCCAGCTTCGAGCGGACCTCCTCCAGGCTGCTGGTGGCGAGCGTGAGCTCCCACGAAGCGTCGGGACGCGCGCCCCGCAGCGACAGCGTGCGTGCCTGGTTCGACAGGACCGCTCCCAGCGCCCCCAGGTCGCGCGTCTTGCCGTCGCGCAGCAGCACCAGCTCCGTGGACAGCTCCTCGATGTCCTCGGGGTAGTGCGCTGTCACGAGCACCGCGGCGCCCTCCTCGCGCCAGGCGCGCACCCGGCGCACCACCAGCTGGCGGGCCTCGAAGTCGAGCGCGACGGTGGGCTCATCCAACAGCCGGATGGGCGGCGCATGGACGAAGCTCGCCGCCAGGTGCACGAGCCGCCGCTGCCCCCCTGACAGGTGATGCACGCGGGTGCGCGCAATGGGACCCAGCGCGAACTCCTCCAGGGTCCTCGCGATGGCGGCCTTCGCTTCACCGCGGCCCAACAACAGCCGGGCCAGGTGCCCGACGTTCTCCTCCACGGTGAGCACGGGGTAGAGCGCGATGGCCTGCGTCGCGAACCCGACGGCGCGGCGCGCGGGCAGCCCTCCCACGTCCAGCCGCACCGAGCCTCCCGTCGTCCCCCGCACGGTGCCGGTGAGCGCCCCCAGCAGCGTCGTCTTGCCCGCGCCGTTGGCCCCGAGCAGCCCCACGGATGTTCCCGCCTTCAAGTGAAGGGAGGCATCGCGGAGCACGGGCGTCCCCGGGGTGAAGGCGAAGGAAAGCCGCTCCGCGGAGAGCAGGGCGGTTCCGTGCGCGGACCCCATGGATTGACGAAGACGCCCAGGTGTTTTGATTGGATCCTGAAATGCTTCTTGTTCAGGAAAAGTGTGTTTGTCAGTCATCGTCGGGATGACCTTCTACAGATGCGGTCTGACATCGAGCGTCAGCAGCTCGCGTCGAGGATGAGGCGGCCAAACCCATCACGGATGTCTCAATGAGAGTCTTTCCCACCTCGCATGTCCTGCTCGCCTTTGCCGTGAGCTCCCGTGCCGCATGCGGGGTCGTCGCGGACAGGAAGGTGGCGCAGTGGGTTCTTCCACGCCCTCGAACGCCGCCCTGTCGTACAGGCCAGTCCGGTCCGCGCATTCGTCAGGCGCTGTTATCCGGAGGAGGATCCTCGACCTGCCGGATAGGATGGACGGGTGACGTCCAACTCCGGCCTGAACGACGGCTATGTGTACCGCGAGCAGATTGAAGCCGGCGCCGGGCGCACCGCGCTTGCCTACCTGACGGAGACGTACCGGCACTCCTCCGAAGCGGAGTGGCGCGCCCGCTTCCTGCGCGGTGAGGTCCAGCTGGATGGCGTCACCGCGACCGGCGACGAAGTGCTGCGTGCCCGCCAGGTGCTGTGCTGGCACCGTCCGCCCTGGCAGGAGGGGGAGACGCCGGACAGCTTCGAGCTGGTGCACGAGGACGCGACGCTGCTCGCGGTCATCAAACCGAGCGGGTTGCCGACGATTCCCTCGGGCGGCTTCCTCAAGAACACGCTGCTCTCGTTCGTGAGGAAGCGCTGGCCGGAGGCCTCGGCGCTGCACCGCCTGGGGCGGGCGACCTCGGGGCTCGTGCTCTTCTCCCGCACGCGCGAGGCGGCCGCGCGCCTCTCGCGCGACTGGCGCGAGGGCGACGTGGAGAAGCGCTACCGTGCGCTCTCGGAGGGGCTCGCGGCGCAGGAGCACTACGACATCCGCGCGCCCATCGGGCTGGTGCCCCATCCCCTGCTGGGCACCGTGCACGGGGCGAACCCCCAGGGCAAGGCATCGAGCAGCAGCGCCCGGGTGCTGGAGCGACGTGCCGGCCAGACGCTCTTCGAGGTGCACATCCACACGGGGCGTCCCGAGCAGATCCGCATCCACCTGGCGTTCATTGGCCACCCGCTCGCCGGAGACCCGCTGTTCGCCGCGGGAGGGCTGCCCCGCGAGCACTCACCCGGACTGCCCGGAGACGGCGGCTATCTGCTTCACGCGGAGACGCTCGCCTTCACCCATCCACTGTCGGGGGAGCGCCTGCGGTTGTACGCGCCACCGCCTCCCGGGCTGAGGACCGCCGAGGGCTGACGTACACCCGCTGGCCTGGTCGCCTCCTCCCGGGCCGCTTGAAGCGAATGACCGCCAGCCCCCACTCGGGCTGCGCCTCGGGCCAGTTCTTCCTCGGCCCCCCGGTTTCCACCTTCGTCCCGGTTCCGACCCCCCGAGAGGGCTCGGGTGCAGCGGTCGGTCCTGCACGCTCACCGTTCGGTGAGCACGCGGTCTGACGACAAACTGGATGGGGGCAAGATGAAGAAGCTGAAATGGGCGCTGGGGTGCTTGTCGCTGCTCGCGGTCGCTGGCTGCGAAGACAACGACTACGACCCGTACTACTACGACTCCGCCTATTACGATCCGTACTACGGAGCGTACGACGCGGCGTGGGGCTACACCTGGGTCGATCCGGTCTACAGCTATTGGTATTACAGCATTGCCAGGTTGCTGCCGCAGTCCACTGGCAGCGGGCTGCCTCAGGCCCCCGTCGATGTGAACGCGGCGGCCGCGCAGCTCGCGACGAACGCCTCATCCACCTTCACACCCGCCGGGTGCGCCACCGCCACCGCGTCGGGCGCGACGGTGAACTACACCTTCAACAACTGCTCGGCGCCGGTCGCGCTCCAGCAGATCTCCGGCAACGTGCAGTTGGTGCTGGCGGACAACCAGGGGCAGCTCTCCATGAACGCCACCTCGTCCAACCTCTCCATCAACGGAGCGCCATTCAACCTCTCCATGCAGATCACCGGCGCTCCTCCCAACGGGAACCAGCGCCAGGTGACCATCACCTCCAACAGCTTCTCGCCGGATCGCTTCGACACGAGATCGTCCCAGAGCACTGTCACGTGGGTGGCGGGCAGCGGGTGCTTCACCCTGAACAGTCAGTCGACCGGCACGCGTAACGGCCTCAACTCGACGACGAACGTCTCGGGCTACCAGCGCTGCGCCAACCAGTGCCCCTCGGCGGGGACGGTGACGACGCAGACGACCGATGGGACGTTCACCTCAACGTTCAACGGCTCCAACAGCATCAAGGTCACCGGTCCGAACGGCAACACCCAGTCGTATTCACTGGACTGCTGAGTTCCAGGCACCGCGGGGCGGTCGGGGGCGTTCGGCTCCCGACCGCTCCAGGCGCCTGCCTGCTGTTGCTCCCATCGCACGCCTCGCTTCACGACGCGTGTCCCGTCCCTCGGAGCGCGCGACGCCTTGCCTGCCTCTCCAGACAGATGGAACGCGCATGACGATATTGCGCTCATGCCGCGGCTCGTCATGTGCCGGGCTTCAACTGGTCTGGAGCGCAGCCACTGCGCGAGGAGGGACACCCGTGCTGAATACCGAAGCCGTTGGCGAACCCCTGATTCACCTGGACAGCCGCCGCCTGCTCGCTGGAGCCCGGCGCGCCGTCCCGGAGGCCTTCGACGCCCAGGGCCGGCTGCTCTCACCCATCGCGGGTCGGTGGATCCAGCCGCCTGCCTGGTTCAATGCCAGCTCACCCATCGACGGCAGCGTCATCGCGGAGCTGCCGCTGCTCGGCGCCGCGCAGGTGGCCTCGGGCGTCGAGCAGGCAGCGGCGGAGTTCGGTCCCTGGGCGGCCCGTCCGCTCGAGGACCGCGCCCGAACCGTCGCGGAGGCGGTGGTGCTGCTTCACGCGCACCGTGACCTGCTCGTGCGAATCCTGGCGTGGGACATTGGCAAGACGCTGCCCACGGCCTCCAACGACGTGGACCGGTGTCTCGCGGGCATCGCGTGGTACCTGGAGCGGATGGGCACGATGATCGACAGCCGGAAGCCGCTCGGCCTCGTGTCGAACATCGCCTCCTGGAACTATCCCTTCTCCGTGCTGCTGCTCAACGTGCTCGTCCAGACGCTCGCGGGCAACTCGGTCATCGCGAAGATTCCGACCCAGGGTGGCGGTGTTTCACTCACGCTCGCCTTCGCGCTGCTGCGCCGCGCGGGCCTTCCCGTCTCGCTCGTCGGCGGGCGGGGCAGGGACCTCTCCGAGGCGCTCGTCGGCCACCCTCGCATCGGAGGCGTCGCCTTCATTGGTGGCCGCGCCAACGGCGCGGAGGTCCACCGCCGCCTGCGCGAAACGGACAAGCGCTACGCGCTGGAGATGGAGGGCGTGAACGCCTACGCCATCACGCACTTCACGGACTGGGACGCGCTCGCAAGACAGATTCGAGCGGGCTTCGACTTCGGCAAGCAACGCTGCACGGCCTACACCCGGTGGGTCGTCGAAAAGTCGCTCGTCCCCAGGTTCGTCCGGACCTATGTCGACACCGTCTCGGCGTTGCGCGTGGGCAATCCGGTCCTGGGCGCGCACGTGGACTTCGGGCCCCTCATCTCTCCCAGCAAGGCGGAGGAGCTCCGCTCGCTCATCGCCGAAGCGCGGGAGCAGGGCGCGGCGGTGCTGCATGAGGGCGAGCTGGCGGAAGACGCCTTCACCCCGCGACAGGAGCGGGGCGCGTATCTGCCGCCCGTCCTGCTCTTCGGCGTCCCGCGCGACAGCGAGCTCTACCTGCGCGAGCCCTTCGGACCCGTCGACGTCCTGGTGTCGGTGGACTCCGAGGAGGAGCTGGTGCGGGAGGCCAACGTCTCCAACGGCGCACTCGTGGCCTCGGTGGCGACGGATGACCCCGAGCTTGCACAGCGCATCGCCTCGCGGCTCCACGCCTTCAAGGTCGGCATCAACGCGCTGCGCTCGCGCGGGGACCGCGAGGAATCCTTCGGCGGCAAGGGCGGCTCGTGGGCGGGCGCCTTCGTGGGTGGCACCCACCTGGTGCGCGCCTTCACCGACGGCCCCCATCCTCTCGAAGGCAACTGGCCAGACTGAAGTCGACCCTCGCGTCGCCAGGAGACGTCCCCCAGGGGTCCGGGGGATTCAAGTCATGCGTCGTGCCCGGGCGCCCTGGCGGCGTCCGGGCCGTGCGGGACCCCGTTGCCTCCGTTGTTGCGCACCGGGGCGGGGGTGTTCCGGATGGCCGCATCCTCCAGGGTGGCGAAGGTGCGGAAGGCCCACCAGGCCAGGTTGAACCACGGCGGGCGGGACACCCTGCCTGTCACGGCCACCTCCGCCGCGCCCGCCACCGCGAAGCCCATGGCCGCCAGCACGCCCAGGTCCATGCGCCCCTCGGTGGCACGCAGCAGGTCCAGGTTGACGCCCTTGAAGAACTGGCTGGCCGCGCGCGCCACGCCGCTGCCCTCCGAAAGGGCTCGCAGCAGCGCCCGCTCCTCCTCGGGGGGCTCCTCGCCGGGGCGCAGGACCTCGTCCACGCCGGTGCGCCGGCGCACCTCCTCCAGCACGCCCTCGACGCCCAGGTCCTGCGGGTCGTGGATGCACAGCACGCTGCCGGTGTAGGGCCGCACCTGGACCTCGCGCACGCCCTCCACCCGCATGAGCCCGTCCGCCAGGGACGTGGCCTGCTTCGCGTCGTGCCGCAACCACGGCAGCCGCAGGCGCGTGCGGCCCGGCGAGGCGTGGATGACGTAGATGGCTCTTGGCATGTCGGCTCCCTAGGCCTGGGCCTCGCCCACCGGGCGCGTGCGCTCGCTGCCGCGGGCCCGGGCCTTCGCCTCGGCCAGCAGGTCCTCGAGGTCCTCCTGCTTCATGGCGGCGCGCGCGGCCACCCTGTCGACGAAACGGTAGGCCGCGGTGGCCACCTCCATGAGGAGGGGACGCAGGTGCTTGCCCAGCAGCATCGTGCCGGCTCCCGCGCCATAGCCCATGAGAAAGGATGGAAGGTCGAACTTCACGGTGTTGCCTCCGGAGGGGAAGTTGCATCAGTCACGGGTCCTGGCTCGCGGCGCCGCACCCGGCGCGGCCCCTGGCCGCTCCACGTGGGCACCGCGCCCATCAGGGCCGGCAGGACGAGTCCCACGGCCAGCCCGCCGAACGTCAGGGCCGTGGGCGCCGGAAGGCCCAGCACCCGCCGCAGTGGGGGGAGGGTGAGCGCCGCCACGTGCACCGCCGCGGCCCCTCCGATGAAGGCGGGGAGGCGCCACTCGCCGTCCGCGGGGAGATGGCGCCGCGCCTGCCTTGGCGCCCGGCACACGGCCGAGTAGCCCAGCTGCACCGCGGTGAGCGTCCCGAAAGCCAGCGGCGGCCCGCCCAGCGCCAGCCCCAGCCCTCCGACGCCCGCCATCAGCGCTCCGTCCCGCACCACGCGCCGCACCGCCGGGCGCGTCAGCAGCGGCATCCCTGGCGGCGCGGGCGGCCGGTCGAGGACGGCCGGGTCTCCCGGCTCCATGGCCAGGGCGATTCCCGGCAGCGTGTCCGTGAGGAGGTTGATCCACAGCAGCTGCAGCGGCGTGAGCGGTTCCGAAAGCCCGAGCAGGCCCGCGCCCAGCACCAGCGTCATCTCCGAGAGGTTGGTGGCGAAGAGGAAGCGCAGCGCGCGGCGCAGGTTGTCCTGGACGATGCGGCCCTCGCCCACCGCGGACATGATGCTGCGCAGGTCCTCGCTGGCCATCACCACGTCGGCCACCGCGCGCGCCATGTCGCTGGAGCGCACGCCCACCGCCACGCCTACGTCCGCCGCCTGGAGTGCCGGGGCGTCGTTGATGCCGTCCCCCGCCATGGCGACGGTTTCGCCGTGCGCGCGCAGCGCCTTCACCAGGTCCCGCTTGTTCTCCGGCGTCACGCGCGCCAGCACCGCCGTGCGCTCGAGCCTCCGCGAAAGCTCGGCGGCCGGCAGCTCGAGCATTTGCGCCAGCGTCGCCGGCGTGAGCGTGTCGCCCTCCAGCCCCACCTGCCGGGCGATGGCCTCGGCCGTGCGGGGCTGGTCTCCCGTCAGGATCACCGTGCGGATGCCCGCGCCGCGCGCCTTGCGCACCGACTCCGCCGCGCCCTCTCGAAGCGGGTCTCTCAACCCCACGAAACCGATGAAGGTATAGCCGTCCGTGGGCGCGTGTCCGCCGTCCGCGGGAAGCCTCCGCCATGCCAGCCCCAGCACCCGCAGCCCGTCCGCCGCCAGCGCGTCGTTGCGCCGCGCCAGCCGCTCCCGCATGCGCGCGTCCAGCGGCCCCTTCAGGTCCCGCTCGCACAGGGTCAGCACCTGCTCGGGAGCCCCCTTGACGAAGGCCACCATGCCGCCGCCGGGCGCACGGTGGACGCTCACCACGTAGTGGATGCCCTCGGAGCGCTCGAGGAGGTGGCAGCGAGGGAAGGCGCGACGCAGCGCGGCCCCGTCCAGCCCCGCTGCGTGCGCGGCGGCCACCAGCGCCTTCTCCGTCGAGCTGCCGGACACCGCCAGCTCCTTGCCGCTGCGGTGGACGTCCACGTCGCTGTTGAGCAGCGCCAGCGCCAGCGCCAGCGTGGCGGGGTCGTCCAGCACGGCGTCGGGCCTCGGGCGCAGCGAGGACAGCTCCAGGGCCCCATCCCCCAGGTCCAGCACTTCCAGCCGCATCTCGTTGCGGGTGAGCGTGCCCGTCTTGTCCGTGCAGATGACGGTGACGCCTCCGAGCGCTTCGGCGGAGGAGACGCGCCGCACCACCAGGCCGCGCGCGTGCAGCCGCTGCATGGCGCGCACCAGCGCCGCGGTGGCCACCAGGGGCAGGCCCTCTGGCAGCGCCGCCACGCCCAGCGCCACCGCGCCGCGCAGCACCTGGGGCCCGGAGCGGCCGTGCGCCAGCCCCACCAGGGCGGACAGCCCCGCCGCGCCCACGGAGGCCACCGCCACGCGCCGGTCGAGCTGGCCCAGCTTGCGCGTCAGCGGCGTAGGGGGCGCGGACTCCTGGGCCACCAGCTCCCGCACGCGTGCCTGCTCCGTATCCGCCCCGGTGGCCACCACCAGGGCGCGCCCATGTCCCGACGCCACCACGGTGCCCGCGAACAGCAGGGACGTGCGCTCCGCCAGCGGCGCCCGCGCATCCACGGGCGCGGCCTGCTTGGCCTGCGGCTCGCTCTCGCCGGTGAGGGGCGCCTCGTCCGCGGTGAGCCGGTGCGCGTCCAGCACGCGCACGTCCGCGGGCAGCACGTCCCCCGCGCGCAGCAGCACCACGTCTCCGGGCACGAGCTCCGCCACCGGCAACGTGAGGAGGACGCCGCCGCGCAGCACCTGCGCCGCGCCCGCCTCCAGCTTCTGCCAGGAGGAGAGCAGCTCCTGGTTGCGGCGCTCGATGCGGTAGCCGATGCCCGCGTTGAGCCCCACCACCGTGAGGATGGCGGTCGCCTCCACCGTGTCTCCGGCCAGCACCGAGGCCCCCGCCGAGCCCACCAGGAGCAGCGTGGGCACGGTGGCCAGTTGCGAGCCCAGCATGGACAGGCGCGAGCGCGGCTTCTCCGCCACCACCAGGTTGGGGCCGTAGTGCTTGAGCCGCCGCGCCGCCTCCTCCGAGGTGAGTCCCTGGTCCGTGCTGTCCAACCGGGCCAGCACCGCCTCCACCGTCATCGCGTGCCACGGCTCCTGAGGAGCGCTCCGCGTGCCCAGCACCGGGCGGGCCTGGTGCGGGATGGGCCAGGCGACCGGCTTGTCGGGTTGCTGGCGCAGCCGGGCCAGCAGCGGGGCCTCCGGCGCGTAGCGCACCAGCAGGCGGCCGGTGCGGGGCTCCGCGTGGACCTCCTGGATGCCGGGCCAGGTGGCGAAGGTGCGCTCCAGCCGCTCCCCGAGGACGTGGTTCCACTGCAGGCCGGGGACCTCCAGACGCAACCGCCGCGCCGTGGTCGAGTGGCGGACCACCCTCGCGGGCGCAGCGTGTCCGTCCATGAAGAACACCAGCATTCGCCGCCCCCGACCCCGACCTGGCATGAGAGGTGGGAATGGCGGCCCGTCCGGACAAGGCGGCCCGGCGCGCAGGGGGACGGTGAGGAGGTGACACCCGCACGCCGGCCGTTCCACCCGCCAACACCCTGCTCCGTCTCCAGGGCCTGGAGGCAGGGCCTGGAGGGACGGGGTGGGGGCTCAGTGGACGTGCGCTGGCGTCTCCCGGGCCTTCGCCGCCCGTGGGGCCCGCGCCCCCTTGCGGCCGGCCGGCTTGCGTGCGGGCTGCGTGGCGGCCCGTGCCGGCGCGGCGAACGCGTGTGTCACGCCCTCCGTGCGGTAGCGCCGCACCAGCGTGTCCAGGTGCACGCTGTCCATGGAGGTGTGCAGGGCCTCCGCGGCCCTCCGCAGCAGGTCTCGCTCGGGGGCGGGCACGGTGAGGTCCGCGGCGGAGAGCTGGTTCAGCGACCACATGAGGACCTCGCGCGCCCTGGCCGGCGCCGAGCGCAGGCGATGGAGCCACGCGGAGGCATCCTCCACGAAGCGCTCCGTGGTCTCCTGGCGCCGTGACGGGTGGAGCCGGGCGAGCTGGTGCGCGAGCACGGCGGACTCCTCCTCCCTGAGGCGGCCGTCGGAGACGAAGAGGAACCAGGCGCTCTCCAGCAGCAGGCTCACGGCCTCCGGGGCCACGCGGCGGATGGCGGCGTCGGCGTCCTCCAGCGCGCGGCGCAGCCGCACGTACGCCAGCACGGCCTCGCCCAGCCGCCGGGTGCGCCGCCAGTTGTCCACGGAGGACGTCACCACGTTCAGGAGGGGCACGATGTTGCGCGACACGCTCTCGCCCAACAGCTTCGCCCCCAGGTCCTCGCCCAGGTTGGTCGCCTTCGCCTCCGCCAGGTGCTCCACGCGCCCGAGGCCGAGCGAGTCCTCCTCTTCGTCCTCGCCGTGTTCTCCCTGGCCGCGGGTGATGGCGTAGAGGCGCGAGAAGTCGGAGGGGTCCTCCGGGTCGAAGCGCACGTGGAAGGCGCTGGCCAGGTCACACGCCATCCGCAGGTTGATGAGGGCATTCACGACCATCTCCGTCGTGATGACCAGCCCCGCGGCGGGGATGCCCACCACCAGCCCGGGGACGCCCGCGTCCGCTGAGGCCACGGTGATTCCGGAGGTCACCGAGCCGCTCCCCGCGCCGGAGAGGAAGGCGGCCCCGCAGGCGCGCCGGATGATGGCTTCGGTGATGTCAGCGCCCGTCCCCCTCGCGGCGGGGACCCGGTGCAGCCGGTGCGCGTCGTAGTGCCGCAGGTAGGTGGCCAGCAGCTTGGTGAACCAGCGCCCCGTGCGCAGGTCCTTGGGAGAGAGCTCGTGCGTCAGCGCCCCCACCAGTTGCCAGGAGCGCTGGAGGAGCGCCGCGCCCTCCCCGCGCTCTCGTGGAGCCAGTTCCATCGTCTGCGCCATGGTTCCTCCTCGAGGACTCGCGCCAGCAGGGCTGGACCCTGCCTTCCCGTGCGGCATCGCCTCGCGAGAACGTTGAGCACTCGCGCAATCCCTGGCAGGCACCGGCGCCAGGGGAGCAGCCCCTTGGAGGCACTCAGGAGAAGGCATCCGCAAGCAGGCGCCCGTAACGGGCTCGTCACCTGTTCGCTTGAAAATCAGCGCATCGGGTTGCCAACCGCAGAGGTCACAACCTGAACGGATTTTCAAGGGCGCAAACGCGGAACGATTCGGCTACAGCGCGGCGCATTCCCTGACACGGCTGCGCCCGCCAGCCGGTTCGAGTGCCCACGATGCATGCTCCTGCTCCTGAAGTGCCTCTCTCCTCACCGCGCCCTGCCAGCCGCGTCAAACGCTGGGTCGTCGGCGTGCTGCTGTTGCTCGCGGTCTTCGCGGGGCTCGTCGCGGTCAAGGCGGGCCAGATCGTCGCGATGATCAAGGCCGGTGAAACCTTCGTGCCGCCGCCGGAGTCCGTCACGTCCGCCCAGGCCGAGTCCTTTGGCTGGCAGGGGACCCGGAGCGCCGTCGGCACGGTGATCGCGCTCCGGGGCGTGACCCTGAGCGCGGAGCTGCCGGGCGTCGTCAACGACATCCGCTTCGAGAACGGCGCGTCGGTGAAGAAGGGCCAGGTGCTCGTCCAGCTCGACACCTCCAGCGAACTGGCCCAGCTGGCCGGCGCCGAGGCCGACGCGGAGCTCTCGCGGCTGAACCGGGACCGCGCCGAGAAGCTCAACGCCCAGGGGGCCAACACCCAGTCGGACCTGGATGCCGTCCGGGCCCGGGCCACCCAGGCCGCGGCCACCGTCGCGCACCTGAAGTCCCTCATCGCGAAGAAGACCATCCGCGCTCCCTTCGATGGCCGCGTCGGCATCCGCCAGGTGGAGCTGGGGCAGCTCGTCTCCCCGGGCAACCCCATCGCCTCCCTCCAGTCCACCACCCCCGCGCTCGTGGAGTTCCAGCTCCCCCAGCAGGCGCTGGCCCAGGTGAAGCAGGGCCAGAAGGTGCGCCTGCGCGTCGACGTCTTCCCGGGCGAGTCCTGGGAGGGGGACCTCACCACCATCAACCCGGAGGTGGAGCTGTCCTCGCGCAACGTGCGCATGCGCGCCACCGTGCCCAACGCGGACGGCCGGCTCCTGCCGGGCATGTTCGCCAGCGTGGAGGTGCTCTCCGAGGCCAGCCAGCCCGTGGTCGCCATCCCCGCCACCGCCGTCCTCTTCGCGCCCTATGGCGACTCGGTGTTCACCCTCTCCGAGGGCAAGGACGCCGCGGGGAAGAAGGCCCTGCTGGCGCGACAGCAGTTCGTGCGGCTGGGTGAGCGCCGGGGCGACTACGTCGCCGTGACGTCCGGCCTCAAGCCCGGGCAGACCGTGGTCAGCAGCGGCGTCTTCAAGCTGAGGAATGGCGCGGCCGTCGTCGTGAACAACTCGCTGGCGCCTCCCGTCGAGGCCGCGCCCCAGCCGGTGAACCCGTAGGGCTGCGGAAGGCGAACCCATGAACTTCACCGACTTGTTCATCCGGCGCCCCGTCGTGGCGCTGGTGGTCAACCTCATCATCGTCATCGCCGGCCTGCAGGCCCTGCGCTCGCTCAACGTGCGGCAGTACCCGCGCAGCGAGAACGCCGACATCACCGTCACCACGGTCTACGTCGGCGCCAACGCGGAGCTGGTCCGTGGCTTCATCTCCACGCCGCTGGAGCGCGTCATCGCCGCGGCGGACGGCATCGACTACGTCGAGTCCACCAGCTCGCAGAACGTCTCCATCATCCGTGCCCGGCTCAAGCTCAACTACGACGCCAACCGCGCCCTGAGTGAGATCAGCGCCAAGGTGGACCAGGTGCGCGGCGACCTTCCGCCCGAATCCCAGGTCCCCGTGCTGAGCATCGAGTCCGCGGACAGCCAGTTCGCCGTCGCGTACCTCAACTTCACCTCCGACTTCCTCGAGCAGAACGAGCTGTCCGACTACCTGGTGCGCGTGGTGCAGCCCCGGCTGTCCTCGGTGGAGGGCGTGCAGCGCGCGGACATCCTCGGGGCGCGCACGTTCGCCATGCGGGTGTGGATGAAGCCGGACCAGATGGCCGCGCTCAACGTGAGCCCCATCCAGGTCCGCCAGGCGCTCACCACCAACAACGCGCTCGCGGCCGTGGGCCAGACGAAGGGCTCGCTCGTCCAGGTGAACCTCACCGCGAACACGGGCCTGCGCTCCGTGGAGGAGTTCAAGCAGCTCATCGTCCGCAAGGACGGGGGCGCGGTGGTGCGGCTGTCGGACGTCGCGGACGTGGTGCTCGGCGCCGAGGACTACGACACCGACGTGACGCTCAACGGGAAGACGGCGGTCTTCGTCGGCATCTGGTCGCTCCCCAACGCCAACTCGCTGGACGTCATGCAGCGCATCCGCAAGGAGATGGACTCGCTCAAGAAGGACCTGCCCGAGCAGATCCACGGCGGCGTCGCCTTCGACGGCACGGACTACATCCAGAACGCCATCGACGAGGTGGTGAGCACGCTCATCGAGACGCTCATCATCGTCGTGCTGGTCATCTTCCTGTTCCTGGGCTCCGTGCGCTCCATCCTGGTGCCGCTGGTGGCCATCCCGGTGTCGCTCATCGGCACGGTGTTCCTGATGCAGGTGTTCGGCTTCACGGTGAACCTGCTCACCCTGCTCGCGGTGGTGCTGTCGGTGGGCCTGGTCGTGGACGACGCCATCGTCGTGGTGGAGAACGTGGAGCGCCACCTGCGCGACGGCCTGCGCCCGGTGGACGCTGCCCTCAAGAGCGCGCGGGAGCTGGTGGGCCCCATCATCGCGATGACGCTCACGCTCGCCGCGGTGTACGCGCCCATCGCCTTCCAGGGTGGCCTCACGGGCTCGCTGTTCCGCGAGTTCGCGCTCACGCTGGCCGGAGCGGTGACCCTGTCGGGCGTGGTGGCGCTGACGCTCTCCCCGATGATGTCCTCCGTGCTCCTGAAGGCGGGCCACGAGGACCAGGGGTTCGCGGGCGTCATCAACCGCGGCTTCGCGCGCCTGCGGGCCGCGTATGCCCGCTCCCTGGACAGCTCGCTCCTCGTCCGCGGTCCCGTCTACGCGGCGTGGATCTTCCTGAGCGTGCTCGCCCTGGTGATGTTCAACCAGTCAGCCCGGGAGCTGGCGCCCGTGGAGGACCAGGACTTCGTCATCGGCATCGTCAGCACCCCGTCCAACTCCACCCTGGATCAGCTGAAGCCGTCCGTGACCCGGACGAGCGAGTTGCTGATGGCGATGCCGGAGGCCAGCTTCAACTTCCAGATCGTGCAGCCGAGCAACGGCTTCTGGGGCCTGGTGCTGAAGCCGTTCAAGGAGCGCAAGCGCACGACGGCGCAGGTGCTGGCGGAGGCGCAGGAGCGGGTGAACACCATCCCGGCGGTCCAGACGTTCACCCTCCAGCCCCCCGCGCTGCCGGGCGGTGGCAACTTCCCGGTGGAGTTCGTCATCGCCTCCACGGCGGAGGCGGATGAGCTCCTGGGCTTCGCGCAGCAGCTCCAGGAGAAGGCGGCGCAGAGCGGGTTGTTCGCCTTCCCGCCCATCATCGACGTGAAGCTGGACCAGCCCCAGTCGGAGGTCGAGGTCGACCGTGAGAAGGTCGCGCAGCTGGGCCTGAACCTGGGGACCGTGGGCATGGACCTGGGTTCCGCCGTGGGCGGCAACTACGTCAACCGGTTCAACATCGCGGGCCGCAGCTACAAGGTCATCCCGCAGGTCCTGCGCTCGTCCCGTCTCAACCCGGAGCAGCTCAAGGACATCCACGTCACCGGCCCTGACGGCAAGCTCGTGGCCCTGTCGTCCATCGCGTCCCTCAAGGACAAGGTGGCGCCCCGGTCGCTCAACCGCTTCCAGCAGCTCAACGCGGTGAAGCTCAGCGGCGTGGCCATCCGCCCGCTGGACGAGGCGCTCACCTACCTGGAGACGGAAGCCGGGAAGATCCTGCCTGCGGGCTACCGCATCGACTACACGGGTGAGTCCCGGCAGCTGCGCCTGGAGGGAGACTCATTCGCCCCGGCGTTCGGGCTGGCGGTGGTGCTCATCTTCCTGGTGCTCGCGGCCCAGTTCAACAGCTTCCGGGATCCGCTCATCATCCTCGCCGGGTCGGTGCCGTTGGCGCTCTTTGGCGCGCTGACGACGACGTTCCTGCGGATGCCGAACCCGACGATGCCGTACTTCACGGACAGCTTCACCACCACGCTCAACATCTACTCACAGGTGGGGCTGGTGACGCTGGTGGGGCTCATCGCGAAGAACGGCATCCTCATCGTGGACTTCGCCAACCGCCTCCAGGAGGAGGGCAGGACGAAGCTCGAGGCGGTGAAGGAGGCGGCGTCCGAACGGCTCCGTCCCATCCTGATGACGACGGTGGCCACGGTCGCGGGCCACTTCCCGCTCGTGCTGGTGTCGGGCCCGGGCGCGGCGGCGCGAAACAGCATCGGGCTGGTGCTGGTGACGGGCATGGCGCTGGGCACGCTCTTCACCCTCTACTTCGTGCCGGCCATCTACCTGCTCATCGCAAAGACGCGCACCGTGGCCGCCAGCGAAGCCGTGGAGCCTCAGGCTCAGCCTGGCGCCGCCACGTAGCGGAGGCCGTGATGGGACGACCCGGTCCGTGCGTCAGGCCGGGCGTCCCTTGCTCAGCGCCGCGACAGCGCGCGACCCTATGAGTCCCAGCGCACGCGGTAGGAGCAGGCGTGGCCGTTGAAGTCGAAGGGCTCCACGCGGATGTTCTTCGCGCCGGCCCGGGTCAGCCCCGCTTCGATGATGCCCATGTGGTAGCCGGGGTTGCCGTTGCACTCGCTGACCTTGATGGTGTGGTCCGCGCGGCCGTGGGTGATGAGCTCGGTCTTCAGGTAGTTGTTCACCGTGGCGAAGCTCTCCTGCATGCGGGAGAGCACCCGGTCGGGCCCGAAGATGGGCCACAGGGACACGAGCGCCTTGCCCAGCAGCGTGTCCTCCAGGCCGGTGATGACGCCCATGCCGAGCCGCCGGTAGCCTTCCTTCGCGTCCACCTCCGGGTAGAGGTATCTCGCGGTGATGCCCAGGGCCTCGGCGAAGACGCCGCGGGGCGTGTGGTGCGGCAGCTTCACGTCCAGGTCCAGGCCAATGGCGCGCAGCCGGTCCTTGAGTTCCGGCGTGAGGCGCTTGCCCACGGAGCGCAGGAAGAGCCCCTCGATGGCGTGGCGGTAGACGATCTCTTCACTCAACGCGGCACCCACTCCAGGCGTCCGTCCCAGCGGGGGCAGGACGTGCGGCAGCATCCCTGGATTGGCGCTGCAATGCACTCGCGCGCGGGGTGAAGTCCCGTCAACGAGGGAACCGCGGCGCCCCGCCGGGTCTTGCTGCGACCCGGGGGGCTGTCAGGCCATCGCTCAGTAGAGGTAGTCCAGCGCCGTGCGGTCGGAGCTGGTCCACTCGCCGCTCTCGTTCGAGCTGAAGCAGGAGTTCATCACCGAGCCGCCCCGCGTGGCCGTGGTCGGCGTCCCGGGGATGTGGATGGCGCCCACGTTGGACGCGCCCTCGTCACCGCCCGTGCCGCAGCTGATGGAGCGGTCGTAGTAGTCCGTGTGGCGGAAGCCGATGGTGTGGCCAATCTCGTGGGTGATGACGTGCTCGTTCACGTCCACGCTGTAGTCCTGCAGCCCGACGCCGATGTTGATGGTGCCGTAGGGCTTGCCGCCCTTGGGGAAGCCAGACGAGCCGCCGACGCCGCTGGTGGTCTTCGCGGAGATGGTCGCGGTGCAGTCGGACGCGGAGCCACGCGCGAAGGTGATGCGGAGTCCCTGGCTGTTGTAGTTCTCGATGGCCAGGTCGAGCCCCGCGCTCAGGCGGCTGTAGCTGTTGAACTGGGAGGTGGGGACGACGCAGATCTTCGTCACGCTGGTGCCGACGAGGTTGGTCGTCCGGTACTGCTCCGCCTGCTGACCGTCGGTCTGGAGCATCTCGCGGGAGGACTCCAGGCTCACGTGAGCGTCGCGCCCCACGTACACCGCGTTGTCGACGACCATGATGTCATTGGCCGGGAAGCCCGCCTCGATCAGGTTGGAGACGATCTCCTCGTTCTCGCTCTGCGCATCGCCACCGCAGGCCGTCAGCAATGCGCCACAGCTCACCACGAGGACAGCAGCCTTCTTGAACATGTTCGTTGCTCCTCTTGACGTGGATCAGCCCAGCCCCCGTTCCCGGCACGACAGCGCCGGGAGGGACTTCCGGCAGTCTAGAGGGTTTCCCAACCGTAGAACCCAATAAAACAAGAAATTGTAGCCAGTCGAACCTAGCTCGCGAGTGCGGAAACACCTGTCAACACGCGACAATGTCTCAGCGCTCCCTACCGCGAGAGCTCGTGATTTCACGCAGCGCGTGTTCGTGGCTTGCCTCAGGTATGGGTCGCTTGTTTCAGGCACCACGGGGGCCTTCCGCGCATGTTGGGCAAAGGACTTCGTCCAGTGGGCACGAGGTTTCCCCTCCGGATGGGCCCTGCATTCACCAGCGCACGAAACCTTCCTGGCGCACAGCGTGCATCACGCGGACGTTGGCGGCCGGGGCGGAGGGCCTATGCGACGCGGTGGCGTGGTGCGAGTGCTGGGAGCGGTGGGGTTGGCGTTGCTGCTCACTCGCTGCGGGGCGCCGGCGCCACCGGAACCGGAGAGCGAGCACCCGGACGCGGCGCTGCGCCCGCGCTTGAGCATCCAGGTGGAGCCGTCGGTGAAGGCCCCGGTGGGCCCTTCGAGCGGATGCGCGGCGCAGTGGACGAGCGTGGTGATGCCGCCCACCGATGATGCCACGCTCGCCTCGGACGCCTCCGAGCCGCGGGGCAGTGAGCCCGACCTGGTGGTGGGCGGAGCCGAGCGGAGTCAGGCGCTCCTGCGCTTCTTCCTCCCACAGCGTTCAGGGCCGGGCCCCTGGGCGCGGGGCCGCTTCCCTCCGTGTCGCGCGGCCTCTTCGTCGCGCGGTTCGGCCCCACGGGAGACGCGCGCTGGAGCCGGGGGTTCCCCGTGCAGGGCTACACCGGCGTGACGGACGTGGCGCTGGATGCGGCGGGCAACGCCGTGCTGTTGGGAGCGCTCTCCCTCACGGCGGACTTCGGCGGAGGCGTGCTCGTGGGCGGCCCCTTCTCCAGCAGCCGCGCCGATTACACGGAAGCCTTCCTGCTGAAGCTGGATCCGTCCGGAGCGCACCTCTGGTCCCGCGTGTTCGAAGATGACGCCGCGGCCACCACCGCGGGCACGCTCGCGCTGGAGGACTCGGGCCACGTCCTCGTCGGAGGCCTGCTGGGCGAGGGCGACATGGCCGAGCGCACGTGGACGCGCACGCCCTTCGTCTCCCGCGTCTCACCCGACGGCACACCCCTGTGGATGCACCGCTTCACGGGGCTGGATGGGGAAGTGGTGAGCGTGGCACGCGGGGCTCAAGGTGCGGTGCTCTTTGGCGCGGACTTCCGGGGGAGCCGCACCCTCGCCGGGCGCCGCGTCGCGAGCGTGCAGGGGGCGGACATCCTGTTCGGGGCCCTGAGCGCACAGGGCGAGTTGCTGTGGGTGAGAGATCAGCCGGGAGGTGGCTCCGGTTCGCTTTTCCGGCTCGTGTCCGATGCCTCCGGTGGCATCGCGCTCTTCGGCTGGACCTCCGAAGGGGACCTGGGTGGGGGAAGTCTCGCCGGAGGCAACGTGCTGGCGCGCTTCGCTCCGGACGGCACCCACCTGTGGTCGCGCAGCCTGCGCCCGGAGTTCGGGTACGCGGGGAGCAGCCTCCAGGCCTGGTCCGGCGGCGGCGTGCTGCTGATGGGAAGCATCCAGGGCTGGTACGCGCTGGACGGCGACCAGCCCCAATACTGGAGCATCGGAGAGGAGGACGTACTCCTGCTGCGCTTCGGCCCCTGAGGCTCCGGCCGCCGGGAGCCGATGCCCGGAGGGCTCGCCAGACGGCGCCGGGAGCGCGCAGACTCCTCGCATGTCCGCTGAATACCGCTTCCGCGTGGACGGCCACATCCCCGTCCTCAAGGTTCACGACGAGCCCCGGCCCGGCCCCGCCGTCATCGTGCTGCATGGGCTGTTCTCGAAGGCCGACGACCAGCGCGGGGAACTGGAGGCGCTCGCACACTGGGGCCTGGCCGCGGTCGGCGTGGACGCCCCGCATCATGGCGCCCGGCGCGACGCCTGGCTCGACGGGATGCACTCGCTGGGCCCCACCGACGCCCACGCGCGCTTTCTCTCCTTCATCCGCGAGGCCGTCCCCCAGGTCTCACGGGTCATCGACCATGTGGTGGGCGAGGGCCATGGGCCCATCGGGCTCGCGGGCGTGTCGTTCGGCGCGTTCACCGCGCTGGCCGTGGCGGCCCGGGACTCGCGCGTGCAGGCGACGGTGTCCCTTCTCGGCTCGCCGGACTGGTCGCACCGGGATGGCCTGGTCACGGACGAACTGCGTGAATTGATGCAGGACGCGCCCGTGCACCGTCCCTGGGACTGCGCGCGCAACCCGCTGCTCCTGCTGAACGCGGGGAGGGACCAGCTCGTCCCCGCGCATCAGGCCCGGGACTTCGCGCAGCGGCTCTGGAGGGAGTTCCCCGCGCTGGGGTCGCACGTCGGGCACCATGAGTACCCGGAGTCGGACCACACCATGCGTGAGCAGGACTGGAATGACGCCTGGGGCCGGGCGCTCGGCTTCCTGCGGCGCACGCTCTACCGGGAGTGACCGGCGGCGCGGGCGCGGAATGGCTTCTGGTGGAGGGGGGCTCCCGGGCCAGACAACCCAGGCCCGGGAAGGCCCCGCGCTTCAATCGCTCAGTGCACCTTGGGGGCGATCTGATCCAGCGGAGGCAGCGGAGGGATTCCGCCGCTCGCACCCATCGAGGTCGGGCCGGCGAGGGCCGTCTCCGATTCCTCCTCCGACTCACTGCCCTCGAGCTTCTGGCTCACCTGGTCTCCCAGCTGGGACAGTCCCTCCTGCGCGCGGCGCTTGGCGGGCTCCAGGAGCTGGCGCTCCTTGTCGGTCACCGGCAGCAGGCTCGCGGTGAGCATGCCCAGCGCCACCGCGCCCAGCGCGAGCGCCAGGGGCTGCTCCTCGAGGGCCCGGTCGTACCACTGCGAGGTGCGGCCACGGAGCGCCTGGGGCGACGGCACGCGCTCACGCAGGTGCGAGGCCTGACTGCGCACGGTGTCCGCCGCGTCGTGGACCCGGCTGCGCACGGTGTCCGCCGCGTCGTGGACGTGGCCGCGCACGCTGTCCGCGGCGCCGCTCACCCGTTCCTTCACGTTCTCCGCGGTGGCTCCCACGGACTCCTTCGCCGTGTGCAGCGCTTCGCTGGCGCGGTCCTTGAGGTGCGCGCCCTCGTTGGCGCTTCCACCCACGTCCGCGCCGTATTCAGCGCGCGTGTTGTATTCAGGGTAGGGGACGTCGCGGCCCGAACCGTAGGCGCCGTAGTACTCACGCTCGGACTCGTGCAGGGGGATGCGCTCGCGGTAGCCCACCGGGACCCGCTCATAGCCCCGGACGCGATAGTCGCGCTCGCGGTGCTCGCGCTCCTCGATACGGGAGCGGAAGGCCCGCTTCATCAACATGGAGCCGACCCCGGCCCCCAGCAGCGCGCCCAGCAGCCCCAGGCCACGTGGGGTGTGGGTGGCCTCATCCGTCCATTCGTACGTCTTGCGCATCGCCGTCTCCTTTGCCTGCGATTTCCAGTCGAGCACCTTGTCCCGGGCCTGCTGTTTCAGCTCCTCGCGCTTCTCCGCGGCGAGCTGCTTCGCGTGCTCCGTCACCTCTTCCTTCTTCTCGAGCGCGAATTCCTTCGCGCGGGCCTTCAACAACTCGGGATTCGCGCGGCGGCCCAGCTCATCCGCCAGCACGCTCATGCGTGCCCGTGCATCTGCGATTTCGCGGAGCGCATCGTCGTGCTCGCCCATTGGCTGTCCTCCTTGAGGGTCTGGATGGTTTTGCGCGGTGCGTGGACCGCCTTCAGTCGTTTCGCGCCCACGGCGGCGATGCCCGCCCCCGCGGCGAGGAGCAGCACGGTCACCAGCAGCGCGCTGGCCCACAGGGGCATCACCTCCGCCAGCGCGATGACCAGGAAGGCCACCAGCGCCATGGCGCCGAGGAAGAGCACCACGCCACCCGCGGCGACCATGCCGCCACCGGCCGCGGCCTTCTTGGCTTCGGAGCGCATCTCCGTGCGCGCCAGGGTGAACTCCGCCCGGAGCAGGTGCCGCCCCTGCTCGATGAACTCGGAGACCAGGGTGCCGAGCGACTGCTCGCCCAACCCTCCGTCCTCCCTGAAGCCTTCTGCCTGACGGCCGGTCCGTGTCTCATCCACATCCAGCCCGATGCGGTCAACGCGTGTTCGTGAGGAATAGGGGTCCATGGTCAGTCCCCTCACGCCTTGAGGAATCGCGCGGCGACGAAGCCGAGCAGTGCGCACCCCGCCAGCGCCACGCCCGGACGCTCGCGCATCCGGGTCTGCGCCTGACGCAGCAGCTCCTCGGTGGAGTTCTGCTCAAGGGTATCGGACGCCTTGCGCACGAAGCCCACCGCGCTGCCAATGAGCTGCTGGGGCAGCTGCGTGTCCCCCTGGCCCGAAATGGACTCGAGCTGCTTCGCGAAGCCGTTGAGGCTCTCCACCAGGACGCCCTTGCGCGAGTCGACCTGGGAGAAGGCACGCTGGCGCGTGATGCCGCCGATGCGCTTCACCTGCTCCTTGCCCTCCTGCTTGAGGCCCACCCGCCCACTAGTACCTTCGGACGATGACTGGCTCTCGTTATAGAAGCTGGGGTTCCTCAGGCGCTCTTCCTCGATGATGCTGCCCATGTCGCAACCTCCTCTGGCGTGATTTGGCTCATGTGTGCCGTTGCACGACTGCTCTTGAAGCTATGCAATCGAACATGGCCTGCCTTGAGGGGCGCGCTCGCTGGTCGCAGAGCAGGCAGAACGGCACACCGTCACGCAAAAGGAATAAGGAGCTGTGGCCGGACGGCCCGTGCCACCCTGGAGTGACACGGCGCGCGGGCAGGCGGACCGGGGAAAGCGGAGGCGAGGAGGCCTGGGGCCGGAGCCCGCCTCGAAGGCTTCCGCTCCAGTCAGGACCCCGCTGATTCCTTCGGCGTGGCTCGGGCACCGACCGTCCAGCAGGCCGCGGTGAAGCGGACCTCCGCCCCGTGCACGAAGGGCTCGAAGGCGGCGCGGACCGTGTCGATGACCTGGGTGCGGGTCCGGTCGTCCACCTCGTGAAGGAACCGGCTGAGCGGCCCGAGCCGCGTCAGGTAACGGAGCAGCTCCTTCTCGGGCAGGGTGCACGCGAAGTCGATGGGCTGGACGTCGATGTCCGCCCAGCCGCTCTCCTCCAGGATGCGGTGGACCCGGCGCGGGTCCGCGAAGGCGAACTGCCCCGGCGCGTCCGGCCGGCGGGCGGGGAGTTTCAGGAACGGTGCCGCGGCGCGCTCGGCCGTCGTCATGAATGGATTGTCCGAAGGACTCCGCCAGGCGATGAACCGGAGTCCGGCGTCATCCTTCGCGGCACGCCGCAGGTTCGCGAAGGCCTGGACGGGGTCTTCGAAGAACATGACGCCGAAGCGCGACAGGATGATGTCGAAGCTCGCGGGCTCGAAGGCGTGGAGCTGCGCGTCCGCGCGGATGAAGCTTGCCGGAATGCCCTCCCGTTCAGCGCGGGCCCGGGCGGCGGCGAGCATCGGCTCCGAGATGTCGATGCCGACACAGCGGCCCTTCTCGCCAGTCCGCCGGGCGAAGGCGAGCGTGGTGCTGCCCGTGCCGCACCCGACGTCGAGCACCTGGCTCGCGGAGCTGGCGACGACCGCTTCGACGAGCAGGTCCTCCATCGGCTTGAACATCGCATCGAGCACCTCCTGTGTGTCGACCCAGGCGCGTCCGGCGGTCCCGTTCCAAAGCGTCGTCTGCTCATCCTGGGGCTGGCGTGTCTCATCCATGGTCGTCTCCGCTTGCTTGCCTTCAAGAACCGAAGGCCGCACTGTGCCAGTTCAAGTCGACTTGAGGTCAAGAGGGTGAACGCACTGGACATCACAGAGGTGGCGCGGCGCTCCGGCGTTCCGGCCTCGACGCTGCGGTTCTATGAAGAGAAGGGGTTGATTGCTTCCGTGGGCAGGCGGGGCCTGCGCCGCCTGTTCGACGCTGACGTGCTGGAGCGGCTGGCGCTGATCGCGATGGGGCGCGCCGCCGGCTTCTCGCTCGAGGAGATCGCGCGCATGTTCGCGCCGGACGGACGGCCGCGCATCGACCGGCGGATGCTCTCAGCGAAGGCGGAGCAGTTGGACAAGACCATCCGCGAGCTGAGCGCGATGCGCGACGGCCTCCGTCACGCGGCGGCCTGTCCCGCGGCGAGCCACATGGAATGCCCCACCTTCCGCCGGCTCCTGCGGGGCGCCGCGTCAGGCGCGACGGGCGCGCGAAGCCGCAAACGCTTACCTCCCAGGTGAGTTCCGGAGGAGCAGGCAGCGTGACGCGATGGCGCGATGATGGCTTTAAGGAAGACCCGCTGGGGGTCCCCAGCCGTCGCCCCCCTGCTCCGCGAGCAGGGGCCCGACCTCATGGGTCCGGCACGGTTTGTCCAATGATTTCAGTGCTTTGACAGGCTCGTGACGGGCATGCGAGCGTTGTTCCCATGCCAGTTCAACTCAAGGACTCAACCCGCACCGTCGCCCTCGATCCGGATTCGCTGATGGACTGGCTGCGGACGGGTTCGCAGGAGGTTCCCAAGCACGTCAGCGGTCAGCGGCTCGGCGACTTCCTGAAGAGGAGGGACAAGACCTACGAGTCCTCTCAGCAAGCCGCATTCCTGGCGGACTTCAGCCGCTTCTACCGGACCTGCAGGAGCATCGAGGAAGCCATCGAGAACCTGAAGGCGTACGCGGTCCGGGTGTCCGAGCTCAAGCTCGACAAGAAACTGGCGTACGAAGTCCTGAAGGTGAAGCAGGGCCACGACCTCTCCGAGGACGTGCTGGTGTTCACGCTCAAGACCCTCGAGCAGATGAGGGCAAACGAGCTCCAGTACGCCGAGGAAAGCATTGCCTCCCTGTGTGAGCAGATGGATTGGCACCACGAGGGGCCGGTGGACAAGGGCGAGGTGTCAAAAGAGTTCCGCAAGGCGAGCAAGGCCAATACGAGCTCGGACAAGGGGTCGTCGAACCAGCTCAAGGAAGTGGCCAAGCTTGCGTATTACGAGCCCATTCGAAACAGGTTGATGAATCACGGCTTCATCGTCAGTCCGCGCGGTACGGCCCTGGGGGCCGTCTTCCCCGAGAAGGATTGGGTCGACAGCACCGGCGTCCCCTTCTTCGACACGACCGCGAAGCAGACCACGGACGCATTGATGCAGAAGTACGAGCTGCTGGGGGACACCCCTTCGGCGCTGACCCGCCTGTTGATGCCCAAGAAGAAGAGGATGGAGGGGGAGGACCCCCTGGCCTCCGCGGTGGGCTGCATCTGCGTCTCGTGGACCCGGCATGAGCGCAATGGCAGGACCCTCTACATCCCCGTCCTGGGGCTGTCGGGGGTCACCGAGGCAAAGCCCAACCTGGGGTTCTTCGAGAAGACCTGCCGGCACCTGGGCCTGCCCACGAGCCTCACCCTCGAGCCCTACACCAAGAAGTTCGAGTTCAAGGCGCATGAAGACGTCGGGCCGGCCTCCAAGGCAGTGCTGGAAAAGAACACGGAGATGAACAAGTTCGCGAAGGACTCCGAGGAGTACCTCGCGCTCAAGAAGGAGAAGGCGCTTCTCGACAAGCGCAAGAAGGAGCTGATGGAGGTCGATGGCGTGCGACGGGTGGCGGAGCAGACCCAGTTCGATATCGAGAAGGTGCTCGTCACGAACTACGAAACCATGCTCCAGCGGACCAACGTCTGCGCGATCCAATACCGGGCCCGCGAGCTGCTGCGTTTGCGGAAGCCCTCGCGTCAGGCGCTCATGAGCTATGTCTCCTTCCGGGAGAGCAAGGACAGCAAGCACCTGGAGGCCGCCCTCCTTCAGCCTCGCACCACGCAGGGCGTCGACCTCTGGATCTGCTACTGGCATTCGTTCAACTGTGCCGAGCCCGCGGCGTTGATCTGCGCGTCGTCCTACTTTGGTGACGGCTGCGATGTCGAAGTCTGCTTCCCCTATGAGGGGTTGAGTGACGCGGGCCCGTTCAGCAACCGTCCCAAGGAGACGTGTCCCTGGTGCGCGACCGTCGAGCTGGGCTTCCGCAGCGTCACCAAGAACACGGGAGGCGTGGACCAGAGCCGGGAGAGCGGCACCTGGCTGACGGAGCTGACCCTCAACACCCAGAGCGAGCCCAGGAAGAAGCTGTCGCTCAAAAGCGGGTTTGATGCCTTTGATGACAACAATGTCATCATGCAGTCGACAGGCACCACGCTCGGGGGCAGTCAGCCAGGGGGCCTGGTTCGCAACAAGGACCTGGATGAAGAGGCCTATGGCGACGTGGTCAAGACCAAGATTGGCCGCGTCCGCTCCATGTATTACCTGCTGGGATTGATGGACCCCAAGGTCGTGGCGCTGGACCGCCCGCTGTTCCCCTGGCACACGCCCGCGCGCTTCAAGTTCAAGGGCCTCAACAAGGACTGAAGCGCGGGCCTGTTCCCGGTCCGCGTCAGGTGTCGAACCGGAAGGCGGTCCCGCTGGCGGAGGGCCGCTGCGCGAACTGCTGGCAGAAGCGGTTCAGCGCGGCATAGGGGGCGGTGGGCAACACGTCCCGGAACTCCAGGTGGGTCACGAGGCAGAAGAGCGTGACCTCCAGGTAGCTCAGGTCGCGGTCGGGCGGGAGGGCGGCGAGCGCGGCGCTCGCGTGCTCCTCCAACCACGCCATCATGTTGAGCAGGGACTTGCGCAGCTTGAGGGCGTGGGTCGTCCCCTCACCGCCGCCGGCCATCTTCTCCATGACCAGCGTCACCTCCGTCGCCATGGCTTGCAGGGTGAGCTCCTGCACGTTCGCGAGGAGCGGCACGTCCAGGTCCTCCGGCCACACCACGCGGAGCCTGGGATTGGACTGGCGCCACAGCTCCCGGGAGACATTGAGCGCGCCGAACCAGGCGCCTCGGGAGGTCTTCAGGACGGGGATCCGGAGCGCGGGGTTGCCGCCGTAGTCCGCCGGGTCGGTGGACAGCAGATCCTTCAGCACCTGGAAGGAATGGTCGACGCGCAGCTCCGCGGCGAAGAGCCGCGCGATTCGCGTGAAGTGCGAGCTGGAGCGGCCGATGAGGACGGGTCTGTCGAGCGCGGACATGCAGGGCCCCTGGGACGAAATGGCTTGGAAGGCTACTGCACCACGGACCGATGAGGCCGTCGCCTGCTGGCAGAAGCCAGACGCTGATTTTCTTTGCATTTCCTGTAGAAATTTCCGGTTCTGGTGCTTGTGGAAACTTTCCAGGGTATCCTTGGATAATCGAAGACGGGGGAGGACTCCCGCTGGTCCCAAGGAGATTCCGTGAAAGTTACCGAGCGCGCGCTCAATGCTGTTCCTTCCAATACCCAGACCCAGACGCCCGCGAAGTCTGGACAGGCAACGGAACTCCAATTCCTACAGGGCTTGCAGCAGTTGACCGCCCCGCAGGCGGTGGCGGCGACCCCCGCGGCGGCGCCGACGGCGGACGTGGCCCGCACCAGCTACGTCACGGCGCAGGCAGCCCCCACGCCCACGGGCCCGCTGCTGCCTGACAGCCGCCCCAGCGCGAAGGCCATCAACGACAAGGTGTCGGAGGCCTACACGCAGATTGGCCGCGTTCCTTCGGGCAACGAGCGCAGGGAGATGCTCGCCCTCGCGAATGAACTCGCCGGGAAGGGCAAGAACGCGACGGAGATCAAGTACGCCGTCATCGCGAAGCTCCGCGACATCCAGGCCGGCACCGCCGTGAAGCCCAGCGCCTCCGAGCTGCGCAGCCTGGCGGGTGAGACCTTCAAGACCATCTTCAACCGGGCTCCGGGTGACGACGAGCTCAACCGGTGGGCGAACGAGGCCCAGAAGCTGGCGGACAAGGGGATGGACGCCATCTCCATCAAATACAACCTGCCGTCCATGATGCGCGAGGTGCGCGACGGCCTGGACAAGACCGACCCCGCCGCGCTGAGCAAGCTGGCGAAGGACACCTTCAAGTCCGTCTTCGACCGCTGGCCCGACGACAAGGAACTGGCCCACTGGGCAAAGGAGGCCAAGAAGCTGGTGGACGACGAGAAGATGAGCGCCACCGGCGTGAAGACCACGCTGCCTTCCATGATGCGCGACGTGCGTGACGGCCTGGACAAGACGGACGCCGCCACCTTGAGCAAGCTGGCGACGGAAGCCTACACGGCCATCTTCGGCGAGCCCCCCAAGAAGGACCAGCTGGCCCGCTGGGAGAAGGAAGCGAAGAAGCTGGTGGACGAGAACAAGATGAACGCCGTCGGCGTGAAGAACACGCTGCCCGCCATGATGCGCGAGGTGCGTGACGGCCTGGACAAGACGGACGCCGCCACCCTGAAGCGGCTGGCGACGGAAGCCTACACGGCCATCTTCAACAAGCCCCCCGACAAGGACCAGCTGGCCCACTGGGAGAAGGAAGCCAAGAAGCTGGTGGACGACCAGAAGATGAGTGCCGTGGGCGTGAAGAACACCCTGCCGTCCATGATGCGCGAGGTGCGCGACGGCCTGGACAAGACGGACCGGGCCACGCTGACCCGGCTCCTCACCGAGGCCTTCCGCGAGGTCCTGGGGCCCAACTCCCGGCCCCCCAACCAGGCGGAAATCAACGCCTGGATGAAGAAGGCCGACGAGATGGTGAAGGACAAGCAGGGCGCCACCGCCATCAAGTACGCCTTCATCACCGGCCTGCGCATCGCCCTGGATAACCAGTAGTTTCGAGGGGATGGCGCCAGCCCGCCCTGGGGACTGGCGCCCCGCTTCCCGCCCTGCTGGAATTCGCCATGTAGGCACAACTTCTGATCGGGGCCGCTGGATAATCCCGTTTCAGACACCCCGCGCCTCCTGGGGCGCGCTCATCACCGAGGGGAAAACATGGCGGGCATCACCTCCACCGGCAACAACGCGCGCGTCCTCCCGACCACCACCAACGCTCCCGGTCTGAGCGAGGCGGAGCTGGCGAAGAACCTCAAGCTCATCCAGGCGACCGCCAACGAGGCGCTGTCGCACATCGATGCGCAGCTGAAGCAGGCGGCCGCGCAGCCGGCGCCCGCGAAGACGGCGGACGGCAGCGCGTTCGTGACCAGCCAGCAGCCCTCGGCGGAGTCGCAGCAGACCGCGACGAACGGGGCCTTCCCGTCGGAGGCGCCGAAGTGGGAGGCGCAGATGCGCCCCGCGGACAAGCTCAAGGTGGACAACAACGGCGTCATCACCACGCCGGGCGGCTACAAGATCGAGCAGCTGGGCACGCAGGAGTGGAAGATCTCCGGCCCGGACGGCAAGAGCACCCGCATCTGGGGCGACCCGCACGTCGACGAGAGCGACGGTGGCAAGTTCGACTTCAAGCGCGACACCACCTTCGTGCTGGGTGACGGCACGCAGATCCACGTGGGCTGCGTCCCGTACGGCAACGGCATGACGGTGACGGGCAAGCTGGACATCACCTGCGGCGACGACCACGTGCAGGTCACGGACGTGGACAAGGGCAAGGGCAAGGTCGGCCCCATCACGAAGGACGGGTGGGAGACCTCCGCGGACTTCACCACCAAGCACTTCAGCGACCGCCTGAACATGGGTGACTCCACGGCCTCCTGGTCCTACGGCGGCCGCGAGGTGACGGGCAATGACGGCACGGTGGACAAGTTCAAGACCGGCGACTTCATGACGCTGAGCGAGAAGGCCATCTCCAGCTCGGACGGCAAGACGAGCTCCGCCACGTTCAACAAGGCGACCTTCGACGCGACCCGCGACAACGCGCTGAGCAAGGCCACCGAGGCCGTCACCAAGACCTTCAACGCGCTGGGCAACACCCAGGCGCTGGGCTTCAACCCGTTCACGGGCAACGACGACCTGGGCAAGTACAACAAGGACGAGCACCGCGAGGGCATCCAGAAGGCCTTCGACAGCGTGAAGAGCATGTTCGGCGCGCTCGACGACGTCGGCCGCTTGAATGATATCGTCAAGCGGAACCTGTTCGTCTGACAGTAACCCGCTGTGTTCGGGGGGGCGCTTGCACAAGGCCCCCCGGCGTGAGGTGCCCGTGAGCAGCAAGGCCGCAAGCAGCAAGGCCACAAGCAGCAAGGCCGAGTCTCCCAAGGACGGGCCGAAGGATGGGCCGCCGCTGACGGAGGAGCTCATCCGGGGAGAGGTCACGCTGGGCCAGTTCCTCGGGCTGTCGAACGAGCGGCTCTACAAGTACGCCGCCACGGGGCACCAGATGCTCCAGGCGGGCCGCACGAAGGTCGCGCTCCAGATCTTCGAGGGCCTGGTGGCCGCCGCGCCGCACGACACGGTGTTCCGCGCGCAGCTGGGCGCCGCGTACATGACGGTGGACCGGGTGGACGACGCCTTCGAGGCGTACGACCAGGCCCTGCGCTTCAACAGCTCCAACGTGGACGCCCTGGTGGGCCGCGGGGAGATCTTCCTGCGGCGCGGCAAGGTGGCCGAAGGGCTGAAGGACCTGGGCAAGGCCATCGAGTACGACCCCGGCCTGCGCCGCAAGTCCACGCAGCGGGCCCGCGGGACGCTGCTCGCCCTGAAGAAGCAGGCGGAGCAGGCGAAGGCGACGCCCGCCGCGAAGAAGTAGGCGCCTTTCAGGGCCCTCTCAAGGCTGGGAGGGCCCCTGCAGGGCCGCCGTGATGATGCGCGCGGCGATGGCCGGCTGGTCCCCTCCCATGTGGAGCGTGTTGACCGAGTAGACGAGGCGCCGGCGCAGGTCCCGCGTGGCGCCCATCCCGTTGTTGTAGCCGTGCCGGTCGCCGCTCTTGCCCCAGAAGATGACGCCGTGGATGTCGTAGCGCGTGAGGCCCGCGCTGTAGCTGGCGCCGGGCAGGGCCGGGACGGTGAACAGCTCCTCCAGCTGCTTGCGCGGCAACAGCCGGCCCTGGAAGAGCGCGACGAGGAAGCGGTCCAGGTCCTCGGCGGTGGAGATCATCTCTCCGGCGGCCCAGGGGACGGACTGGCTGGCCTCGGTGACGTCCACCAGGCAGCGCGTGCCGTAGGGGATGGCGCCCTCCGGGCACTGCCCGTCCTCGGGAGCGACCTCCTCGTAGCCATGCGCATGACGCCCGGGAATCGTCACGTCGTTGCCGGGCACGAAGGTGTCCCGCAGGTGCAGGGGCCGGAGGATGCGCTCCCGCACCGCGTCCCCGTAGGGGCGGCCCGTCACCTGTTCGATGAGCAGCCCCGCGACGATGTAGCCGATGTTGCCGTACTCCTGCCGCGTGCCCGGGGCGAAGCGCGGGCCCGGCGGGAGGGACAGCGAGACGAGCTCGCGGGGGCTGAAGCGACGGAACCGGTTCTCGAGGAACCACTCCGGGTCCTTCTGGGGCACCGGCACGCCGGGCAGGCCGTGGGTGTGGTTGAGCAGCTGGCGCACGGTAATGGGCGCGTAGACGCCCGCGGGCAGCAGGCGCGGCAGGTAGTCCTGGACGGGCCGGTCCAGGTCCACGCGGCCCTCCGCGGCCAGCTGCAGCACGACGGTGGCCGTGAACGTCTTCGTCATGCTGCCAATGCGGAAGTGCGCGTCCGCGGGCACCGGGGCCCCGGTGCGGACGTCAGCCACTCCGGACGTCCCCAGCCAACGGCCGTCCGCGCCGCTCACCCGGACCAGGGCGCCGGACACCTCCGCGTTCGGCAGCCCCGCGATGGCCTGACGCAGCGCCTCGCGGTTCAGGGGCGGCAGGGGCGCCTGATCCACCTCCAGCCCCAGCTCGCCCACCTCCAGCCCGGTCCCCACCTGCGCCTCCGGCCCGCAGGCGGGAGTCATGAAGCTCGCGAGCAATGCCATACCAACCCGCAGTCCGCGGTGCAGGACAGCCATGGGTTCCATCTCCTGTGAGGGAAGGGCCGGCGCTTTCCGGCCGGCGGATGGAACACCGGCGTCCCCCGGCGGTGTCACCGGGTGGGTGGAGATTCAGTCCGCCCGCCCGCGTCCTTGCATTGGAACGCGTGATTGGCGCCGCAGGGGGACTCGTCGCCTTGGGAGACCGCCGTCACGGGGGCTCCCGCTGGAGCGCAAATGCTTGCGGGCCGGCGGTGGATTTAACCGCGTTTAATCCCCGCGGCTTTTCGAGACACGTAGGGTGCCCGCCACCTGTCGCGTTGGCAGGCCTTGCATGAACGAGGGGGCAGTCCATGTTGAAGTGCATCGTGCGTCCGCTGTGCCTGGGTGCCGTGATGGCGCTCGCTTCCGCCTGTGGTGGCGCGCTGGACGAGGCCGGAGCGGAGGAGCCGCTCGGCTCCACCGAGCAGGCCGTGTGTCCGCAGGGCTCGGCGGTCGCCGGGTGCCTGGACTTCGCGTCGGGTGGCTTCTCCGACGCGAGTTGTCCCGGGGGCATCAAGTGGAGCTACTGGGACTGCACCCAGTACAAGGCCGGCTCCGGCAGCACCGCGCAGTGGTACGCCAGATGCGGCACGACGCAGTACTACATCTGCGGGGGCACCTACACGACGCCTCCCAACACGAACCCGCCGCGGTGCCTGAAGACCTGCTCGTAGCGGTCAGCGGCCCCCGCGCCGCACGACGGCGGGAGTCAGGCCCGTCACCCGGCGGAACACCGTGGTGAAGTGACTCTGTGAGCTGAAGCCGACCTCCAGGGCGATGTCTCCGAGGGAGCGGGCCGTGTGGCTCAACAGGCCGCGCGCCCGCTCCACCCTCCGCTGCTGCACGTAGGCATGTGGCGTCATGCCCATGGACTGACGGAAGGCGCGGGTGAAATAGAACACGCTCAGGCCGGAGCGCTGGGCCAGCTCACCCACGCGGATCCTCCGCGCGAGGTGCGCTTCGATGAAGAGTCGCACGCGATGGAGCGCGGCGGCGGAGAGGCCCCCTCGCCTCCGCGCGGCCCGCGTGCCTCCTGGCTCCTGGAGCAGCTTCGCCACGCGGGCGGCATGGCGGTCCTGCGACGTCCGCGCGTCGCTCAGGAAGCGGGCAATGACCTTCAGCTCCGCGTCCGGCAAGGGTGACATCAATTGGACGGCATCCGCCTGGACGGGCCCCCAGAGGTTTTCAATCCATTCACGCGCATGCCCGGTGAGCGCGAGCCGCCTGCCATTTCCGGTGCCTTCCCGCTGGACGTAGCCGGCGAGCTCCAGCCGCTCCACGTCGGCGCCTCGCGCGACCGCGCTCAGGGGCGCGGGGCCTCCGAAGTGCAGCTGCGCCAGGCACGTCAGCTCCGCGCGGCCGAGCGCGAGCACCTCTCCCACGGCCGCGTCGAACTCCGCGGAGGCTTCCTGGAAGCGGACGATGTCTGCGCCAATCTGGGCGAGGAGGGAGTGCCGGGGAGTCATGGGGGAACACCGCAAGAACGAGAAAAACAGCACAAGGGCACGAAAGACGCTCACGCGCCCGGGACGCATGCTGTCCCCATGATGAACCTGAAGCCCTCCGCGGCGGAAATCCTGTTGTGGCTCTTCGTGCTGAACCTGGGCGTCGCGTTCGGCGCGGGGCTCTATGAGCACCGCATCTCGCTTCCCCGCTGGCTGGACGCCACGGGCGCGCACTGGTCCGCGGAGGCGGCGCGGCAGGATGACGTGGGCCGGCGCTTCTGGGGGCTCGTGAACACGGGGCCGCTGACGCTGCTCACCCTGGCGAGCCTCTACTTCGCCACGCAGGCCACGGGGCCGCTGCGCGCCTGGTGGCTGGGGGCCGCGCTGGTGGCGCTCGCGGACCGGCTGCTGACCTTCGCGTACTTCATCCCCACGATGATGCGGCTGATGCAGTCCGCGGACTCTCCGGCCGCCGTGGAGACCGCGCTGCGGTGGGCGCGGATGAACCACCTGCGCCATGCGCTGGCGGCGGGAGCGTGGTTCGCGGCCCTTCAAGCCCTTTCATGGCTGCGCGTGAAAGGAAATGCATGATTTGAGAGCCTTATGAATTAGGCTCTTGCCCTGGCGGAGCCAAACGTCGTTCCGCCAAAGAGGGGATGATGGAAGTGCGGATGCGCAAGGCAAGGCTTTGGGCGGTGGTGTTCGCGGTGGGCAGCGGGATGCTCGGCGGGTGTGGGGATTCGGATCCGCCCACGAAGCCGTCTGCGGATGCGGGGACCGTCGATGCAGGGACCGTCGACGCGGGGACCTCCGGTGACGGTGGCACGCAAGGGAATGACGGTGGCACGCAGGTGGACGGCGGTGGCACGCAGGTGGATGCCGGCACGGATGCGGGCTCCCTGGGCGAACCCCTTCCCTGTGAGCGGACGCAGGGCATCTGCGCGGGCGCCCGGCGCGCCGTGGTGGATGGGGCCTACGAGCCGGTGTGCACCGCGCGCTCGTACGGCGCCAGCTACGAGGCCGCGGAGACGCGCTGCGATGGTCTGGACAATGATTGTGACGGGGTGACGGATCCGCCGTCCTGGTCGCAGGTCGCGTCGCTGGGGCTGCCTCCGCACTCGGGCCGGATCAGCAGCCTCCGGGTGACGGACGGCATGCTGGCGGTGGTGTTCGACCGGCAGGCGGTGGCCCGGGTCATCCGGCTGGACACCACGCTGACGTCACCGGGCATCACGGAGGTACCGGTCGAGGTGATGGACGACATGCTCGCGCTGGACTCGGTGAGCACCCGGTTGCTGCGCACGTCCCAGGGGCCCGCGCTGTACTACTCGTCCGCGGGACCGGGCCACGACCATACCCGGGGACACCTCATCCTCCTGGATGAGCAGGGCCACCGCGTGCCCAGGGAGGGCGAGCCCGAGGCCGGCGCGCTCCTCTTCGACCAGCCGGTGGGAGACAGGGCCACCGCGGCGGCCGTTTCGGCGGACGGGACCCAGGTCTTCGCGGCCTGGCGGGACACCTCCGGGATCGTCTTCGGTGGCCGTGAGCTGTGGGGCACGCTCACGGGACTGGACGGTCAGGGCGTGGTCTCACCCCGTGTCCTGATGCGGCCGCTCGCCGAGGACAAGGTTCTCTACGGTGTGGACGTGATGGGGCTGCGGGACGGTGGCTTCGTGGTCCTGGCCCAGGAGATCAAGGAAGGCGCTTCCGAGGGCCTGTTGCGTCTCCAGCGCTTCGACAACGCCCTCCAGCCCGTGGGGGAGGAGCAGACCTTCCCCGCGGATGCGAACCCGGAGACCCGGCTCGTGGACCTGGGGGCCGCGGCGGGCGATGCGCTGGAGTCGCCGGCCATCGTGCTGCGCGGTCCGCAGGGCAGTGACCGCGTGCTGAAGGTCCTGGGCAACCTCTTCGGGGAAGTGAACTCCAGGGCCCTGGCCGTGACGACCCCGGGGGAGGCCCCCTGGTTCGGAACCGCGGTGACGTCTCGGGGCCTCCAGGCAGCGTGGCTCTCCGTGTCCACGGATCCGCAGGGCGGCGATTCCTGGTTCCGGTGGCGGGGACGGTTCTGGGCCCTGGGGCAGGGCGGCGTCCCGAAGGACCTGTCGCCCGGGCCCGACCTGCTGCCCCTGCACCGGTACGCGCAGTGGGTCATGCTGGAGGAGCTTCAGGACAACTGGATGGGGGCGCTCGTGATGACGTCCACCGAGAGCCCGATGGCGCACACCCTCCAGGCGGTCCGCTACTGCGCTCCCTGAGTCACGCCTTGTCCGGGAGGGTGTACTGGAAGTCGTAGGAGTGCTTCCCGCCCGGGGCGATGTCGATGGTCATGGATCCGGCGAGCCCCGTCAGCTCGCCGGTTCCGGAGTCCGGCACCACGGAGATGACGAGGTGGGGCGCGCCGCGCGTCATCACCCCGAAGTGCTGGAGCGCGAAGGTGCCGCTGCGGCCGTCCAGCGTCCCGCTGACGCGCTCCATCGCGACGTACCCGGCGGACCCCTCCACCGCCGTCCGCACCGCGAGCATCTGTCCCTGGCTCGTGGCCTCCAGCGCTCCATGAAAGCGCTTGTCGAGCGCCATCCGGCCCGGAGCCCCCTCCACCACTCCGGCCTCCGGTGCCATGGGGGTGAGCTTGACGTCGAAAGGGCCGTTCGCGCGCTTCGTCATGGGTGCCTGCTCCCTTGCTGGATGGGCGGACACATACGCCCGGAGCCCGCCCCTGGATTGCAAAAACGCGTCAGCTCCCGGGCCTTGGGATTCGCTTAAGACCTTTGCCCTACCGTCGTCGTCACTCCAAGGGGGGTATGCGCATGAGCGACGACGAACGGAATCACCACCACGGACTCCAGCAGGACCTGCGGGTCCTGGCGAAGCGCACGGACCGGCGGGAGCTGCTGCGCTGGATGGCCTTCACCCGCATCTTCCCCGCCTGCTACAGCGGCCGCTGGCCGCACATCCACTTCGAAATCTACCCCTCGGTGGAGGCGACCTCCTCCTCGCGCAACAAGGTGGCCACGTCCCAGCTGGCCCTGCCGGAGGACATCCGCGACGCGGTCTACGCGACGTCTGGCTATTCGCAGAGCGTCCGCAACCTGGGGCAGATCTCCCTCTCCCGCGACAACGTGTTCAGCGACGGCGCGTCCACCCAGCTGGCGACCGTGACGGGCAACACCACGGACGGCTACGCGGCCAGCCTGGTGGTGGGCATCCAGGTCTGACGCGCCCGCCTGCCCGGCCGTGCTCCGTCCTGGAGAGATGGCAACCCTCCGGGACGTGATGCATCTTCAGGTGGCTGCGGCCCATCCACCCGCACGGGAGCCCTGCCGATGTTCCAGCCTCCGAAGGACACCACCTCGAAGAAGCACCGGGGTGGCTACATCCAGCAGACGAAGGACTACGAGAAGATCCGCAAGTCCACGAAGGTGACGGGCAAGCGCATTGGCGGCGCGCTGCGGGCGGAGTTCGCCCGGCAGCAGAAGCGCCGCGACTCGCGCTGAGCCTACTTCGCCTTGGCGGGCGCGAAGTCGAAGGGCTTGTCCTGGGCGATGAGCACCACGCACTCGGCGTCCTTCGCGCACTGGTTGCGGTGCACCACCTTGCCGGGCTGGTCCCAGGTGCTGCCCGCCTCCACGGCGCCGGCCTCCGCGGCGCCCTCGCTGGTGTTCGTCATGCGGCCTTTCACCAGCACGCCGTGATAGTCGGCGGAGTGCGTGTGCGGCCCGGAGTCGAACCCGGCGGGGAACTTCATCAGCAGGGCGTACGGGCCCTTCTTCATGTCGCCCCAGAGGACGTGCACGGACGGGCCGCCGGGCATCATCTCCGTCCAGGTGAGCTTGTCATAGGCGGTCTGCTGGAACGCGGCGGACTCCTTGCCCTTGGCGGCGGCGAAGGTGAACGCGGACACGACGGCGACGGCGGCGACGAGCTTGGGCAGGGTCTTCACGGTGGGACTCCTCGGTGGAAGGAAACGCCAGGGAGGATGACCGCGAGGCGGGTCTGCGAAAATGCCCGTTTGCGCAGACCGCTTCTGCAAGAATGCAGACCATGCCCGAATGGAGCGACCTGCGGCACTTCCTGGCCATCGCGAGGGAGGGCAACCTCTCCGCGGCGGCGCGGCGGTTGAAGGTGGACCAGACCACCGTGGGGCGGCGGCTGGCCGTGCTGGAGAAGGAGCTGGGCGCACGCCTCTTCGACCGGACCCCCACGGGCCTGCGGCCCACGGCGGTGGCGCTGCGCATCCTGCCCGCCGCGGAGGCCGTGGAGGCGGAGGCGCTGCGGGTGGAGCGGCTGGCCAGCGGTGAGGACCTGCGCCCTTCCGGGCCGGTGACGGTCACCGCGACGGACTCGTTCCTGGTCCACAACGTGATGCCGTGGCTGGCGGGCTTCCAGGAGCGGCACCCTGAAATCGAATTGCAGCTGCTCTCTGGTTACGAGGCCCTGTCGCTCGTGCGCCGCGAGGCGGACATCGCCATCCGCCTGGTCCGGCCACAGGAGGCGTCACTGCGGGCCCGGAAGGTGGCTGCCATTGGGGTCGTGCCCTTCGCGTCGAAGGCGTACCTCGCCCGCCGGGGGCCGGTGCGCTTCGACGCGGGCCTCCAGGGGCACGCGGTGGTGGGCTATGCGCAGGACTCGCGGCGCTGGCCGGAGTCGAAGTGGCTGGACGTGCACGCGGCGAAGGCCACCGTCGCGGTGCGGCTCACGTCCATCCTGGGGCTGCTCCAGGCCGCGCGCGAGGGGCTGGGCGTGGCGCTCCTGCCGGCGTACTTCGGCCACCTGCACGCGGAGTTGGTCCCGCTGCGTGACGCGCTGCCGGAACTGGAGCGGACCGTGTGGCTGGTCTTCCACGAGGACCTGGCCCACAACGCGCGGGTGCGCGCGGTGGCGGACTTCCTGGCGCGGACCATCGGGGCGCAGGCGGAGGCGCTCGCGAAGCCTCCCGCCAGGCCCCGGAAGAAGCGCGCGCGGTGAGGGCGTCCCACCCCACCGCGCGCCAGGGATTCACGGCGTGCCGAGCCGCTTGCCCCGGGCGTACTCCAGGCCCAGCAGGTTGCCCCGGTGGTGGATGGGATCCAGCGTGACCTTCTGGATGCGCCAGCCCTCCGCGGCGGTCTTCACCACCTCGTGGGTATAGCGCCCCACCAGGGTCCACTCCTGGGGGTAGCCGTCCATCGTGAAGAAGTGGGAGACCTCCGCGTAGGCGTGCGCCGTCGCGCGCGTGTCGCTGGTGAACTCGGTGCGCACCGTGTTCGCCGTGGAGTGCTGCACGCGGGTGAAGCACTCCAGCGCCTTGTTGCCGAACTGCGCCAGCACGGCGCGCGGCGCGGTGGAGGGCGGCACCCCCATGAAGCGGGAGTAGTCCGACGTCACCTCCGGGGCGAAGACCCGCTCCCAGCGGGTCCAGTCGCCCGTGTCCTTGCCGTGGTCGATGGCCTGCCCGTACTCGGCCACCAGCTCCTGGATGGCAATCCAATCCAGCGTGTACTCCAGGTTCTTCTCGCGCATCCGCGGCTGCCTTCCTGCAAGAGGGGATGCGCAGGCTTTCACTCCCAGTGGCCGTGGAGCAACCCCAGACAACCGGAGCGCCAGGGGCTCACGGCTCCGAGACGATGACCTTGAAGCCCTTGGGCGTGCTGGAGGTATCCACCACGTGCGCCTGGGCCGTCGCCGTCCACACCAACTCCACCTTGCCGGCCGGGGCACCGGGTGGCAGCTCCAGGTCCAGGTTCGCGGTCCATTCGCAGGTTGAACCCAGCCTGCATTCGCGGCTGAGGTACGTCTGGACTTCGGTCGTCACCGGCGCTCCCGCCAGCAGCAGGATGCCAGCCTCCGGACCGGAGAACTCCGTCTCGCCCTCGACCAACACGGCGCGGAGCCAGGGGCCCTCTGTCTGGCTGGGGTCCGCGGGCCTCCATGTGGCCGTCACCAGCACCGTCAATTCCGCCTCGACGATCTTGTCGGGCGACTTCGAGGCCGTGGCCAGCACGACGAGTGGGATGCGGGTCTTGGGGGCCTCGGTCGTGAGGGTCGCCGGCGCACCGGAGTACGGGTCGGAGAACACGTCGTCGGAGATGGCCTGCGACGTCGCGACGACGCTGGCACAGGCGACGAGGAGCGCCAGCCGGGAGGCCCAGTGACGCAGGCGGGAGCTGGGAGAGGATTCACGGTGGTGGGTCATGGTGGGCGCGGACTGAGCAAGCCCGATGCCACGACTTCACAGAGGGAAACATTCCCGGGACACACCCTCCGTCAACTCCAATCGCGACACATGTGTCACGGCCCAGGGGTCAGCGGTAGTGGACCGCGATGCGCTTCCCGTCGAGCACATGAATGTCGATGTCCAGGTCATAGATGTCGCGCAGCACGGCCGGGCGCATGAGCTCCTCCGGCGTCCCCTGGAAGGCGACTCGCCCGCCGCGCATGGCGATGACGTGGTCGGAGTAGCAGGAGGCGTAGTTGAGGTCGTGCAGCACCAGCACCACGCACTTGCCCAGCGTGTCCGCCGCGCGCCGCAGCTCCTTCATCATGGACACGGCGTGCTTCATGTCCAGGCTGTTGAGCGGCTCGTCCAAGAGGACGTAGTGCGTGTCCTGGCACAGCACCATCGCCACGAAGGCGCGCTGGCGCTGGCCGCCGGACAGCTCGTCCAGGAAGCGGTGGGCGATGGACTCCAGGCCCAGGTGGTGCAGGGCTCCCTCCACGAAGGCGCGGTCCTCCACCGTCGGGCGGCCCCGGGAGTGCGGGTAGCGGCCGAACGTCACCAGGTCGCGCACGGTGAGCCGCGAGGTGACGGCGTTGTCCTGCCGCAGGATGGCCAGCCTGCGCGCCAGCGCGTCGCCGGGCGTGTGGGCCACGTCCATGCCATCCACCAGCACCGTGCCGGAGGACAGCGGCAGCAGGCGGCTCACCATCGACAGGAGGGTGGACTTGCCCGCGCCGTTGGGCCCGATGATGGACGTCACGCCCTGCTCCGGGAGCTTCAGCGTGACGTCGTCCACCACCAGGGTGTCGCCGTAGCGGCGGGAGACGTTCCGGGCTTCGATCATCGCAGCGCGCCTCGCATGAGCAGGGTGATGAACATGAGGCCGCCCAGGAACTCGATGATGACGCGCAGGTTGGCGCCAAAGGAGAAGACGCGCTCCAGCACGAGCTGACCACCCAGCAGACCAATCACCGCGAGGAACACCGCGGCGGGCAGCACGTGGACGTGCCGGTGCGAGCGCACCAGCCCGTGCGCCAGGTTCGCCACCAAGAGGCCGAAGAAGGTGACGGGCCCCACCAGCGCCGTGGACACCGACACCAGCACCGCCACCACCGCCAGCAGCCGCGACACCGTGCGGCGGTGGTCCACGCCCAGGCTGATGGCCACGTCGCGGCCCAGGCCCAGCACGTCGCAGGCGTGCAGCAGGCGCAGGCCCAGGACGGACGCGCCTACGGTCATGAATGCCGAAACCACCAGCAGGTCCGGATCCGGGTTGTTGAAGCTGGCGAAGAAGCGGTCCTCCAGGAAGGCGAACTCGCCCGGCGCGATGACGCGCTGGAGGAAGCTGGACAGGCTGCGGAACAGCACGCCCAGCACCACGCCCGTGAGCAGCAGCAGGTGGATGCTCCGCCCGCCGCCCTCGAACAGCCAGCGGTGCAGCACGGCGGAGAAGAGCACCATGACGGTGACCTCCACCGCGAACAGCAGCCGGACGTCCAGGGCCGCCACCATGTGCGAGCCCAGGAAGAAGAGCAGGCACGTCTGGAGCAGCACGTAGAGCGTGTCGAAGCCCATGATGGCGGGCGTCAGCACGCGGTTCTCCGTCACGGTCTGGAACAGCACCGTGGAGACGGCGATGGCGTAGCCCACCAGCAGCACCGTGGCGACCTTGCGCGCGCGGAACGGGAGCACGAAGTCCCACTGGCCGCCCGCGTCCACGGTCATGAACACCAGAACGCAGAAGACGGCCAGGGACCCCAGCAGGAGCAGCCGCCGCTCATGGCCTTCCAGGCTCGGGGCGCTAGCCGACACGGCCGTCCCTCCGGAAGAGCAGGTGGAGGAAGACGAGGCTGCCCACCACGCCCGCCACCGTGCCCACGGGAATCTCATAGGGCTGGCGCACCACCCGCCCGACGAGGTCGCACAGGAGCACGAAGCCCGCGCCCAGCACCGCCACCCACGGAATGGAGCGGCGCGCGTTGTCGCCCACGATGAGGCTGACGACGTTGGGCACCACCAGCCCGATGAAGGGAATCATCCCCACGGTGGCCACCACCACCGCGGTGACCATGGCGACGATGGCCAGCCCCAGCGCCACGATGCGCGGGTGGCTCAATCCCAGGTTGGTGGTGAAGGCCTCGCCCATGCCGGCGACGGTGAAGCGGTCCGCGACCACGTAGGCGAGCACCGTCAGGACGAAGGCGCCCCAGAGCAGCTCATACCGGCCGCGCAGCACGCTGGAGAAGTCGCCCGTGGTCCAGGCCATCAGTGACTGCAGCAGGGAGAAGCGGTAGGCGAAGAACGTCGTCACCGCGTCGAAGATGGCGCCCAGCACCAGCCCGACGACGGGAACGACGAGCGCCGAGCGCAGCGGAATCCGCCGCAGGATGAGCAGGAACAGCGCCGTGCCCGCCATGGAGAAGCCGGCGGCGACGGCGGTCCTCGCGAGGATGGGGATGCCGGGGGCGAGCAGGGTGACGACGAGCAGGCCCAGGCTCGCGGACTCCGCCGTGCCCGCGGTGAAGGGCTCCACGAAGCGGTTGCGCGCGAGCATCTGCATGATGAGGCCCGCCACGCCCAGGGACATGCCCGCCAGCACCAGCGCCAGCGTGCGCGGCACGCGGCTGATGACCAGCACCTGCACGGCGCGCGGGTTCTCCGCGGGTGCCAGGAGCGCGTCCCACGACACGTGGCTCACGCCAATCAACAGGCTCGCGCCCGCGAGCACCAGCACCCCCAGGCCAGCCAGGGCGAGCAGGGGCAGCGGGCCGCGCGTCGCGTCGCTCACGGGCCGTGGCACGGGCAGCGGGGAGGCCACGGGCTCACGTCGCGCGAAGGCAGGCTCAGGGAGCAGGGGGCTGTCGGGGCTTCGCGTAGGCATCGGAGAGCTGCTCCACCAGGCGCCGCAGGGACTGGATGCCGCCGCCGATGAGGTAGGTGTTGGCGGGGTCCAGGTACACGACCTGTCCCTGCTTCCAGGCCGTCGTCTGGCGCACCAGCTCGTTGTCCAGGAGCCGCTGCGCGCCGCCGCCCTCGCCAATGGCCGCGTCCCGGTCGATGACGAACAGCCAGTCCGGGTTGGTCTCCAGGATGAACTCCGAGCCGATGGCCTCCCCGTGCAGCGACGCCTTGAGCGACGGGGCCGCGGGCGGGATGCCGAAGGATTCGTGCAGCACGCCGAAGCGCGAGCCCGGGCCGTAGGCGCTCATCCGCCCGCCGGACGTCAGGACGATGAGCCCCTTGCCCCGCGTGGCGGTGGTCGCCTTCAGCGTCTCGATGGACTGGCGCAGCTCTCCAATCAGGGCGCGCGCCGGGTCCTCCTTGCCGAAGACGGTGGCCAGCCGCTCCGTGTTGCCCACCACGGTGTCCAGGAAGTCCGCGTCGTCCGTCGTCTGGTCGATGGTGGGCGCCATGGCGGCGAGCTTCGCGTACCGGGCGCTGGTCCGGCCGCCGGTGATGATCAGGTCGGGCCGCGCGGCGTGGACGGCCTCGTAGTCAGGCTCGAAGAGCGTTCCGAAGCGCGGGTACTTCTTCGCGTCCGCGTACTTCGCCAGCGGGCCGGGGAAGTACTCACCCGCCACGCCCCGCACCTCCACCCCCAGCGCGTCCAGCGTGTCCAGCGTCGCGAGGTCGAACACCAGGACCTGCTTCGGGTTCGGGGCCACGACGGTGCTGCCCTGCGCGTGCGTGATGGTCCGGCCCGGCCCCTGCGCGGGGACCGCCGGCGTCGTGGCTTCCACGGCGGGCTCGCGCGAGGCACGCAGGCCGAAGAACGCCAGGCCGAGGACCGCGACCCCGAGGAGGGCCGCGACGAGGAGAGGGAAACGCCGGGGAGTGGTGCTCACGAAAAGGCCCGTCCAGAGGGATAGGGGATATCAAGTGATATTGATATTCATTATCGAAGTCGGATATAGCGGATCGCCGCTGGACGGTCAAAACCCATCGACCTTGCGCTCGCCGGGTCTTCCCTTGAAGCTTGAATTTCAAGACTTCCAGGGAGAAGTGCCATGAAGCCCCTCCGTGCCGTCCTGCTGCTGTCCCTCCTGTCCACGGCCCTCGCCGGGACCGCCCATGCGCAGGACAACTCGCGCACGCTGCTGATGCAGTGGCTGGCGGATCCGGATGTGTACAAGGAGAACGACGACCTGTTCTTCCTCACCGGCACCGGCAACGGGGTGGTGCTGCCGCTGTATGAGTCCAACGACCTCACGGCGTTCCGCTTCAAGCGCGACTACAACCCGTCCGCGGCGGATCCGACCTACGACTACTGCTTCCTCTGGGCGCCGGACCTGAGCAAGACGGGCAGCGTCTACCAGCTCCACTTCTCCGGCCACCGGGTGCCCAACGGCGCGGCGTGTCCTCCGTCCGGCCAGGAGGTGACGACCTTCGTCGCCACGGCGCCGGACCTGAACCTGGCCTTCGGCGCGCCGCAGCCCATCAACGCCAACACCACCTGGCCGCGCACCACCACCGGCACGGCGTGCCTGCCGCAGGGGTGCAACCGGAACATCCGCATCGACTCGGCGACGTTCAACGACGGCGTGGACCGCTGGCTCTTCTACGTCTGGTTCCAGAACGGCAACAACATCTCCTCCTTCAACCTGGCCGCGCCCGGTACCGTCTACAACCACGCGGGCCCGGCGGTGTTCGCGACGCCTTCCTACGAGGAGGGCATCAACGAGGCGCCGGAGCTGTTCAAGCGCGACGGGCGCTACTACCTGCTCTTCAGCGGCGGTTGGTACAACAGCCAGTACGCCATGTACTACGTGATGGCGGACACCCTCCCCCAGCTCACGCGGGCGCGGGCGGTGCGGCGGCTGTCATTGCCGCTGAAGAACTCCGCGGGCCGGCTGGTGCAGTCCCACGGCCACAACGTCATCGTCGAGCGGCGCGGCGAGTACTTCAACATCTTCCACGTGGGTGCCTTCGACAGCGCGGGCAACCTCACCTCGCGCAGCACGTACAAGCAGCGCGTGGCGTTCAAGGTGGACGGGGCGATGACGTCGCTCAACCAGGTGAGCGTGCGCTGGAACCGGCTCGCCGGGTACAGCTACTCGCTGGACGTCGTGCTGCGCGACGGGTCGGTGGTGGGCCCGTGCACGTCCGTGACGCTGCTGGGGCAGGCGAACAAGACGGTGTTCGACGGCGTGTGCCGCAGCGCGGGGGACCGCGTGGTGACGAAGGGGGAGATCGCCGCGTTCCGCATCTTCTATTCCAACAACAACGTCTGGGGGCCCTTCGTGGAGAGGGCCTATGACGGCATCTCCGACGACGTGTCGCTGGAACTGCCCGGCGGCGTCACGCCCTTCGTGGACCTGGAGTGGAGCGAGGAGGAGACGGCGGCGCAGTACTCCATCGACGTGCAGCGGCGGGACACGGGCGCGTGGATTGGCCCGTGCATCGGCGTGAATTCGGTGAACAAGAGCCTGGCGTGGACCTACCAGGGGCGCTGCGACACGCCGGGCATCAACGTGCCGGTCTCCAACATCCAGGCCTTCCGCATCTGCTCCGCGGTGAACGGGGACTGGGCCCATGCGCGCTGCGGCGCGGCTGCCTACGACGGGCGGGCCATGCACTCGCGCATCAACATCCCCTGAGTCAGTCGTAGCCGCACATGAAGACGGAGAAGTGGGAGCTGCCCTTCACCTTGTAGTAGAGCTTGTAATATCCCGTGTGTGCGGCCTCGATGGCGGGATGGGCCAGGATCCACTTCATCGTGGTGGGCACGTCGCCGCAGGGCGCGCTGAACCTGTCGTGGAGGTCCTCCAGGAAGGCGGTGGCCCTGTCATTGACCTCGAGTGCCTCCCGGCGCAGGGCCTCCACCTGGGCCGGGGTGCGGATCTCCCGCGTCTGCGGCTCGCTGAGCCAGGTGCTTCCGTCGGAGAAGCGCACCTCCAGCGCCAGCCGCGCGGTGCGCCTGGCCGTCGTGTCCAGCGTGACCTGGAGCGGCAGGCCGGGTTCGTGGGCGTTCTTCCCCAGGGGAACTGGCGTCAGCCGCCGGAGCACCTGGCCCTGGGCGTCCAACTCCACGAGGGTGGCCTCGGTGGGGCGGGGGACGAGCTGGTGTGCGAACACCTTCATCTGGAGCGGGGTCTTGTCTCCCACGAGGAAGTCCTTGGGTTCCTCCAGGACCAGCGGCGGTTGGGCTGGCCCAGGCTGGGAGTGGAGATCGTCACAGCGCACGGTCAGCTTCACGCTGACGTCGTGCTCCCCGGGAGGCAGTCCCTCGCAGCTCAGCTTGACGTGCAGGGTCCGCTCCAGGGCGGTGGCGGTGTCTTTACATTGGAGGACCTGCTGCACCGGCCAGAGGGGTGGGGCCAGCTCGAAGGAGCCTCCTGACGCACCGGCATCCCCGGGCCGCAGCGTGAGGTTCACGTCTCCCGTGGCGCTGCTCAGCTCCACCTTCTCCAGGCGGTCGCCGCAGGGGGTCCGCAGCTCCATGCTGGGATGGAGCCAGAGGGGCGTGGCGCCGCCGCCGTCGATGCCCGTGAGCCTTCCCTTCACCACGTAGGCGGTGGTTCTCTGGCGGAGCTCGGCTCGGGGACGGCGCATGGCCTCCATGGCGGACTGGACCATCCGCGCCTGGTAGCGGTTGGCCTGGAGTGGGGTCAGGCGCTCCTGCTGCGCGGCCGTGAGCGGCATGACCGGGAACGGATTGTCGGGCAGGGGCTCCCGGCTCTTGAGGATGAGCTGGTCGGGGCCCCGCTTCGTCTCCACCCGGAGCCAGAGATCCTCCGCGGGCTGGGGCGTCAGCGCGTCCTGCAGGTCGGTGGCGCCGAGCTGGGGCAGGGGCACCTTGATGAAGGCCCTGAAGGGCTGGGGGACGCCCGTCACCTTCATGCCCTTCTCAAGGCCCGCCTCGGCGGCGACGCTCTTGGGCACGACCCGGGTGACGGTGACCGTCTTGCCATCCGAGCGCGCGGAGTAGCCCGCGGACTTCATCGTGACGGTGAACGGCGCCGCCGCGAACAGCCAGGCGCCGGTGAACACGGACAGCAGCGAGGCGAGGAACATCGGTGGCACTCCGGGGACGGTGGGCCCGTCCCGTCTGGGGGAACGCGCTGGCCGTCAGCGCGGGGCGAAGCGCTTCGCGGACCGCAGCTTCGCCTTCATGGCTTCCATGTCGCGGTTGCGCGGCGGGGCGGTGGTCACCAGCGAGTCCATCAGCCGGCGCGCGACCTCGGTGACGTCCTCGACGGCGCGGTTGAAGGCCTCCTCGTTCGCCTTGGAGGGGGCGCTGGTGCCGCTGAGCTTCCGCACGAACTGCAGGGCCGCCGCCCGCACCTCCGCGTCGGACGCGGGGGGCTCGAAGTTGAACAGCGTCTTGATGCTGCGGCACATGGGCGGCTTCCTTTGCGTGAAGAAATACCAGCGTAGCGCACCGCGAGAACGTCACTTGGCTCGGCGGGGCTGAAATGGTTCTCTCCGGACTCACCCTTTTCCCGGAAAAGTCCTCCCCCCCGATGAGAAACCTCTTCGCCGTCCCCGTGGCCCTCTTCTCGTTCGCGATGCTCGCCTGTGGCGGCGGCGCGGCCCCCGAGCAGCAGACCCCCGCGCCCACGCAGCAGGAGCAGGGGCTCAACGCGGTGGGCCAGGGCTGTTCGGCGGACACCCAGTGCTCGACGGGCCTGTGCTGGACGGAGTCGGACTCGTATCCCCTCTACAACCCGTACTGGATCCGCGCGGACCAGTGCACCGAGGAGTGCGGCGGCGAGGGCGACAACGCCTACTGCCAGCAGCTGGCCGCGGAGTTCAACGCGCCGTACCCCAACCAGGCGCGCTGCATCCCCGCGCGCGGCGTCTACGACAACTACCCGTACGACGACATCTTCTACGTCTGCGACCTCATCCCCGCCGGCCTGGGCAAGGTCCACTGGGTGGAGTAGCCGGCTGACCCCCGCCGTCCGGAGGACGTTTCGCTCCGGACGGCGCGGGAGTCCGCATTCGATGTAAAATCAGCTCAGACTGATTTGAGGGGGACATCATGCGGCTCGATATTTTTTCGGAGATGCAGCACCCGAAGGAGCGTTGGAGCGGTCCGGACCACGAGCACCAGATCATCCAGGAGACGCTGGAGCAGGCGCGGCTGGCGGACGAGATGGGGTACGGCGTCTGGTGGCAGGTGGAGCACCACACCGCGGTGGAGTTCAGCTACAGCTCCGCGCCGGAGATCATGCTCACCGCCATCGCGCGGAGCACGAAGAACCTGCACGTCGGACACTCGTCGGTGCTGGCGCCCACGCGCTTCAACCATCCCATCCGCATCGCGGAGCGCGCGGCCTTCATCGACCATCTGAGCGGAGGGCGCTTCCAGCTGGGGCTGGCGCGCAGCACCATCCCGGAGTGGCGCACCTTCAACATCGAGCCGGACTCCACGCGCGGGCAGATGCAGCAGGCCTTCGAGCTGGTCCCGAAGCTGTGGACCCAGGACAAGGTGTCCTGGGACGGGCCGGACCTGAAGCTCAAGGACGTCACCGTCATCCCCAAGCCGTACCGCAAGCCGCACCCGCCGCTGTGGCAGGCGTGCTCCAGCCCCGCGTCGTTCGAGCAGGCGGGACGCAACGGCGTGGGTGCGCTGGGCGTGACGCTCTGGGCCTCTCCGGACGAGGTGGCGGAGATGATCCACATCTACCGCGAGGCCCTGCGCACGCGCTGCGAGCCGGTGGGCGGGTTCGTCAACAACCAGGTCGCCTTCTTCACCTTCGTGCACTGCGCGGACAGCGAGCGCGAGGCCATGGAGAACGGCGCCGCGAAGGCCGCCGCCTGGTACACGAGCGGGTCGTTCACCTTCTTCGAGGCGAAGGACGCCTTCGTGAAGACGGCCGCGGAGCTGGAGGCGCTGGCGAAGGACCCGGCGGGCGGAGGCCTCACGGGTCAGTACCTGCGCAAGAAGGATCCGAACGCGCCGCAGTCCCAGGCGCAGCGGCTCCTGGGCCGCATCATGTCCGGTGAGACCGTGCCGGATGAGCAGGTCTGGGAGGTGCTGAGCGCGCAGGACTCGCTCATCGTGGGGACGCAGGACCAGGTGCGCGCGGGGCTCAAGCGCTACCAGGCGCTGGGCATCGACGCGCTCATGTCCTTCCACCAGGTGGGCGCGCTGGCGCACGACAAGGTCCTGAAGAGCATCCGCCTCACGGGCGAGCTCATCCCGGAATTCAGGACACCGGCGGCGCCGTAGCGGGCGACGGGAGGGCAGGGGAGCGTCTGGGCGCGACGCCCACGCTCCGCGCCACTTCTCCCGTGGGGCGGGACGGAGCAAGCTGACCTCGTGTCCCGCCGCTCACAGCTGCTCCTGCTGCTCGGGGTGTCCGTGCTCCTGCACGTGGCGCTCCTCGTGGCGCTGTCGCGGAGCCCGTCCGGCCGCGTCCGGCATCCCGAGCCGCCGCGGATCATCGAGATGGAGGTCGTCACCCGCGACGCACGCCCCGCGCCGTCCGAGCCCGAAGCGGAGCCTCGGCCCCCTCGCTCGCCCGAGCGCGAACCCTCCACGAGCGCGCGAAAGAAGGATGAAGCCCCGGCGCGCAAGGCGGAGCGTGACGCCTCCACCAGCGCGCAGGCGAAGGATGAAGCCCTGGCGGAGCGCGAGCCCTCCACGCGGGCGAAGGACGAAGCGCCCGCCGAGGCGCCCGCACCCACCGGGAGCGCTGCTCCGGCGCCCCTCGCGGAAGCACCCGAGCGCACGTCACCCCCGGTCCGGGACGTCCCGCTCCAACTGGAACCGCCCGGGCTGCTGGGCGGTGGGCTGCTGAAGGGTCCTCCGTCGACGGGGCGGACGCTTCGCAACGTGCCGGGGGCCGAGCCGGACCCCAAGGCGCTGGCGGCCCGTGAGGCGGAGGAGGCGCGTCAGCGGGTGGATGGCTGGGCCAAGGACGCGACCGCGTCCGCGCGGGCCTCGGGCGCGACGCCTCCCTACTTCGCGAAGCTGCGCCAGGGCTTCGCCGAGCGCCTCGTGAACCCGCCCCCTCCCGACAAGCAGGTGGTCCTCGGCCGGCTCAAGCGCGAGCAGCTGGAGGCCATCGAGCGGTTCGGCAAGACGGGCACGCCCTTCGCGCCCAAGGAGCGCGACGTCCGTCGCGAAACGTCCGACCGGCTGCGCGCGGCGGTGGAGGCCGGGCGCGCGGCGGACATGTACATGGTCGACGTCACGGCCCCCATCCTCGCGCTCGTCGCCATCGTGGAGGTGCGGCAGGCGCGCGATGGCAGCCTGCTCGACCTCCAGGTGCTGGAGGGCTCCGGGGATCCGAAGTTCGACACCTGGGCGGTGGCCCACCTGCGCGATGCGCTCGCCAGCGCGGACGCGCCCAAGGCGGACGGCGTGGGCATCCGCGAGGACGGGATGCGGACCCGCTGGCGGTTGGAGGAGTACCTGGGCAACCCCCGCGTGCGGATCCACCTCATCTCCATCTACTGACTCATTCCCCTCCAACGCCGCCGATGCGGCTGCCCGTCGCGGCGTCCAGCACGTGAAGGCCGCCCCACTGCGACACGTACACCCGGCCGTCCCGGGGCCAGAGGGTGGGCGCCACGGAGCTGAAATGGGACTCGGGCAGGGCCACGTCCCAGGTGACAGCGCCGGTGCGCAGGTCGCGACGGATGAGGTGCGTGCCTCCCTTCTCCAGGCCGTAGACGACGTACACGGCGTCCTGGGTGATTTCCCCTACCTCCGGCGCGGTGTCCCGCAGCTCGAGTGGATCCCTCTCCGCCACGACGCCATGCCACAGCGGCTTGCGGTTGCCCGGCGCGTACAGCCCCACCAGGGGCACCTGCGTCCCAGGCCATCGCGTGCCCAGCGACAGGGTGTAGCCGTTCGCACGGTAGAGGTACTTCGTGGAGAAGCCGCGGATGTCGGAGGGCGGGTAGCTGGAGCGCTCGCAGGTGGTGGGGTGCTCGGCCGGCCGGCTCATGTCGCAGGTCTGGGGGCTCAGGGGCGGCGTGGCGCAGCCCTTCGGGGCCCGGGGCGCGGGCTTCGCGGTGGCCGTGCGCGTGTCGAAGAGCACGTGCTGGTGGTCCACCACCTCCACCCAGACGGACGTCGTGTCCCCCGGAGGAATGCAGAGCCGGCGCGGCGAGTCCGTCAGCGGCACGCGCCCCAGCCGCTTGCCCGTTTCAAGCTCCAGCAGGTCCACCGCGCGCTGCTCGCTCATCACCAGCCGGCCGGCCTGGGCGATGACCTTCGTGCGGCTGGAGGCGTCCGGACCTTCCGAGGGCAATGACTCCCAGAGCTTCTGGAACGTCCGCCCGTCGAACGCGGCGATGACGTGCCGGTAGTTGGAGCCTCCCTCGTGGCGGCTCACGTGGCCGACGATGTCCTCCGTCCCATCCCCGTTGACGTCCACGAACGCGGGCGCGCCCCGCTCCGCCCACTGGAGGCGCTCCGGCGGAGGCTGGGGCTCGACGGGCGGCCCGGGGATGACCTGTCTCTTATAAACATCTGACG
>NZ_RAVW01000049.1 GCF_003611585.1 Corallococcus exercitus | reverse complement strand
ACCCTCCACTGACGCGGTCGCGGACTGGAAGAGCCCCACGGGAGCCCGCACCGCATCCACACGGGCGGTCACAGCTTGAGGCAGCGTCGGGGCAGCACCCAATCCGTCGTCGAAGTTGAGAATGGTTCTCATTTTCTATTGCCGAAAGGGATATCGCCTGAGGGGTGGCAACGTCAATGTCGAGGCCGGCTGAAATCATCCCAGTGCGTCGCCGCGTGACCATTTCCACGCCAAGGGCGCGATTTTCCGAGGTGCGCGATCCCCAGGGTGCGTATAAAGGCCTTCCGCTGACGCGGTTTTGTGTCGTCCACCGACTGTCGTATCCGGTGCGACACGCTTAGCGCCCCCACCCATGACGCCGGCCCTTTCCCACACCGGGCGTGAAGCCCTCCGCGAGACCCGGTTCGCCGTGGCGGCGGTCGTGTGCGCGGCGGTGCTGGCCGCGTTCCTGGGAATGGCGGGGCCCCGGTCCGGGCTCGCCCAGGGGACCCACGCGGACGTGGCGGCGTCCTGGACCGCTGAGGCGTCGCGTCCGTCCTCCAGCCCGAAGCTGGGCGGGGAGGAAGCGGGGCTCTTGCACGGGTCCCACGTGGGCGCGCCGCAGCCGGGCCCTCGCGATCAGGTGGATCGCGGTAGCGTCAGCCTCCGTCCTCCGACGCCCCACGCTCCCCGGTGGGACACCCTGCGCGCGGTGCTCGCGCGCTACGACGCCCGGATGCTGGCGCACGCCCAGGGTCTGCTCGCCCGCGCGCTGCCCTCCCGGCTCACGCCGCTGGCGGACCGTCCCCGGACGGTGAACTGCCCGGCCCAGGGTCCGCCCGTCCAGGGCTGAGCGGTTCCCTTCCTTCGTCTTCGTTCGCGGGCCCCGCGCCCTGACGGCCCGGTGTGTTCCCCGGTGGCCAGGCGGGCAGGCCCTTCTTCCAACGCAATCCTTCCAGCACGCGGTGCGCCCTTCGCGGCCGCGCGAGGCCTTGTTCCATGTCTTCGTCCCCTTCCCCCGAGCTCACTCCCACTCCTTCGCCGGAGCCTCAGCAGGGCGGCGCCACCCACGACCAGTGGCAGGGCGCGCGCCTCCTGTGGAGCGGCCTGATGTGCCTGCTCATCATCGGCGGAGCCATCGCCCTCGAGCGATGCGCCTGAGCCCGCCCTAACTTCCTGTGGATCCGGCCCCGCGCGACGCGGGCGGGGCCGGGCATCGAGAGCCCCATCACCTCCAGAGGCGCCTTCCCATGCATGACGCCCACGCGTTCCTCCAAGCCCTCGCCACCGTCCTCTGTGTCGCGGCGGTCACCACGGTCCTCTTCCAGCGCCTGCGCCAACCGGTGGTGCTGGGCTACATCCTCGCGGGCTTCATCATCGGGCCGCACGTCCCCGTCCCATTGGTGGCGGACCCGGGCATCGTGCAGACGCTGTCGGAGCTGGGCGTCATCCTGCTGATGTTCTCCCTGGGGCTGGAGTTCAGCCTGCGCAAGCTGTTCCAGGTGGGGCCCACCGCGGGGCTCACCGCCGTCATCCAGTGCAGCGTGATGGTGTGGCTGGGCTTCATCACCGGCCGCGCCTTCGGCTGGACGATGCTGGAGAGCCTGTTCACCGGCTGCTGCATCGCCATCTCCAGCACCACCATCATCGCCAAGGCGTTCGACGAGCAGAACATCCGGGGCGCGCTGCGGGGCATCGTGGTGGGCATCCTCATCGTGGAGGACCTCATCGGCATCCTGCTGATGGCCATGCTCACCGCGGTGTCCACCGGCTCCGGCCTGTCCGCGTGGGACCTGGCGCTGACCGTGGGCAAGCTGGCGGCGTTCCTCGTGGGGCTGGTCGCCATTGGCCTGCTCGTGGTGCCGCGAGTCATGCGCGCCATCACCAGGCTCCAGCGGCCGGAGACGACGCTCGTCACCAGCGTGGGCATCTGCTTCGCCATCGCGCTGCTGGCGCAGGCGTTCGGCTACTCGGTGGCGCTGGGGGCGTTCCTCGCGGGCTCGCTGGTGGCGGAGTCCGGCGAGGGCAAGGAGATTGAACACCTGGTGCAGCCGGTGCGCGACCTGTTCGGCGCGGTGTTCTTCGTGTCGGTGGGCATGCTCATCGACCCGGCGCTCATCCGCGAGCACTGGGCGGCCATCGCGGTGCTCACCGGCGTGGTCATCGTGGGGAAGATCCTCAGCGTGTCGCTGGGCGCGTTCTTCACCGGCAACGGCACGCGCACGTCCGTGCAGGCGGGCCTGAGCCTGTCCCAGATTGGCGAGTTCTCCTTCATCATCGCGGGGCTGGGCCTGTCCCTGAAGGCCACCGGCCTGTTCCTCTACCCGGTGGCGGTCGCCGTGTCGGCCATCACCACGCTGACGACGCCGTGGCTCATCCGCGCGTCCGGCCCCATCGCCAACTGGGTGGACCGCAAGCTGCCCGCGCCGCTCCAGACGTTCGCGTCGCTGTACGGCAGCTGGGTGGAGAACCTGCGCACGTCGCCGCGCCAGAAGACGGTGGGCGCGCGCGTGCGGCGCATGGCGATGCTGATGCTGCTGGACGCGGCGTTCGTCACCCTCATCGTCATCGGCACGTCGGTGCTGCTGCCCCGGATCACGGTGTTCATCGACGAGCGCATGGGCTGGGGCAAGACGCTGACGCCCTGGGTCGCCATTGGACTGGCCGTGGCGCTGGCCCTGCCCTTCTGCGTGGGCATCGTCCGGATGGGGCGCAGGCTGGGGGGCATCCTGGCGGAGGGCGCGCTCCCGGCGGCCGCGAACGGCAAGGTGGACCTGGCGGCGGCGCCGCGCCGGATGCTGGTGGTGGCGCTCCAGTTGGCCAGCGTCTTCATGGTGAGCGTGCCGGTGATGGCCATCACCCAGCCGTTCCTGCCCGGCGTGCCCGGCGCGGTGCTGCTCCTGGTGTCCCTGGGGGTGATGGGCTTCGCCTTCTGGAAGAGCGCCACGCACCTGCAGGGCCACATGCGCGCGGGCGCGCAGGTCATCGTGGAGGCGCTCGCGGCGCAGTCCCACGCGAAGGGCGACGAGGAGGAGCCGCCGAAGGACGTGCTGCAAGGGGTGCGTCAGCTGCTGCCTGGAATTGGCGAGCCGGAGTCGGTGGCGCTCGGCGAGGCCAGCGCGGCGGTGGGCCGCACCCTGGCGGAGCTCAACCTGCGCGGCATGACGGGGGCCACGGTGCTGGCCATCCGCCGGGGCGAAGCGGGCGTGCTCGTGCCCACCGCGCAGGAGGTGCTGCGCGCGGGTGACATCCTGGCGCTCGCGGGGACGCACGAGGCCATCGACGCGGCGAAGGGCGTGCTCGGCTGAGGCGGGGCACCGGATGCAATGGGGGAGGCGGCCGGCCGTAGGAAGGGCATGCCGCTCCCCTTCCGCGTCCTGGAGGTCTCCGCCATGCGTCGCCCGCTCCTGCCCACCCTCCTCCTCGCCTGCTCACTGGCCGTGCCCGCGCTGGCTGCGGAGCCGGCGAAGAAGCCGTCCAAGGCGCCCGCCAAGACCATCTGCGTCAACGTCAAGGACGGGAGCAAGGCGGTCCAGGGCACGAACCTGGTCGTCGAGCCCGGGGAGAAGATCCACGACGCGGTCGCGGTGGACGGCGACGTCATCGTGAAGAAGGGCGCGGTGGTGGACAACGACGTGGCCGCCGTCCGGGGCCGCGTCATCCTGGAGCCCGGCGCTCGGGTGAAGGGCGACGTGGTGTCCATCGGCGGCGAGGTGCGGGTGCCCGCGGGCGCGCACGTCGACGGGAGCGCGACGGCGCTGGGCGGCAAGCTTCACCTGGACAAGAAGGAGGACGTCGGCGGCGAGACGGTCGACTTCTCCCTGGTCTTCAACGGCGACGACCTGGTGAAGGAGTTCATCGGCAAGGCGCTCGACGAGGACGCCGGCAAGTGCCACATCCTCGATGACGACGATGATGACAAGGATGACGACGACAAGGACGTCTGAGCCGGTCCTGTCGTCAGTCGGCCCCCGTCACTTGAATTCCGGCGGGGGCCGGCGCGTGGCCCGGCGGCGCGAGCGGGGCTCCAGGTGCACCTCGTCGCCCCGGCAGACGCGCACCCTCAAGAAGCGCTGGAGCTGATCCAGGGCCAGGTCGTGGTCCTTGTCGCTCTCCGCGCAGCAGCAGTCGCTGAGCACGGTGATCTTGTACTCGTGCATGTGCGCGTCGTGGGCGCTGAAGAAGACGCACAGGTTGGTGGCGATGCCCGCGAGCAGCAGCTTCTTCGTGCCCAGGTGCTCCAGGAGCGGCACCAGCGACGTGGCGAAGAAGGCCGAGTGCTTGGGCTTGAGGATGAAGTAGTCGTCCGGCTGGGGCTTGAGCGCGCGGGCGACCCGCTGGCCTCGGCTGTCCTTCCGGGTGCAGTGCTTGTAGACGTCCGTGAAGCTGCTGCGCCACAGGTCGAAGTTGTCATTGACGTAGATGACGGGGACGCCCGCCTTGCGCATCCGCTCGGCGAAGGGGCTCAGGCGCTCCACCATGCGCAGCGCCCAGGGCAGGACGTTCTCCCCGCCGGGGAACTCCAGGTCGTTGATGACGTCGATGATGAGCAGCGCGGTGTCATGCCGCCGCTCATGCGGCGCGCGAGCTTGCTTCCGGACCGCCTGGCGCGGCTTCGCCACGTCCACCTCCCGTTGGGTGAACGCTAATCATCCCCAAGCAGGAGGCGGAGCCCCCTCTGGAGAATTGCCAGCCCGGTTCACGACGCCCAACTTCGCTCCGGGGAGAAGCACGCGTGTGTACCGGGAAGGGAGCAGCGGAGCGGAGACCTGACGGAGCGCGCGCTCGTCACCAGGCGTCCGGGCTCCACAGGAGAAGGAGGACGGCCCGTGAGCACTGAAAGCACTCCCTCTCCAGGGGGAAGACTGAGCCTGTTCATCAAGAAGTTCGAGCGCGCCGTCGTCGTCTCGATCATCGTCATGATGATGGTGGTCCTCGCCCTCTCCACCCTGGAGCTGGGGTGGATCATCGTCAAGGACATCATCACGCCGCCCATCCTCCTGCTGGAGGTGGATGAACTGCTGGAGATCTTCGGCTTCGTGCTCCTCATCCTCATTGGCGTGGAGTTGCTGGAGACCATCAAGGCGTACCTGCGCGACAACGTCGTTCACGTTGAAATCGTCCTGGAGGTCGCCCTCATCGCCATCGCCCGGAAGGTCATCGTGCTCGACCTGTCGAAATACGATGGCGTCAGCGTGCTCGCCGTCGCCGGACTCATCGTCGCGCTCGCAGGGGCGCTCTTCCTCAGGGCGGCGCGGAGCCGATTCCACCGTTGAGAGAAGGGCCCCCCTGCCAGGGACGTGTCACCGCCGGGCGCGACGGGGCTTCCAGACGAGCCCCGCGAGCAGCCACCAGCCCAGGACGCCTGGAAGCGCGGTGGCGCCGGCACTGCATCCGCCGGCCTCATCCTCCATGTGGACGGGCACCGTGCCGCCGTCGTGGCGGGTGCCCGCATCAAGTCCGGTGCCCGCGTCCACGAGGGTGCCCGCGTCCTCCACGGTCCCTGCGTCTACCTGCGTCCCAGCATCTGCGAGGCTGCCCGCGTCCTCCGCGGTCCCCGCATCTTCAAGGGTCCCCGCGTCCACTCCCGCACCGCCGTCGACGCCGCCGTCACTGCCAGGTTCCTCCGGAACCTCGTCCTCCTCGGTGTGAGCGTGGACGGTGACCACGGGGAAGTCCTGCGACGGCGTGAACGTGAAGGCCGCGTGCTCGACGTCCGCATCCGCGTCCTGCGCCGCGCCCAACGTCACGAATTGAGGAACGCTCCAGTTCTCACGCGTGAAACGAAGCGATCCGCCCTCCACCACGGACAGGTCGCCCCCGCCGCCCTGGGCCTCCACCTTGACCCAGACGTCCACCATGGGCGGCATTGCCAGGGACACCATGACCGTCTTGGTTTCGCCCTCCGGGATGACGAGATCCGAGGACGACACGATCACGGCCTGACCTCCTGGCACCGGGGTGACCCGCAGAATCCAGCCATAATAGCCGAGGACATACAACGCGCCGTCCAGTCCCTCATTCACATCAACGAAGCCACCGCCCGGCTCACGATTGACGATGATGTCCTCCGTGGCCACGGAGCCATCCGCCGCGAACCGGATGCGATGAAGCATCCCGCGGAAGTCCGTGTACAGGTAATTGCCGGAGTAGCTCGCGGGAAAGCGTGTCCCTTCATAGAACATGCCTCCCATGACGAACTCGCCCTGAGGCCACCGCTTGAGCTGCCCGCCTCCGCTCACCGCATCCGGCTCCGGTTGGTCCACGGTGAACGACCGCGAGGAGGGATGCCCCGTGACGTAGAATTCGCCGTTGAAGCTGGGGTCCTCCACGTCGGAGATCAGGAGCCGCGTTCCCTTGCGGTAGGAATAGGACTCCAGGTAGTTGTCGTCGATCATCGTGAAGGTCGCGACGCCGTTCTGCCGCACCGCGCCTGTCGGCGTGAACCAATACTCGTCAAAGACACCGGGCAGGTATGAATACATCGGCGCGAGGTAGCCCGCAGGCTGGTTGTTCTCATACTTGCCCCAGCCTGCGTGATCGCCTGGGCTGACGCTGAAGATCTGGAGGGCTCCCGGGCCCGAGGCGTTGGCCCACAGGCGCCCGGTTCCCGGCTGGAAGACCAGCCCATAGAGATTGCAGAATCCCCGCGCCCAGACACTGTCCACGTTGGGGCCCGTCCCATCGTAGAACGGGTTGTCGGTGGGCACGGAGCCATCCGGACGCACGCGGTGGATCTTGCCCGAAGGCTTCGTCAGGTCGTCTTCTTCGCGGTAGGCATGGAGACTCCCTACCCCGAAGTACAGCATTCCATCTGGACCGAAGGTGAGCCCTCCGCCGTCGTAGTCGAGCGCTCCCCCAGGGATGCCGTCCACGATGACGGTGCGGTTCACGCCCACGCCGCCGACGTCGGTATACCGGAAGATCTGCAACGTGAAGCTCGGCATCGCCGCGAAGAAATAGACGTAATGGTTGTTCGCGAAGTCCGGATCGAAGGCCATGCCCAAGAGGCCTTCCTGATTGTGGCCCTGAGTGAATGACTCGGAAATGAATGGGGTCGGTTGCACCGCCCCGTTCATCACGACGACGACTTCTCCAGACATCCTCGAGACGAACAGACGGCCAGAGCCGTCCGGAACCCACGCCATCCGGGTCGCCTCGTCTGCTGACCCGAGGTATAGCCAGTCCTCGACCTCGAGGTCACGAGCAGTCTCGGTAGGCTGGGAGTAGGCGGGTAAGGCGGTCAGCAATGCCAGGGCAAGCCAGAAGGCAGTCAAGCGCATGAGAAGCAGGCTAGCGTGCGCTCACGTTTGTCTGTCAGTCTTTTCTGTCCCGGCGCTAGGGTTTTGGCTTCACGCCCCAGATGCCCACCTTGCCGTCATCCATGCCCAGGCCACGAAACGGCCATCGGGAGAGAAGTTCGCGGTGCTCCCCCGTGCCACGCCGTGCGGGATTGACCGACGTGCAGCGGGGGCCCATGAGCCGCCGGAAGTGCTGGTTGAGCTGACTCTGCTCAGTCCCGCGGATACGTGACGTTGAAGGCAGGCTCGCTCACGGGGTGGGCTCCGGGACAGGTACCCTGAAGAGGGTCATCCCCGGCCCCCACCTCGCTTGGGCGATCTTGGAGGGGGCCCGTTACCGCCGGGCGCGGCGGGGTTTCCAGACGAGCCCCGCGAGCAGCCACCAGCCCAGGACGCCGGGAAGCGCGGTGGCGCCGGCGCTGCATCCACCAGAGTAGCCCTTCCCGCCGTCCGTCACCGAGCCGCCGTCCTTCGTGGAGCCCGCGTCAGACCCGGTGCCCGCGTCGACAAGGGGCCCCGCGTCCGCTTCGGCTCCGGCATCCACGTCACTGCCCGCATCCAGCACCTCGCCCCCATCCAGCCCCGTGCCGGCGTCAGCGGCTGCCGGCAGGCGGACAACGACCTGGAAGGTCTGCACGGCGGCTGGCGTCACTCCGTTGCTCGCACGCACGGAGACCGTCACGGTCGCCTCGGCCTGGGGCGTCCAGGTCAGCAGCCCGGAGGCCGGGGCCAGGGTCATGCCCTGCGGGCCCTGGTCCAGGGTGAGCGCTGGCGCGGGCCGCCCGGTCGCCGTGACGGTGTATGCATAGGGCTCGCCCACGGTCGCCTCTGTCGCCGGCGTGGAGGTGATGACGGGTACCGCGGCCACGTCCTTCGCGGTGACTGTGATCGTCTTCGCATCAAGCCCCGGCGCGGACACGGTCAACACGGCCACGTCGTCATCACCGTCGGCGTCCTGTGTCGTCGCCACCGTGATGCTCTTGGAGGTGGTGCCATCCTCGGGCGTGAAGGTCAGGGTGGCACCGGCGCTCACCGACACGTCTTCGCTCCCCGAGGTGCGCGTCACGGTGACCGTCACGGGAGCCGTCGGCGCGTACGCCAGCGCCACCGTGAAGGTGCTCTCCGTCCCCTCTTCCAGCTCCAGCGAAGTGGAGGAGACCTGGAGCGATTGGATTTCGTCCTCTTCGGTGCGCGCGTGGATCTCCGCACCGGGCACGCCTTCCGGGAAGCCCTGGTCCATCGTGATGAAGAACGTGGAGTGGTCAGTGTCCGCGTCCGAGTCCTCCGCCGCGGTGAGGGTGACGAACTGGGGGACGCTCCAGTTGGTCGCGTCAAAGAGAAGGGATTGCCCGACCGTCACGCGGATGTCCGAGTCCTCTTCGCGCCGTTCGATGGAGACATAGGTAGGAGAGGAGGGCGGCATGGCCAGGGAGACCATGAGCGTCTTTGAGCCTCCTTCGGGAATGCTCAGGTCATGGGTGGAGACGATCACGCCCTGGCCCGGCGGCAGGGGCGTGACCCGGTAGACCGTTCCCCACAAGGACAAGACGTACAGGGCGCCGTCAGGGCCCATCGCGACGTCCGTGAACAGCTCCCTGTTAGAGAAGTTCACCATGAAGTCCACCTTGTCCACGGTGCCGTCCGCGGCGAGGACGGTCCGGAAGACGTTCCCTTTGTAGTCCGCGAAGACGTAGTTGCCCTGATACTCGGCGGGAAAGAGCGGGCTCTGGAGGAACACACCCCCGACGACCGCATCGCCCATCGGGTCGGTCTTCAATCCGCCGCCACCGCTCACCGCATCAGGCCCGGGTTGGGCCACCGTGAACGACCAGGGCGTGGGAAAGCCTGTGATGAAGGCCTCCCCGTTGAAGCTCGGATCGAGCACTTCACGCAGGTGGACCTTCTTGCCCTTGCGCAGGTAGGAAACCGGCTGCTCCCCCTCCACGGTGAATGTCGCGACTCCGTCCTTGCGCACCGCCCCCGTCGCCGTGAACTGGTAGTTCTCCCACATCCCGGGCGTGTACGTGACAAGGGGCGGCAGATAGCCCTCGGGCTGATTGTTCTCATACGTCCACCAGCCTGCGTGGTCTCCCGGCCCTACCCGGAAAATCTGCTCAGCGGCTTCCCCTGCGACGTTGGCATAGAGCTTCCCGGTTCCAGGCTCGAAGCGGATCCGGAAGGGATTGCGGAAGCCCCGCGCCCAGATGAGGTCATTGTTCGGCCCCTCGCCATCGTAGAAGGGGTTGTCGGTGGGGATGGTTCCGTCCTTGTGGACGCGGTGGATCTTCGACGACAACAGGGTCAGGTCTTCATTGCCTCCCTCGAGTGTTCCCCGGTCTCCCACTCCGAAATACAAGAGCCCATCTGGACCGAAGTCCATGCCACCCCCGTTGTGGTTCAAGCTCGAAGGGATGTTGTCCACGATGACGGTCCGGTCGACGCCGACGCCGCCGACCTCCGTGAACCGCAGGATCTGCGCAACGAAGCGGGTGACTCCGCCAACGTCAATGTTGGGCTGGCTGGCAAAGACATAGACGTAATGGTTGGTCGCGAAGTCCGGATCGAAGACAAGGCTCTGGAGGCCCTGCTCCCCATAGGTCGCCACCTCTTCATCAATGAAAGGTGTGGGAAGCAACTCACCGTTCTGGATGACCCGGACCTTTCCCCCTTTGAGCACCATGAAGAGCCGGTTCGAACCGTCCGGAGCCCAGGCCAGGCCGGATGCCTGCAAATCTTCGCCGTTATAGAAGAATTGGGAGGTTTCAACGCCGTAGGTGCCAACAGGCGGAGGCGGAACCCGGATCTGGGCTTGAGCGGTAACGGCCGCCAGGCATGCAAAAACAATCAAGAGAGGGGATGGACGCATGAATGGCAAGCTAGCATCAATCCCTGAAGCCTCCTGAGTCTTTCATCAGGATTTGGGCTTCACGCCCCAGATGCCCACCTTGCCGTCATCCATGCCCCAGGCCACGAAACGGCCATCGGGAGAGAAGTTCGCGGTGCTCCCCTGCTGGTCGTCCAGGTCTGAATAGGCGAAGACGCGCTGTCCATCACGGACGTCGATGACGGCGAACGCGCTCGTGTCTGGACTTGCGGCCAGCAGGGACCCCTCCGGGTTGAACTCCAGGTGGAGGGCCATGGACGCGGGGGCTTTCAGGATCCGCGCTGTCTCCAGTGTGGGCAACGTCAGGAACAGCAGCTCCCCGGAGGAGTTCGCGGCGACCAGGTGCTCGCCTGACGGCGTGTAGGCCACGGCCCAGATCCGCCGCGCATCGAAGGCCCGGATCGTGACGCGCCTGCCGGTCCGTGCGTCCCAGAGGAGCAGGGCCGCACGGGTGTCGGCGCCCTCCTGGTCCTCGGCGGCCCCCACGGCGGCGAACGCGCCATCGGGTGAGAGCGCGCAACCGTGGAGCTGCCCGGGGTCCTCCTTCCGCCAGACGAGCCAGCGCCGCTCCAGGTCCCAGAGCATCACGCGGCCCACGCTCGCCACGAGGAGCAGGCGCGTCCCGTCCGACGACAGGCAGGCATGGGAGACGGAGCCGCCCGTCTCCACGGAGGACACCCGCTGGCCGTCGGGGACGGACCACGTCTGGAGGGTGCCGCGCACCGTCACGGACAGCAGCGTCTGGGAGCCGGGCAGGAACCACGCGGCCACACAGCCGGGGACGAAGTGCGCGGCGAGCGGCTGATGCGATTCCGCGTGCAGGTCCCACCAACGCAGCGACATCCCGCCCTGCTTCTGGACGGACAGCAGGTAGCGCGACGACGCATCCCACCCCAGCCACTGCCACCGCGAGTACGGCGACAGCTCCGCTTCGCCCAGCGTTCGCAGCAGGGACAGGTGTCTCGCGGTGTCGGAGGTCAGCATCACGGCGCGGTCCCGATGGGATTCAACAACCCGGCCCGGTCCAGCCGCTCCCGTACCTCTTCCGCGAGCGCGACATGCTCCGGATTGGCCAATGTGAAACGTTCAGGGGTCAAGATGACGAGCGTTCCCTTGTCCTCCACGGGCTCGGTTCGCACGGAGCCAGGAAGCGACGGCACCGGGCCGCGATGCCGCGAGAAGTACGTCACCCACCCGATGAACGCACCGACGTCGCCGGACTCAGACAGGGTGTCCCGGTGCTCGTCGGATGTGAAGACACCCCAGTCGGGCTCCCAGGCCAGGATCATCGAGACCAGGACCTGGGACACTTCCGCTACGGAATGGATCCCCTGTGCGGCGGGAGCCCAGACGCAGAGGTCCACCGTGCCAGCCACCGGAGAGCCGCAAGAGAAGTTGACGACGCTGCTGTCGTCGGCCCGCCCATTCCATGCGGCGAAAGAAATCTCACCTTCGCCAATTTGGTACTTCTTCTTCGTGAACAGCTGCGAAAGCGAGCGGGCATCCGGCGTGAATCGGCTGTTGAGCGCTGCCTCTCGGGAACGGCCCTGCTCGTACCAGGTGGCAAGGCTGGGATCCGTGGAAGCCAATCGCTGGAACATGGCTTCCGCGCGCCGAGCGTAGGTCTCCACTGGCTCGGGCCGTCCAGGCCAGTACACCCCTGCGTAGTAGGATTCAGTCATCAGCCGTGCGGAGGAGTGAAGAGGACGGGAATCCGCCCCAGACCATTTCTCTTGAAGAGCACTCGTACGTAGTCCGCGACCCTGCGCTCCGCGAAGTGCCATTCCAGGGGGAATCCACGGGCGACCCGCTGCTGTCGCTTGGCTTGCCGGACCATGTCCGTGAAGCCCTCGAACCATCGCCCTGCTCCACGGCCAGATCGAGGAACTTCTCATAGCCCGGGCCTTTGGCCTCCAGCAACACGCCGTTGGTGAACCCGTCGAACTTGACGTTGTCGACGTCGTAGACCTGTCCTTCCGGCGCCCTGGCGATCTGGGACTGGTACTTCCGGGCCGCATCCTCCATGTGCTCCGTGGCGGGCCGCCACTTGCCCGGCCCACCGGGAGATGGGGCTCCACCGCCTGGCGCGTTCGACTTCAAGAGGATGATGGCGGCCGCAGGGCCTCCGCTCAGGACCGTCGCCGCGCGTCCCACCGGTACCGAGACCTGCTCCAACACCAGTGCGCCCTGCGCCGAGAGTGAGAGCATCGGCGCCGTGGCTTCCGCGCCTGCGGCCAGGCCCTTCAACGTGCGCGTCGTCGCCGAGGCCGTGCCCCACAGCACGACGACGTTCGTGGTCAGCCTCGCGGTTTCGCGGATCTGCTCGCCGCGCGTCATGGCCTGGAAACGTTCCCAATACGCGGGCGAGTTCGCGATGAGGGCCACGATTCCCGTCGGCAGGTGTCGCAGCCCTGAGAGGCTGTCCGTCGGACGTGAGAGCAGCTGCCCCAAGGCGTGGTACAGCTCCACGAAGGCGTCCTCGGCGCCATCCAGCGAGCGGTTGATGACGTCCGCGTCGTCGTACACCTCGGCAAGGGGCCTGGAGTCCACGGCGCGAAGCTGTGCATCCACCTCACGGAAGACTCCGCCCCGGCCACTGTAGAAGCGCCCCAGTTCGAAGTTTCCTGCGCGGAAGGCCCCATCCCTCCACTGCACGGCCGAAACCTTCTGCTGCGTGCGACCATCGAGGGCCCAGGCGAGATAGCCGTCCGGACGGAGCACCGCCACCTGCTCACGGGCGAAGCGCCCGACCCGCCGCTCCAGCTCCTCGCGGGACACCTCGCCGCCCTCCAGCACCTCCCGCAGCAGGAAACCCGCCGCCATGCGCGGAGGAAAGGTGCCCCGCGTCACGGGCTTCTCCGTCAGCCGCTCCAGCACGCCAACCGCATCCTCGGGTGTGAAGGGATTGCGGCGCAGGGGGAGTTCATCCACGTCCTCCAATCCGGCGTGGGCCAGCACCTCCTCGAACGCATCCGGCCGGAGGGCCCACGTGCCTCCCCTTCCCGGGGCAGCCTCGACACCGGCGCAGCCTCCGCAGAACAGGGCCACGACGACCGCCACGAGTGCCGAGCGCATGCGCCGACTCTAGCCCGCCGGTACGATCGCGGACCGCGCGGACCTGCTCCGCACGCTGCGTCAAGGAGGGACGCTCGCAGGGGGGCTTGAGCCGGAACGAGGTGGCGACCTAAGACGCTGCCTCCCCGTCCGGGGCTGCCGTTCCGAGGACCTCCATGTTCAAGAAGATTGCCATTGGCTTCGCCGCAGCGCTCCTGCTGCTCGTCGGCGTCATCGCCACCCGCCCCGATACCTTCACCGTCACGCGCACAGCCTCCGTGCCGGGCACTCCCGACATCGCGTTCGGGCTGGTCAATAACTTCCACCAGTGGAACCAGTGGTCTCCCTGGGAGGCCCTCGACCCGAACATGAAGCGGACCTTTGGCGGCGCGGAGGCGGGCGTTGGCGCCACCTATGGTTGGACGGGCAATGACGACGTGGGCGAGGGCCGCATGACCATCCAGGAGGTCACCGCCAACGAGTCCGTCCGCGTGAAGCTGGAGTTCATCAAGCCCTTCGCCTCCAGCAGCATCACCACCTTCACGTTCAAGCCCGCCCAGGACGGCACCACCGTCACCTGGACCATGACCGGCGACCACAACTTCATCAGCAAGGCGATGTGCCTCGTCATGGACATGGACAAGATGGTGGGCAAGGACTTCGAGAAGGGCCTCGCCAGCATGAAGACCGCCGCCCAGGCCGAGGCCACGAAGCGCGCTGAAGCCGAAGCCGCTCGCAAGGTCGCCGAGGCCAAGGCCGCCGAGGAGGCCGCTGCTGCTGCTGCTGCCGCCGCCGCCGCTGCCACTCCGGCGCCCGCCGTCGCTGTCCCCACGCCGTAGTCCCACGGCGCGCGCCTCGTGACTCCCGGCCCCTCGCGCCTCCCAGGCTCGAGGGGCCTTCTCGTTCTCACAACCTCCAGGCGTGGGGCGCGGGCTCTCGCACCAGCCCCGGACTCCTGCGATTGACCAACCGGCCGCGCGGATCCACCACGACCTGCTGGACGGTCCACCCCGGTCCTTCCACCGTGAGCCTGGCCGTCGCGGACTCCGGCTCCAGGCCGTACGAGACGGTGACCCGCCGCCGTTCTTCCGGCGCCGCGCCCTGTAGCTCCAGCTCCACCTCGCAGGGATACACCTTCCCGGTCTGCGTCCGCTGCGTCACGGTCAGCGTCAGCGCGTCCTCCTGGCTCCACTCGACCTGGAGGTAGGGCCAGTCGGGCTCCCCTTCCCCGTCCACCCAGGTGTCGAAGTAGCGCTGGAGGCTCCTCCCCGAAGCGGTCTCGAGCGCGTGGCGCAGGTCCTCGATGCTCCGGACTCCCGGCTCCGCCAGGAACGCCTGGAGCCCCGCGAGCACCTGGGGCCGTCCCAGCAGGGACTCCAACTGCACGAGGAGAATCATCGGCCCCGTGCCGTAGATGTCATTGACGAAGGAGAGGAAGGGCGGCGCGGGCGTGTCTCGCGGACGCAGGTAGTAGGAAGACGTCCGGGCCAGCCGGTCCCAGTACGCGAGCGTCGTGGCCGCCTCGTCGCTTCGGTGCTCGTCCTCGAAGACATACGTGAGGTACTCCGCCACCGCCTCCTTCCACGGGTAGTCCTCCGCGTTCGCCAACGTCGTCCGGTCGCCCGCCCACTGGTGCACGATCTCGTGCATCAACGTGTGCAACGTCATGTTGGCGTAGGCCCTGGGAAGCAGTGGCAGGTCGTCGCGCAGGAGGATGTTGGCCGGGTGCTCCATGCCCAACCAGTCTGTGCGCCCGCTGGCCACGCGCAACTCGGGTCCGTAGGGCAGCGGCCCGAAACGGGCCGTCATCCAGACCAGGAAGTCCGCCACCGCGGCCGCGTCGATCTCCGGCCCGAGCAATCCACCCGGAGGCTCATACAGCTCCACGCGACCCGCATCCGTATCCACCAGCCGAGTGCGCTTCCACGCCGGATGCGAGGCAATCATGAACGCGGAGTACGTGGGGGCCCGCGTCCCCAGGAGCTCGCAGCGCGTATGTGTTTCATCCCGGCGGGACAGGCTCCCCGGACACAACACCACTTCGCCGGGCGCATGGGTGACGTCGAAGGTGAAGTGCGCCAGACGGCCGGGCGCGGTGTCACAGGGCCCGAAAAGGGCGCAGGACTCCAGCCATCCCAGCAGGTACGTGAAGGGACGCCCCTGTGCATCCAGCCGCCGCGAGAACCCCACCTGCGTGTACGGCGTCGTGGCTTCCGGAACACTCAACCGGCTGTCCAGCCACAACGGCCCCTTCAGCGGTGTCGCACCACAGACCTCCAGCTGCCCGTCCGTCACGCGGAAGCTCGCGGGAGGCAAGTCCCCCCACCGCACGTCCGTCACCTCCGCTGGAGCCGGCAACGAGACGCAGCCCCAAGCACCCGCATCCACGTCCAACCACAGCCGGGAGGCCGCCTGCCGAGTCGTGAGGTCGAACGCGAAGTCGTAGCGGTCCACCGTGTACGCCAGCGGGGCCCCACCCGCGTCCGGCGTTACAACGGGCGGCTCCACGGGCTCGCAGCCCAGCACGCCCAGGGCGGACCACAGCAGGGCGAAGCGTCGGAGCAGGCGCACGGCCTGGATACGGACCCGTGCGCCCGGTCGGGTCGTCCGTAAAAGAAAGAGGGGCGGCCATGGCTCCGGCCGCCCCTCCCCTCACCTCAAGCCCTCACCCTACTTCGTGAAGGTGATGGGTCCCGACGACAGCGTGGTGTTGTTCGCGCCGTCCACCGCGCGAACGCGCCACGTGTGCGTCCCCGTGGCCAGCCCGTTCAGCGTGGTCTGCTCCGTGCCCACGCCGTACACCTCGAACTCCCACAGCGAGTAGCCGTACGCCGTCGCGCGCTGCACGCCGCGCATGCGCACGTAGCGGCCCACGCCGGCCACCGTCCAGTCGTCGATGCCACCGTCGCCGGTATCCACCGTCTTCAGCGCCGTCCAGTTGGTGGAGCCGTCCAGCGACGCCTCCAGCACGTACCGGCGGCCGTACGCGGCCTCCCAGTTCAGCACGATGCGCTTGAGGGAGTAGATGGCCCCCAGGTCGACCGTGATGGAGTCGGTGTCACCCGTCGTCGCCGTGCCCACGCTCGACCAACGCGTGGTCAGGCTGCCGTCCACCGCGTCGTTCGCGCTGCCGAACTCCACGGAGCTGGCGTAGGCGTTCTTGCCCCGCGCCAGGTTCGTGCCCGCCGCCACCGGCGTGCTGCGCAGGATGGAGGGCGTGCGGTCCGTGCCGTCCACGATGAGGACGTACTCCGCCACGCCCGCGCCCACGTCCGTCGTCTGCTCCCAGATGAAGCGCGTGGACGTGCCCGGCACCGACTGCCCGGCCGACGGCGACAGCGCCGCGAAGGCCGACGGCGGCGTCGTGTCGTTCAGCGTGAAGGTGAACGTCGCGGACTGCGTCACGCCGTTCGCCCAGTTGAACGCCTTCACGAACCAGGTGTGCGTCCCGTTCGCCAGCTTCAGCCCGTCCAGCGCCGCCGACGGCGTCTTGGTGATGGCCACCGGCATCGCGCCGCCGTCCAGGAACACCTCGTAGCGCTGGATGCCCGTCTGCGGATCGCTGCTCGCCGACCAGGTGAACGCCGGACGCGTGCCCGTGATCACCAGGTTGTTCGACGGTGTCAGCAGGTTGAACGCCACCGGCGCTGTCGCGTCCGTCAGGCCGAAGCCCTGGATGCCGGAGCCGTACTGGTACAGCGGGTTGCCGTACGTAGGAGGCACCGGCTGGCCCGCCGCGATCTTCTGGCGGATGGCCGCGCGCTCCGCGTCCGTCGCGCCCAGGTCGAACGGCAGGTCCCACTTCTCCAGCTGGCCGCTCTCCACGTCCGTGCCAATCTGGCTCATGCTGCGCGGCAGCTGCCATGGCGTCTTGCCGCGCGGCAGCACGTCACCGAACAGCACGTCCGCCACCGCGTAGCCGCCCATGTCGCCGGGGCGGTAGGCCAGCATCAGCGCATTGGAGAGGGGCACCACGTTCGTCAGCACGTAGGGCCGGGGGCTGATCACCACCACCGTCGTGGGGATGCCCCGCGACTTGAAGCTGTTGATGACGCCGTACTGGTCGCCCCACTTCGCGTCGTGCGCCGGGCCAATCGGGTCGCCCGGCAGGTACGGCTTCTCCTTGTCCCACTCCGTGCCGTGCGTGAAGTAGCTCTCGCCCACCACGACGATGGCCGCGTCCGGCGTCACGCCCGCGGGGGCGTTGTCCTTGTAGACCGTGAGCCCCGCGGCCTCCGCGCGCGCCTTCACCGCCGCGTAGATGGTCGGGTCGCCGAACTCGTTGCCGTGGAAGTCCGAACGCCAGGTCACCATGCAGGACATGTCGTCCGCGCGAGGGCCCGCGATGACCAGCTTGCCGCCCGCCGGCAGCCGGATGGGCAGCGCGCCGTCGTTCTTCAGGAGCGTCATCGCCTCCTGGGACGCGCGGCGCACCGCCGCCTTGCTGTCCGCGGTGTGCCACTGGGACGTGCCCGCCGGGCCCTGCTTGTACGGGTCCTCGAAGATGCCCAGGCGGAACTTCAGGTCCAGGATGCGGCGCACGGAGTCGTTGATGCGCGCGAGCGGGACCTCGTTCTCGAAGTTGGCCATCGCGGACGGCGTCGCGCCGCCCATCACGTCCGAGCCCGCCGTGGCGGAGCGCACCCACGAACCCGACGGCAGCCAGTCCGAGCAGATGACGCCGTCGTACTTCAGCTGGTTGCGCAGGTAGTTGAGGATGCCCGGGTTGTCACCCGCGCCATAGCCCTCCGGCCCCAGGAGCCAGCTGCCCGCGTAGCCCGGCATGATGCCGCTGGTGCCCGCCTCGATGGCCGCGTGCCACGGACGCATGTGGTAGTGGATGGTCGTGCCGTCGTAGGTGATGCCCGCCTCGCCGCCGGCGCCCTGGCCCGGCCAGTGCTTCGTCGTCACCCAGATGGAGGACGGATTCACTTCCGGACCGCCCTGGAGGCCCGCGATGAGCGCGCGGGTGATGCCCGCCGCCAGGTCCGCGTCCTCGCCGTTGCCCTCCTGGATGCGCGGATAGAGGACCTTGGTGTTCACCTCCGCCAGCGGTGACAGCGTGCCGCGGCTGCCAATGGCCAGCTGCTCGCGGCGCTGGATGTCACCCATCTCGAAGATGGTGTCCAGGTCGCGCGACGCGGCCAGCGCCGGCTGCGTGGGCCAGCTCGTCTTGTAGCCGTGGATGGTGTCACCCGCGTCGATGTGCGGAATGCCCAGCCGCGTGGCCGCGGACGCCTTCTGGAACAGGGGGATGTCCGTGGGCGACAGGGGCCCCATCTGGAAGCCCGCCTCCGGGTACACCTTTGCGTCGTAGAACATCTGCAGCGCCTTCTCGCGCAGCGTCATGCGGCCCAGGAGGTCGTTCACGCGCACGGAGATGGGGTTGTGCCAGTCCTCGTACGGTTCAATCGTCCCGTTCTTGTTCAGGTCGCGCGAGCCGTTGATGACGTTCACGCCGTCCGCCTGCGTCTCCACCACCGGCAGGTACACGCTGAAGTTGCCGATGTCCGAGCGCGACGTGCTTCCGCCCGACAGCGTGGCCACGACGTACCACTTGTACGTCCAGCGGTCCGGCAGGTCCTCCGTGAAGGTGAAGGACGTGCCCGTCTGCGACGCCACCTGCGTGTAGCGGTCCAACAGGTTGCCCGCCGCCATCCAGTCGTAGTCGTTGCGGGTGAGGTTGACGTAGAGCTTGTAGTTCGTCGCGCCCGTCACCGTGGCCCACGACAGCGTGGGGCGGCGGGTCGAGGTGACCATCGTGTTGTTGGCCGGCGCGGCCAGGCGGAACGCTCCGGCCACCGGCAGCGGCGCGGGCGCCACGTACGGGTCCGGGATGATGGTGGGGTCACGAGGGTCCGTGGGGCCATTGCCCGTGGAATAGATTTCGACGTTCCAGTCCGCGCCCTGCACCGCGAGCGCCGTGACGGACTGCGCGCGCTGCTGCACGCCGTTCACGTCCACCACCGCCAGGCGGATGTCCGTGTTGGGCTGCGTGGGGGAGAACTGGTTCTTCGACAACGTCACCGTCGTGTTGGGCGGGAACGTGAGCTGGTAGGTGAAGGGCCCGGGCGGGTTGCGCACGGACGGCGTGGTGTTGCCCTCCTCCGGCACCGGCGTCACGGACAGCGGCGCGGGCGACACGTTGATCTTCGCGTACGCCAGCTCCGGGAAGTTCAGCTTGATGGTCTGGTTGGTGGTCTGCGTGGGCGGCGGCGTGGTGCCCCCGGACTGGTAGACCTCGAAGGACCACAGCGAGTAGCCGTAGCCCGTGCCGCGCTCCGTGCCGCGCATGCGGATGTAACGGTACGTGCCGGAGACCAGAATCTCCCGCCGGCCGATGGCGCCGTTGGTCACCGTGTTGAGCGTCGTCCACGTGGCGTCGTCGTTGGAGCCGTCAATCGTGTACGTCTTGCCGTACGCGCCCTCCCAGTCCAGCACCACCTTGCCCACGACCTGGGACGTGCCCAGGTCCACTCGGATCCACTGCGGGTCCACGCCCTGCGCGGAGGCCCAGCGCGTGTTGACGTCGCCGTCGAACGCGAAGCCCGGCTGCAGCCCGGCCGCGTTCGCCTCCACGCTGGACGCGGTGGCGGGCTTGTTCTTCGCCAGGTCCGCGGTGGTGGGCGGAGGCGTGCCGCCCGTCTCGTAGACGGCGAGCTCCCACAGGGAGTAGCCGTACGCCGGCAGCGCGCGCGTGACGCCCTGCATGCGGACGTAGCGGCCCGTGGTGCCGGACGGCAGGGACAGGTCGTCCACCGCGCCGTCGCCGTTGTTCACCACCAGCGCGTCGGTGAAGGTCGTGTTGTTGGTGGAGACCTGGATTCTATACGCCGTGGCGTAGGCCGCCTCCCAGGTGAGCACCACGCGCGAAATCGTGCGCGTCTGGCCCAGGTCCACGGTGATCCATTCATCCGCCGTGAAGCCGGATGCCCAGCGCGTGCCACCGTCGCCGTCCACCGCGTACTGGCCCAGGAATGGAACCTCCGCGGAGGAGGTATAGGTGGTCTTGTTCAGCGCGACGTTCGTCTGCGCGCGGGATTCGGAAGCGCCCAGGAGGGACACCACCATGAGCACCGCCGCGAAGGCCTGTAATAGCCAGACACGCGGTGCTTCATGAAGACATGGGCTTGCGCCCCTGCTTGACAATTGCGGCAAGGATTCAGACATTGGGGGAGGACTCCTTGAGTAGGGACACCGTGACGCGCGCGTTCGCACGCACCGCCAGGACGCGCGGCGGACGCAAGGGGACTGCCCGGCTGGAGTGACTGCCGCCCTGCCCTGTCGACACCGCACGCGGGGGCGTGACGGCGGCGTCAGGACAAGGCTCGGGCGTTCCGGCTGTCACACGGCGACAGCCGGCCCGCCCTCCCTGGCACTGCGTTCCTGCCTAGTTCGCGGTGAAGTACAGGTTGTCGAGCAGGAGGGACTGGCCCGTCGTTCCACCCTCGGCCGCGAAGGTGAACGGCGAGGAGACGTCGTTGAGCTTCAGGCCCGCCGCGACGTAGTCCGCCACGGGGATGGCCAGGTGGTGCCACTCACCGTCGTTCGCCCAGCCGTACTTCGAGACCGCCAACTGGAAGCCCTTTTCATTGCCTGCGCCCACGCCGTGGGACATGCCGATCTTCACGTTGGCGAAGCCAGCGTCGGACGACTTCAGGCTCACGTGAAGCGTCTTCCAGGCATCGAAGTTGTGCGTCTGCTTGATCCAGTGCACGCCCAAGCCCAGCCACGCCTTGCCGTTATAGACAATGCGGTCCGCGGACTTGCCCTCGATGTGCTCCGGGTCTGACTCCACGTAGGCGGTTTGATCGTAGAGGTAGAGTTTGGCGTCGATGTCATCGAAGACGATCGCCTCGGAGCGGCCGGCCTCGTAGAAGATGCCCACCATCAGGCGGCGCTGTCCGGCCTCGTACGGGAACGGTCCCGGAAGGAGGTCCGACGGCTGCGTCCCGCCGTCGGGGTCCAGGTTGTCCGGCAGCTCCTGACCGGTGTAGTCCGCCGGGCCCGGATCCGGGCGGCAGGCGGCGAGCAGCAGCAACAGGCCCCACACTGGCTTCTTCATGGCTTCACCGCCCGGTCCGCACCACTGGAGGTCTTCACCATCACCCAGCCTCCCGCCACCGTGCCGCCCAGCTCCACGACGCCCTTGTACGCGGGCGTCACCAGCTCATAGGCGATGGTGCCGGACGCGTCGTACGTCACCGCGTCCGGGAAGTTGTCGAGCACGGACTGGTAGGCCTTCACCGCCATCTCCCGCGTCAGCGGCAGGCTGGCCTGATCCGCCTGCCCTCGCTGGTAGATGGCGGCCAGGTTGAGGGCCACGTAGTACTGCGCTTCGCCGTACGGCCCGTTCGCCAGCACCGTGGCCCACGCGTAGTAGGCCGCCACGGGGTCCGCGCCGGACTGGATCTGCCACTTCGTCTCCGTGCCCACCCCTGACATCGCGAAGGGGTTGTTCGGGTCGTCCAGCACGGAGGTGTTCGGGTAGATGCCCATGGCCGGGTCGGTGACCGTGAGGGTCATCCCGTCCAGCGACCTGCCGTAGATGATGGTCGGGTCGTCGTAGCAGCCGGACAGCACGGCGACAGCGGCCAGCAGGAAACCAGTCCTCATGATGCGTGTTCCCTCAGAGAGAAAGGATGGCATACGCGCCCACCTCGTACTCGCGACCCTTCAGGCCCTCGGTGATGCCCCGGTCGTTGAGGCCTTCCGAGTACTCGTTCAGCATGCGAACCAGCCCGCGCAGACCGAAGCGCGTGGACACCGCGCCCAGCACCGGCTTCTTCAACCCGTAGGACAGGTCCCCGCCCAGCTGCACCGGGTAGGTGAGGTTGAAGACGCGGTGGTAGTCGTACGGACCCCAGTCGTTGAAGTGCAGCTGGGCCGCCAGCAGCAGCGTGTCGTAGAGCACCGAGCCATCCAGGCCGAAGCGGTGGATCTGCCGGTTGTCCTCGCCGGAGGACTGGTTGCTGCCCACGAAGGCCGTGCCGTACAGGCGCAGGCGCTGGCTGGGGTTGCCCACCAGGCGCAGGGACGTCTCCCACTCATCGCGGGCCACCGGCGCGCTGCCGAAGGCGATGGTGCTGCCGTCCGCGAGGATGGCGATGCCCGCGTCACGCGACGTGGGCTGGTGGCGGTAGACGATGTCCAGGCCCGCCGCGAACGGCGCGTCCTCGCGCATGTCGCGGTCCCACGACCAGAACCAGGTGCCCGGCGTCGGGTCGAAGGTGATGAGCAGCTCGCCGCCCAGCGTCTCGCGGTTGTCCAGCACGCTGAACGCGTCCGACAGCACGCTGCGCGGCCGCACGCCCGCGTAGTACTGGCCAGAGTCCGGGTCGTACGCGTCCGGGATGGTGGGGTTCGGCCCCACGAGGGGCTTCTGGTACAGGACGTTGGGCGACACCTGGATGACGCCGAACTGCAGCGCCGCGCCCAGCTGGCCCGCGTAGTGGTTGCCGCGGCCGCTCTCGCGCAGGCTCCAGCCGGTGATGATGTTGCCCTGCTCCGGCCCGCTGTCCGCGACGAGCCCGCGGATGGAGGACTGCACCAGCCAGCGCACCGCCCCCATGTCGTAGGTGAGCCGCGCCTTGGCGCCCAGCGTGTCCAGGAACTGCACCTTGTCCTGGAGCACGTCGTAGCCGCTGTTGCGGTAGCTGGCGGCGCCCGGGTCGGCGGAGCGCGTGTACGTGAACGTCTCGCCGATGCGCTGGGGCGCGGAGAGCAGGCCGCCCACGTCCAGCACCAGCTTGCCGGTGGCGTACTGGAAGTTGAGCGCCGTCCTGCGCGCGATGCGCTCGCGCACCACGGAGGCCGTGGCGGACGACGCGCCCTGCGCCAGGTCTTCCTGGTGCACCAGCGTCACGTTCACCGGGCCCACGTTGTTGCGGTACTTCGCCACCACGGAGGGGTTGGCGCCCCAGTACAGCTCCGGCCCGACGGCGATCTTCAGGCCGTCGATGGCCTTCTTGCCGCTGAACACGACGCCGAAGGGCGCGTTGCCGTGGTAGATGTCCAGGTTCGGCCCGTAGTTCGCCTCGCGGTAGAGGTTGAAGAAGTCACCCTCCTCGCCCCAGTGGTAGTGGCCGGTGCGGTAGTAGCCTTCCAGCGCGAAGTCGGAGCGGTCCACCTTGAACTCCGCCTGATACAGGGCGAAGCGATCCAGCGCGGACTGCTCGCGCGCCGGGGCGCCGGGGCCCACGGGAACCTGGCCCGCGGTGGGCGTGGAGGGCGTGCCGCGGTTCTCGTAGAACAGGTTGTTGAGCCGGTTCTGCGCCACGTTGCCCACCACGTTGAACGACGCGCGGCCATAGACGCCGCTGGCCGGCTGCAACGCCAGGTCGAAGAAGATGGACTCGGTGTGGTCCGCCGAACCCTGGTTGGGCCGCACCGTCGCGATGCTGCCGCGCGACAGCGAGCTGTCCAGGAGCAGCCGCAGGTTGGACACCCGCACCGCGCTCAGCTCCTCCGTGCGCGCCAGCGCCACCGACGACGTGTAGCCGCTGGTGAGCGCGGACGGACGGATGCCCGCGAAGTAGTCGCGGATGACGTCCGGGTTCGTGGTCGGGGCGTACGGATCCAACCGGAACGCGGCCTGGAGGACGTAGTAGGCGGTGCGCGGCTGGATGCCGCTGATGCCGTTGGAGTCCGGCGGGCCCAGGGCCGCGATGCCGAACCACTCCTCGTTCATGTTGTTCTGGCCGGGGACGAAGTCCGCCGCGTAGCCGCCGTTGGGCCACGTCGCGGTGGTGTCGTGGATGGACAGGTTGGCTTCCTGGCCATGCTTCCACCAGCCGTCCACCCACTGGAACACGAAGCCGCCCAGCGCGGTGCCAGACAGGCCCTGGCCGTAGCCCTCCAGGTAGATCTGCTCCCACTGCGTGCGCAGGTACTCGGCCTGCGCCACGTGGTCCTCGCGGCCCGCGCGGGCGTCGTAGGCGTCCGCGCCGAACTCGGAGAAGAACACCGGCTTGTTGAGCTTGGCCTTCACCTCCGCGAACAGGTCGCGCGCGGTGGGGCCGCGGTAGACGTTCGTGCCCAGCACGTCCAGGTCCTGGCAGTGCCTGGCGATGAGGTCGATGTACTGGAGGTCGCCGTTGGCGATGGACACGGGGTGGCTCGTGTCGCGCTTCTTCACCGTGCGGGCCGCCTCGCCGTAGAGCGAGTAGAGCGACTCGGCGCGAGCGGCATCCTCATGGCCCGGCAGGGCTTCGATCTCGAACGACGTCCAGTGCAGGCCGTAGTTGTTCTCGTTGCCCAGGAGCCACATGAGGACGCCGGGCACGTCCCGGTAGACCTCCACCTTCTGGGCGAGCGCGCCGAGGATGGCCTTGCGGTGCTCCGGGTTCGAGTAGTCGATGTTGACGACCATGACCCCGTTCACCGGGTGGCCATAGCGTCCCATCAGCGGGTTGAGCAGCGTGTAGATGCCGTAGTTCCGGTAGATGTACTCGACCCAGACGGGCGGGATGTCGTCGAACTGGCGGATGGCGTTGAACCCCGCGTCGCGGAGCATCCCCATCTCCTTCGCCAGCACCTGCTTGATGAAGTCCTCCGGCTGCGTCCAGAGCGAGTACCGGTAGTTCTCACCGATGGGCGTGTAGCCCCAGTTCACGCCGTGGATGGGGAAGTCCCGGCCGTCCACCTGGAGCTTGAAGCCGCGCTCGTCGTGGATGACCCGCGTCACCGTCGTGCGCTTCGCGTCCGAAGGCGCGGAGGCCGCAGGAGCCGCAGGAGTCACAGGAGCCCGCGGAGCCTGCTGCTCCACCGGAGCCTGCTGCTCCGGCGTCGCGGGCACTGGCGCGGGCGCGGCGGCGTCCACGGGGCCGGCCGAGGGCGGCTGCGCGGCGGGCGGTGATTGAACCGGAGCGCCCGCACCGGACACCTGGGCGAAAGCCTGGGTGCCGCAGAGCGCCAGACACGTCGTCAGGAAGAGCCTTTTCAAGCGGCCTTCTCCCCGTCCAGGCCGTTCTGGGCCACGACGTCGCGATAGAGATGGGCGCTGTCCTTCGGGATGCGCTGCTGGGTGGCGTAGTCCACCCACACCAGGCCGAAGCGCTTGGTGTACCCGTAGGCCCACTCGAAGTTGTCCAGCAGCGACCACGCGAAGTAACCCGCCAGCTTCACGCCCTGCGCGATGGCGTCACCGCACGCCTCCAGGTGCCCGCGCAGGTACTCCACGCGCTGCACGTCGTGCACGCGGCCGTCCGCGCTGGGAGCCGTGGAGTACGCGCAGCCGTTCTCCGTGATGTAGATGGGGCCGGGCTTGTATTCCTTCTCCAGGTGCACCAGCAGGCGCGTGAGGGAATGCGGAGCCACCTCCCAGTCCATGTCCGTCTTGTCCGGGCGCACGAACACCGTCCGCGGCGCGTTCTGCTCCTCCGGGATGCGGTTGCTGCGCAGGACGGCGCGCGAATAGAAGTTCACGCCCAGGAAGTCGGTGGGCGTGGCGATGGTCTCCAGGTCGCCGGGCTGGATGAAGTCCAGGTGCGAGGACGGGATGCGGCCCGCCTTCACGTGGTCCTCAATCACATCCTTCGGATAGCCCCGGCCGTAGAGCGGCTCCAGGAACCAGCGGTTGAAGCCGCCGTCGAAGTCGCGGGTCGCGTCCGCGTCCTCCGGGCTGGGCGACGCGGGCTCGCCCGGCGTGAGGTTGAGCGTGATGCCCACCTCCGCGTGCTTCACGTTGGAGCGCAGCACCTTCACCGCGTTGCCATGCGACACCAGCAGCGTGTGCGCCGCCGCCAGCATCTTGGACCAGTCCTTGTGGCCCGGGGCGTGCTCACCGTTGCCGTAGCCCAGGTAGCTGATGCACCAGGGCTCGTTGTGGGTAATCCACCGCTTCACGCGGTCGCCCAGCGCGCGGCTGATGACGTCCGCGTACTCCACGAAGGCGTCGCCGGTGGCGCGCGCGGGCCAGCCACCCTGGTCCTCCAGCACCTGCGGCAGGTCCCAGTGGTAGAGCGTGACGAAGGGCTCGATGCCCGCGCCCAGCAGCGAGTCCACCAGGCGCGAGTAGAAGTCCACGCCCACGCTGTTCACCCGGCCCCGTCCCTCCGGGAGGATGCGCGGCCACGCGATGGAGAAGCGGTAGGACTTCAGCCCCATCCAGCGCATCAGTTCGATGTCCTCCGGCCAGCGGCGGTAGTGCTCACAGGCCACCGAGCCGTCGGACTTGTCTTGGATCTTCCCCGGGGTGGCGGCGAAGCGGTCCCAGATGGACTCGCCACGGCCGTCCACGCGGGTGGCGCCTTCAATCTGATACGCGGAGGTGGCCACGCCCCAGAGGAAGTCAGGAGGAAACTGACGCATCGGCGGTAACTCCTTTCGGAACTTCAAGGTGGCAGCGGACGAGGTGATTCGCGGCCGGGAGGACGTCGGGAGGAGTGAGGGTGGAGCAGCGCGGCTCGGACACCGGGCAGCGCGGGGCGAAGGGGCAGCCCACGAGCGGCGGCGCCTGCGTGGTGGGGCGCACCGGCAGCGCGGCCTGGAGGAAGTCGTCCCCGTCCGGCACCGCGGACAGCAGCAGCTTCGTGTACGGGTGGCGCGGCTGGCGCAGCACCTCGTCCGCCCTGCCCGCCTCCACCACCGTGCCCGCGTAGAGCACGAGGATGCGGTCGGCCAGGTGGCGCGCGCTCGCCAGGTCGTGGGTGATGAACAGGATGCCGATGCCGCGCTCCTGCGTGAGGCCGCGCAACAGCTGCAGCACGCCCTTGCGCGTGGACACGTCCAGCATCGACGTGGGCTCGTCCGCGATGATGACCTGCGGCTCCACCGCCAGCGCGCGCGCCACCGCCACGCGCTGACGCTGGCCGCCGGACAGCTCATGCGGGTAGCGCTTCGCGAAGGCCTCCGCGGGCGTCAGGCCCACCGACTCCAGCAGCGACAGCACCTTCGCGCGCAGGCCGGACTTCGGCACCCGGCCGTGGCGCACGAGCGGCCGCTCCAGGTGGTACGCCACCGTGTGCACGGGGTTGAGGGACGCGAACGGATCCTGGAACACCATCTGCACGCGGCCCCGGTAGTCGAGCGACGCCTGCGCGCTGCCGTCCGCCAGCACGTCGCGCCCGGCGAGGCGCAGCTGCCCCGCGTCCGGCCTGTCCAGCCGGGCCAGCAGCCGCGCCAGCGTGGACTTGCCGCTGCCGGACTCGCCCACCAGCGCGACGATCTCTCCCGGCTGGAGGAAGAAGGACACGCCCTTGAGGATGGGCTTGCGCTCGCGGGAGAAGAAGCCGCCCGCCAGGTAGCTGCGGGTGAGCCCTTCCGCCTCCAGGAGGGGGGCGCTCATCGGTGACCTCCGGGGATGGCGGCGATGCGCGTGGACGGCCGGGACACGGACAGCTCCGGCGCCTGCACCGGCTGAGGCGCGGCGTCCTTCGCGGACAGGTGCGGGAACGAGGACAGGAGCAGCTGCGTGTACGGGTGGCGGGCCCCGGCGCGCAGGTTGGCGGACGTGTCCACCTCCACCAGCTTGCCGCCCTGGAGCACGCCCACGCGGTCCGACAGCGCGAGCAACAGCGGCAGGTCATGCGTGATGAAGAGCATGGCGAAGCCCAGCCGCTGCTTGAGCTCCACCATGCGCTGGAGCAGCTCCTTCTGCACCACGACGTCCAGCGCCGTGGTGGGCTCGTCCATGATGACCAGCCGGGGCTCCAGGGCCAGCGCCAGCGCGATGCCCACGCGCTGCCGCATGCCGCCGGAGAGCTGGTGCGGGTACGCCGTCACCAGGTCCGGCGACAGGCCCACCATGCCCAGCAGCTCCCGCGCGCGGGCGTAGGACGTGCCGCGCGACACGCGGCCGTGCGCCGCCAGCGTGTCGTGGAACTGCTCGCCCAGCGTGAGCACCGGGTTGAGCGCGCTCATGGCGCTCTGGAACACCATGGACACCTGACGCCAGCGGAACGCGCGCAGGGCCGGGCCCTCCAGCGCGGTGACGTCCATGCCGTTGAAGAGGATGCGCCCCTGCGTCACGCGCGCGGAGGCAGGCAGCAGGCCCAGCAGCGCGGAGCCGATGGTGGACTTGCCGCTGCCGGACTCGCCCGCCAGGCCGAACACCTCGCCGGGCGCCACGTCGAACGACACCGAGTCCACCACGCGGGAGGGGCCCTTCTCCGTCGCGTAGTCGATGCACAGGTCCTGCACGCGCAGGAGCACGCCCGGCACCGGCCGCTCCAGGTGCGGACGGGCGACGGTGCCCCCGGGCAGCGGCGCGGCCTTGTGCACGCGCAGCGCGGGGTTGGTCAGCTCGTCGATGGCGGAGCTCACCAGCGTGAGCGCGAAGCCCACGAGCGCGATGCACACGCCCGTGGGGACGAAGATCCACCAGGAGCGCGTGAGCAGCGCCGCGTCGTTGCCGGCCCAGTAGAGGTTGGTGCCCCACGTCACCGCGCTGACGTCGCCCAGGCCCAGGAACTCCAGGCCCACCTGCGCGCCCACCGCATAGAGCGTGTTCCCGATGAACGACGAGCCCAGGAGCGACGCCATGTTGGGCAGCAGCTCCCGCGACACGATGCGCGAGTGGCTCTCCCCCGTCACCACCGCCGCGGACACGAAGTCGCGCCCGCGCAGCGCCAGCGACTCCGCACGGAACACGCGCGCGTTCCAGGCCCAGCCCGCGACGGTCAGCACCGCCACCATGCGCAGCGGTCCGGACGGCAGGTACGCGCCCAGCACGATGGCCAGCGGCATGCCGGGGATGACCAGGAACACGTTGGTGGTGAGCGACAGCACGTCGTCTACGCGGCGGCCCAGGTAGCCTGCGGTGACGCCCACGAGCGCGCCCACCAGCGTGACGAGCGCGCCCACCGCGAAGCCCACCGCCAGCGTCTCGCGCGCGCCCACCACCGTCTGCGCGAGCACGTCCTGGCCCTGGCCCGTGGTGCCGAACCAGTGCGCCGCGCTGGGCGGCTGGTGCGGCCGGCCCACCAGGTCCGTGGGGTCCATCACGAAGAAGGGCCCCACCACCGCGAGCAGGAGGAAGAAAACGAGCAGGCTGCCGCCCACCGCCGCCTTCCGGTGGCGGGAGAGCCTTCGCAGGAAGTCACGCATGGGCGCGGGTCCTCGGATCCAACCAGAGGCAGATGAGGTCCACGGCGAAGTTCGCCGCGAGCACCGCCAGGGTGATGACCAGGAACAGCCCCTGCATCAGCGGGTAGTCCTGGTTGCGCACGGCGAGGATGAGCAGGTAGCCCGTGCCCGGATAGGAGAAGACGATCTCCGTGAGCAGCGAGCCCGACAGCACGAAGCCCACCGCCATGCCGAAGCTGGTGACGTTGGGCAGCAGCGCGTTGCGCGCGGCGTAGCGCAGCATCACCTGCCGGGGTGGCAGGCCGCGCGCGTGCGCCAGCCGGATGGAGTCCGTGCCCAGCGTGGCCACCATCGTGTTGCGCATGCCCAGCATCCACCCGCCCAGCGTGGCCACCACGATGGAGGACGCGGGCAGCACCGCGTGGCGGGCCACGTCCGCGGCGAACGCGAACGACAGCCCCGGCTCCATGTCGTGCCCGTACGCGTGGCGAAGCGGGAACCACCCCAGCACGAAGCCGAAGAGGTACAGCGCCAGCATGGCCAGCCAGAAGTACGGGAAGGCCCCCAGGAACGCGAGCGCGGGCGCCAGCCCCGAGTCCAGCCACCCGCCCCGGTTCCACGCGGCGAGCACGCCCAGGAAGGACCCCACCACGAAGCTGATGACGACCGCGACGCCCGCCAGGCCCACCGTCCACATCAGGCCGGTGCCAATCACTTCCGTCACTCGCGCGGGGAAGTACGCGTAGGACATGCCCAGGTCGCCCTGCACCAGGTGCTTCAGGTACGTGAAGTACTGGGCGTAGAGCGGCGCGTCCGTGAAGCCGAACGCGGCCTTCAGCGCGCCCATGGCCTCCGGGGCCACCTTGCCCTCGAAGCGCGCGAACATGGCCGCCGCCGGATCACCGGGAGCGAGGCGCGGGATGATGAAGTTGAGCGTGAGCGAGGCCCACGCGGCGATGAGGTAGAAGCCCAGTCGCCGGAGGATGTAGCGGCCCATGGTCAGCGCTCCCTCGGGGACAGCTCCGTCAGCACCAGCAGGCTGTCGGGCTCCGCGTGCGGCGCGAGCCGCGCGTAGGGGTTCTGCTCGGTGGGGAAGCCCGTGAAGCGCAAGGAGTTGGACTCGCCCCAGGATGGGTTGGGGAACAGGGGAATCGCGGGCGCGGTGGCGGAGAAGCGCTGCTGCACCTGGGACATCAGCGCGTGCTGCTCCTCGGGCGTGCCGGCGCGCTCGAAGCGCACGAGCAGCTCATCCGCCTGCGCGTCGCCCATGCGGTGCCAGTTGGCCGCGGCCACCTCACCCACCGGCCGCACGGTGCGCGGCGACAGCAGCCACTTGTAGAAGTTGTACGGCGTGGGGCCGTCCAGCGACCAGGAGATGGCCAGCTGGAACTCGCCCTTCTGCAGGCGCGTGAACCAGGTGCCGAACTCGTACGTCTTGAGCGTCACGCCGATGCCCAGCTTGCGCAGGTCGCGGCCCACCACCTGCCCTGCCCGCACCCAGTCCGACCACCCGCTCACCACCTCCAGGTCCAGCGCGAAGGGCTGCCCGTCCTTCAAGCGCCGCATCCCGTCCGCGCCGCGCGTGAGGCCCGCCTCGTCCAGGAGCCGGTTCGCCGCGGCCAGGTCGTAGCGGGTCCACGCGTCCTTCGCGACCTCCGGATCCTTCCAGCCGGTGTACGCGTCGTTGAGCGCGGTGGCGTCCGCGGGGCGGGTGTAGCCGTACATGGCCACCTCCACCAGCCGGTCGCGGTCCAGCGCCATGCTCAGCGCCTTGCGCACGCGCACGTCGTCCAGCGGCGGGCGCGTGGTGTTGGGATAGAGGAAGACGGTGCTGCCGTAGAGCGGGAACCAGCGCGCGTGGTGCGCGGGGTCGCGCGACACGAAGGTGCGGTCCACCGCCGGCACGAAGTTGCCCGCCCAGTCCACCTCCCCCTCCACGAGCGCCATGTTGGCCTGGTCGTTGGTGGGGAACGCGAGGAAGCGCAGCGCGGACACCGCGGGCTTGCCGGGCTGCCAGTAGTGCGGATTGCGGCCCAGCTCGTAGACCTGGTTGCGGAACAGCGTCACCTGGGTGAAGGGCCCGGTGGCCACCGGCTCCGGGTTGGTGAACGTCACCGGATCCGCGACGTCCTTCCAGATGTGCTGGGGCACGACGATCTGGTGCGCCAGGTCGCTGAAGCCCGGCAGGTACACGCGCGAGAAGGTGAAGGCGACGGTGCCCTTCCCTTCCGCCTTCACGTCCGTGAGGAAGCGCCACACGCCGCCCGCGTCCAGCGCCGGGTGCTGCTTGAGCAGGCCGAAGGTGAAGACGACGTCGTCCGCGCTGAAGGGCTTGCCGTCGGACCAGAGGACGCCGTCGCGCAACGTGAAGCGCAGCGTGAGCTGATCCTCCGACCACGCATGGCCGGTGGCGAGCCACGGCACCCACTTGCCCTGCGCGGAGCTGAAGATCTCCATGCACTCGTACACGCCCGCCCGGGTGGGCCAGCGCGCACCGGCGCCCGCGAACAGCGGGTTGAAGTTGCGCACCCACGCGCTCTGCTGCTCCACGGAGACGAACAGCACGCCCGGCGGCCGGGGGCGCGGCTCCGAGGAGCACGCCACCAGCAAGGCCAGCGGCAGGAGCGCGCGGGCGAACCTCACTGCGCGGCCCTTTCGTAGACGCGCACGTAGTCCACCTTCATCGTCTGCGGGAACACCGTCTTGGAGTCCGGCGGCCCCACGAACGAGCCGCCCACCGCGACGTTCAGGATGATGAAGTGCGGATGGTCGTAGACCCACTTCTTGCCGGCGGGCAGGTTCTTCGGCGTGGCCTCGAAGAAGACGGTGTCGTCCAGGATGAAGCGGATGCGCTCCGGCTCCCACTCCACCGCGTAGACGTGGAAGTCCGCGGAGAGCGGCGTGCCGGAGACGGCGTGCTCGCGGCCGATGTTCGCGCCGCCGGAGTAGCCCGGCCCGTGCAGCGAGCCCCGGACGATGGAGGGGATCTGCCCGCGGTACTCCATGATGTCGATCTCACCGCACTCCGGCCAGCCGACGGAGTCCACGTCCGCGCCCAGCATCCAGAACGCCGGCCAGATGCCGCGGCCCGTGGGCAGGTGGATGCGCGCCTCGATGCGGCCGTAGGTCTTGGTGTAGCGGTTCTTCGTCGTCAGCCGCGCGGAGGTGTAGTCGTTGCCGCCGTAGCGTTCCTTGCGCGCGGTGATGGCCAGGTGGCCTTCACCGTCTAGCGACGCGTTCTCCGCCCGCGCGGTGTCGTATTCGAACTGGCCGTTGCCC